>NZ_JBIWPL010000003.1:0-177412 GCF_044768255.1 Kitasatospora sp. NPDC101157 | reverse complement strand
CTCGTGGTGTGGTGGGTCTATGTTTCGTTGCTCCCCGCCCACCCCCCGCCCCCCCCCGGGGGCCCCCCCCCCCCCGGGGGGGGGGGCCCCTCGGCCGTGACGGTCGGTCATGGAAACCGGCCGGTCGTGACGGTCGGTCACTGAGCCGGGATGATCCCGGTCAGCCACTCGAAGGCGCTCGGGACCATCTTCTTCCACATCTCGGTGGTGTGCGGGCCGGTGCTCTCCTCGACCTGGACCTTGGTCGGCTCCTTGGCCACGGCGGCGATCGCCTGGCCGTCCTCGTAGCCGTCGCCCTTGGCGCCGCTGACCAGCAGGGCGACCTTCGGCGGCTGCTGGGCGGTCTTGAGGATGTTGACCGGGTTGTTGGCCTCGCGCAGCTTCGCGTCCTTGCCGACCAGCGAGTCCGGCTCGACCGCGGGGTCGTTGTAGCCGGACATCGCGATGCCGGCCCGGTAACGGTTGGGGTGGGCCAGCGACAGCTTGGCCGCGCAGTGGGCGCCGGCCGAGTAACCGGCGATCGCCCAGCGGTCCGCGGACGGGTCGGCGCGGAAGTTGTCCATCACCATCTGCGGGACGTCGCGGGTGATCCAGGCGTCCGCGTTGATCTTGCCGGGGATGTCGGTGCAGCCCGCGTCCTGGTGGCTGCCCAGCAGCAGGGTGCGCGGCGAGACCAGGATGAACGGCGCGACCTTGCCCTGCTGCATCAGCGGCTTCAGCTGCTCGGAGACCTTGAGGGTGCCGTACCAGGTGGAGGAGGAGCCCGGGTAGCCCGGGATCAGCTCGACGACCGGGAACTTCTTGTCCTTGAACGCCGGGTCGTTGTACTGCGGCGGCAGCCAGACCAGCACCTCGCCGTCGACGCCGGACACCTGGCCCTTGAGCTCGGTCTTCTGGACGTCGCCGGGCACCGCCGGGTCGTTCACCCCGCCGAACTTCTGCAGCACCTTCGGGGGCTGCTTGGCGGCCTCGCCGGACTGGCCGTTGCCCGCCGGGTCCACCGGCGGCACCGAGGGCACCGCGCGGACGTGGTCACCGGTGCCGAGCAGGTCGTCCCAGTTGCCGTAGATCAGGTTCGCGTTGTTCACCATCACGAAGACCATCAGCACGGCCGTGACCTGACAGAACATGATCATGACGATCCGGGACAGGGTGCGGACCGGCTGGGGACCGCGCACCTTCCCCCAGAACAGCAGCGCCACTGTGATGGACACCGGTACAAGGATGACGGTGAGGATGAAGAATGGCGTACCTGTCAGTTCCATCGAGTTCTCGTATCCGGGTCGCTCGCCGCCCGGGCCCCAGTCGCCCGAACGCACGTCAATGGCATCAGACGGCTGAGAACCGATGATCGGTTGCCGTCCGAATCTGTGCGGAACCTGAGAGGAACATCACGTTTCCGTGATGTTCCCGCTTCGGGTCGGCGCCTAGTCTGTCACCCGGACGGCGGTGCTCCGGACCAGACGCTCAGCGAACTTCCAGGAAGGTCCCCCGGGGCACCTTACCGCCCGGCCCGTTCGCGCCGCCGGGCGAGGCGGTGCGATCCCGCGCGGACGGGCCAGAGAGACTATGGGGATGAGCACTACCCGCTTTCGCCCGTCCCGCCGCTTCTGGCCCGTGTGCGCCGTCCTGGCCCTCGCGGTCACCGCGGCCGGTTGCAGCAGTACCGGAGGCAGACGCGCCGAGGAGGCCCGCGCCAAGGCCGCGGCCGCCGGTGGCAGCGCCGTCACCACCCCGCGCTGGAAGGTCGCCATGGTGACCCACGCCGGCGCCGGGGACGCCTTCTGGGACAGCGTGCGCAAGGGCGCCGAGCAGGCCGCCGCCAAGGACAACATCACCTTCCTGTACTCCAACGACGCGCAGACCCAGAACCAGGTCCAGCTCGTCCAGGCCGCGATCGACCAGAAGGTCGACGGCCTGCTGGTCACCCTCGCCAAGGGCGACGCGATGGCCGACGTCCTCGGCAAGGCCAAGGCGGCCGGCATCCCGGTGATCACGATCAATTCCGGTCAGGAGTTCTCCGCGAAGTTCGGAGCGCTGACCCACATCGGTCAGGACGAGTCCTCGGCCGGTCAGGCGGCGGGGGCGGAGCTGGCCTCCCGCGGCCGCAAGAACGTGCTGTGCGTGATCCACGAGCAGGGCAACGTCGGCCAGGAGCAGCGCTGCTCCGGCGCCCAGTCCAAGGCCGGCGGCGGCTTCCAGGTGCTCTACGTGAACGGCGTCGACATGCCCGACGCCCGGGCGGCGATCTCCGCCAAGCTCCAGGCCGACCCCACCGTCGACACCGTGCTCACCCTCTCCGGCCCGATGGCCGCCACCGGGCTGCAGGCCGTCCAGGACGCCCACCGCAGCGTGGAGCTGGACACCTTCGACCTGGGACCGCAGGTCGTGGCCGGGCTCAAGTCCGGCAGCGTCGGCTTCGCCGTCGACCAGCAGCCCTACCTCCAGGGGTACGAGGGCGTCGACCTGCTGTGGCTGTACAAGTCCAACCTGGACATGCTCGGCGGCGGCAAGCCCGTCGCGACCGGCCCGCAGATCCTGACCAAGGACAACGCCGACGCGCTCGCCGAGTACGTCGCGAGGGGGACCAGGTGAGCGCCTCCACCACCCCCGACGTGCTCGTCCAGGACCGCCCGGCGGCCCTGCGGCGGCTCCTCGCCCGCCCCGAACTCGGCTCGCTGATCGCCGCCGTCGCGGTGTTCGCGGTCTTCGCCGGCGCCGCCGAGCCCTTCCTGCGGCTCTCCTCGCTCGGCACCGTCCTCTACGCGGCCTCCACCATCGGGATCATGGCCGTGCCGGTCTCGCTGCTGATGATCGGCGGCGAGTTCGACCTGTCGGCCGGCGTGCTGGTCACCACCGCCGCGCTGACCTCCTCGATGGTCTCGTACCAGTTCACCGCCGTCACCTGGGTCGGCGTCCTGGTCTCGCTGGCGACCACGCTGGCGGTCGGCTGGTTCAACGGCTGGATGCTCGGACGCACCAAGCTGCCCAGCTTCATCGTCACCCTGGGCACCTTCCTGATGCTGACCGGCGCCAACCTCGGCGTCACCAAGGCCGTCTCCGGGACGGTCTCCACCAAGTCGATCGCGGACATGCAGGGCTTCGAGAGCTGCCGCCGGCTGTTCGCCTCCGAGGTGAACATCGGCGGGCTGGCGATCAAGGCCACCGTGTGGTGGTGGCTCGGCCTGCTCGTCATCGGCAGCTGGGTGCTGCTGCGCACCCGCTTCGGCAACTGGATCTTCGCCGTCGGCGGCGACGCGGCCGCCGCCCGCGCGGTCGGCGTGCCGGTCGCCCGGACCAAGACCGTGCTCTACCTGGGCGTCGGCTTCGGCGCGTGGGTGCTCGGACAGCACCTGCTGTTCTCCTTCGACACCGTCCAGTCCGGCGAGGGCGTCGGCAACGAGCTGATCTACATCGTCGCGGCCGTCATCGGCGGCTGCCTGATCACCGGCGGCTACGGCTCGGTGGTCGGCTCCGCGCTCGGCGCGCTGATCTTCGGCATGGCCAGCAAGGGGATCATCTACGCCCAGTGGAACCCGGACTGGTTCAAGTTCTTCCTCGGCGCGATGCTGCTGCTGGCCGCGCTGCTCAACGCGTACGTCAAGCGCCGGGCCGAGCGGGGGCCGCGATGAACGAGGAGCTCCTGGCGCTGGAGGGCGTCGGCAAGTCGTACGGCACGGTCCGGGCGCTGCAGGACGTCTCGCTGACCCTGCGGGCCGGCGAGATCAGCTGCGTGCTCGGCGACAACGGGGCCGGCAAGTCCACCCTGATCAAGATCATCGCTGGGCTGCACCAGCACGACGAGGGCACCTACACCGTCGGTGGCGAGGAGGTCCGGCTGGACTCCCCGCGCCAGGCCCTGGACCTCGGCATCGCCACCGTCTACCAGGACCTCGCGGTCGTCCCGCTGATGCCGGTGTGGCGCAACTTCTTCCTCGGCTCCGAACGGGGCATGCGCCGCTGGGGCGGCCTGCGGCTGGACGCCGACGGCATGCGCGCCACCACCCGCGAGGCGCTCGCGCGGATGGGCATCGACCTGCACGACGTCGACCGGCCGATCGGCACCCTCTCCGGCGGGCAGCGGCAGTGCGTGGCGATCGCCCGCGCCGTGCACTTCGGTGCCAAGGCGCTGATCCTCGACGAGCCGACCGCCGCGCTCGGCGTCAAGCAGTCCGGGGTGGTGCTCAAATACGTCACCGCGGCCCGCGACGCCGGGCTCGGAGTCGTCCTGATCACCCACAACCCGCACCACGCCTACCTGGTCGGCGACCACTTCACCCTGCTCAAGCGGGGGCGGATGGCCGGCAGCCACCCGCGCGCCGAGATCGGCCTGGAACAGCTCACCACCGAGATGGCCGGCGGCTCCGACCTCGCCGAGCTCTCGCACGAGCTCGCCCGGCCGTCCGCCGCCGAGCCCCTCGAATCCCCCGTTCTCCGTGAAACCCGTGAGACCCGCGAGACCCGTGAGGAGCGTCCGCAGCCGTGACCAGCCCCCAAGGCACCACCCGGCCGGCCGTCCTGCCCACCCTGCTCGGCCTCGGCCCGCGCGCCGAACGCCGCCGCCGCGCCCTGCCGGCGGGGATACTGCGGCTGCCCACCATCGGCGTCGACATCGGCGGCACCAAGGTGGTCGCGGGGGTCGTCGACGGCGAGGGCAAGGTGCTGGAGAAGCTGCGCACCGACACCCCGCACAAGAGCAGGAGCGCCAAGGTCGTGGAGGACGTCATCGTCGAGCTGGTGCTCCAGCTCGCCGACCGGCACGACGTCCACGCGGTCGGCATCGGCGCGGCCGGCTGGGTCGACGCCGACCGCTCCCGGGTGCTCTTCGCCCCGCACCTCAACTGGCGCAACGAGCCGCTCCAGCAGGCGCTGAGCGAACGGCTGCGCTTCCCGGTGATCGTGGAGAACGACGCCAACGCCGCCGCCTGGGCGGAGTGGCGCTTCGGCGCCGGGCGCGGCGAGGACCACATGGTGATGCTCACCCTGGGCACCGGCATCGGCGGGGCGGTCGTCCGGGACGGCTACGTCGACCGCGGGAAGTACGGCCTGGCGGGCGAGTTCGGGCACATGCAGGTGGTGCCCGGCGGGCACCGCTGCCCGTGCGGCAACCGCGGCTGCTGGGAGCAGTACTCCTCCGGCAACGCGCTGGTGCGGGACGCCCGCGAACTGGTCGCCGAGGAGTCCCCGGTGGTGCAGCCGCTGCTGGCCCGGGCAGGGGGGACGGTCGAGGGGATCACCGGCCCGCTGGTCACCGAGGCCGCCCGGGACGGCGACCCGACCGCCGTCGAGCTGCTCTACGAGGTCGGCACCTGGCTCGGCGTCGGCATCGCCAACCTCGCCGCCGGCCTCGACCCGGGGCGCTTCGTCATCGGCGGCGGCGTCTCCGAGGCCGGCGACCTCCTCCTCGGCCCGGCCCGGGACACCTTCCGCCGCACCTTGACCGGGCGCGGCTTCCGGCCCGAGGCCAGCATCGTCCACGCCGCCCTCGGCAACGAGGCCGGACTGGTCGGCGCGGCCGACCTGGCGCGTCAGGTGGCGCGGCGGTTCCGCACCATCAAGCGGCGGCGGGTGGAGCGCAGCGCGCTGTAGGGGGCGGGCGGCCCGGGCCGGCCCGGGGCTGGGCGGGGCTGGGGGGCGCCTGACGGCTGACAACTTTCAGGGAACAGATTTCAGCGAACAGATGACGTTATCTGTTCGCCGAAATCTGTCATCTGTCATCTGTCATCTGTCGGCCCGCGGCCGTCGGCCCGTAGCCCGCCCCGTCGGCCCCGATCCGCCGTCCGCCACTCCCGCCCCCTCGCGCCCGTTCCTGTCGTCACGTCAACTACCCATCGGTAATAGTGCGATGTGGTTGTCGGATTACCTCTCCTGTGCAACAACTGGTGAGTTGACGTCAACTCAGGAGGACTCGGATGAGGGCGCTGACCCGTCTCGCACCACCGCTGTTGCTCGCCACCGCACTGGTCTGGGCCACCACCGGACCCGCCGGTGCCGCGGTGCCGCCACCGAAGGCGCCGGAGGCGGTGGGGTGGGGCGGGGCGGTGGCGTCCGTGGACGCCGACGCCACCGCGGCCGGGATCGAGGTGCTGCGCAAGGGCGGGAACGCGGTGGACGCGGCGGTAGCCGTGGCCGCGGCGCTCGGGGTGACCGAGCCGTACTCGTCCGGGATCGGCGGCGGCGGGTACTTCGTCTACTACGACCACGCCACCGGACGGGTCCACACCATCGACGGCCGGGAGGTGGCCGGACACACCGCCGACAGCGGACTGTTCCTGGAGGACGGCAAGCCCCTCGCCTTCGCCGACGCCGTCACCAGCGGCCTGTCCGTCGGCGTTCCCGGCACCCCCGCCACCTGGGACTCCGCACTGCGCCAGTGGGGCACCCGCTCGCTCGCGCAGGCCCTGGAACCCGCCGAGCGGATCGCCGAGAACGGCTTCGTCGTCGACGACACCTTCCGGGGCCAGACCGCCGACAACTACGGCCGGTTCAAGGACTTCCCGGCCACGGCCAAGCTCTACCTGCCGAACGGCAAGCCCCCGGAGGTCGGCTCCGTCCTGCGCAACCCGGACCTCGCCGCGACGTACAAGCTGCTCGCCAAGGACGGCGTGAAGGCCTTCTACCAGGGCGAGTTGGCGAAGGACATCGTCAACACCCTGCAGCACCCGCCGGTCGACCCGGCCTCCGGCCGCAACGCCCGCCCGGGGAAGGTCGACACCGCGGACCTGGCCGCCTACCAGGTCCGCCGCCAGGCGCCCACCCACGTCGCCTACCGCGACTACGACGTCTACTCGATCGCCCCCTCCAGCTCAGGCGGCACCACCGTCGGCGAGGCGCTCAACATCCTGGAGGACGGCGACCTCTCGGACTACAGCAGCACGCAGTACTACCACCACTTCCTGGAGGCCTCGCGGATCGCCTTCGCCGACCGTAACCGCTGGGTCGGCGACCCGGCCTTCAACGACGTCCCCACCAAGCAGCTGCTCTCCGAGCGCTACGCCGCCTCCCGGGCCTGCCTGATCAGCCCCGACCACGCCCTCGCCGGCCCGCTCGCCCCCGGCGACCCGCGCCACCCGGCCGACTGCGCCGACACCGGCCAGGCCGTCGCCGAGCCCTACGAGGGCCCCAACACCACTCACCTCACGGTGGCGGACCGCTGGGGCAACATCGTCTCCTACACCCTCACCATCGAGCAGACCGGCGGCAGCGGCATCACCGTCCCCGGCCGCGGCTTCCTGCTCAACAACGAGCTGACCGACTTCGACTTCGCCCCGCTCACCGCCGGCGTCCCCGACCCCAACCTGCCCGGTCCGGGCAAGCGGCCGCGCTCCTCGATGTCCCCGACCGTCGTGCTGCGCGACGGTGAGCCGCTGCTGGCCACCGGCAGCCCCGGCGGCGCGACCATCATCACCACCACCCTCCAGGTGCTGCTCGGCCGCCTCGACCGGGGGCTGAGCCTGGAGCAGGCCATCGCCGCGCCGCGCGCCAGCCAGCGCAACGCCGCCGTCACCCAGGCCGAGCCGGGCTTCCTGGCACTGCCGGAACGGGCCGGGCTGGAGGCCCTCGGGCACCGCTTCACCAACGGCGGCGAGATCGGCGCCGCCACCGGCGTGGAACGGCTGCCGGACGGCCGCTGGGTCGCCGCCGCCGAACCGGTGCGGCGCGGTGGCGGCTCGGCCGCGGTGGTGCGCCCCGCGGGCTCGCGCTGATCCGTGCAGACGCCCGTCCCGGTGGCTGATCGGGCCGGGTTGTCAGTGCCGGGCGGTATGTTCGGGGTGGGCCTCCTTCCGGGGCGGCCCGCCCCCGTCCGCACCGACCGAACCACCGGGAAGGCCGCCCGCCGTGACCGTCCGCATCGCCACCTGGAACATCAACTCCGTCACCGCGCGGCTGCCCAAGCTCCTGGAGTGGCTGGAGAGCGCCAAGCCCGACGTGCTCTGCCTCCAGGAGCTCAAGTGCGCGGCCGACGCCTTCCCGTACGAGCAGGTCCGCGAGCTCGGCTACGAGACGGCCGCGCACGGCACCGGCCGCTGGAACGGCGTCGCGGTCGTCTCCCGGCTCGGCCTGGAGGACGTCGTGCGGGACCTGCCCGGCCAGCCCGGCTACCTGGCCGACGACGCCCTGCTGCCCGCCGTCGAGCCGCGTGCCATCGCCGCCACCTGCGGCCCGGTCCGGGTCTGGTCGGTCTACGTGCCCAACGGCCGCGAGGTCGACCACGCCCACTACCGCTACAAGCTGGAGTGGCTGGAGGCGCTGCGCAAGGCCGCCGCCGAGGACGCGGCCGGCCCGCGCCCCTTCGCGGTCCTCGGCGACTTCAACATCGCCCCCACCGACGAGGACGTCTTCGACGCCGCCGCCTTCGAGGGCCTCACCCACGTGACCCCGGTCGAGCGCGCCGCGCTGGAGGCCCTCGGCGAGATCGGCCTGCACGACGTGGTGCCGCGCCCGCTGAAGTACGACCGCCCCTTCACCTACTGGGACTACCGCCAGCTGGCCTTCCCGAAGAACCGGGGCATGCGGATCGACCTCACCTACGCCAACAAGCCCTTCGTCGACGCCGTCACCGACAGCTACGTGGACCGCGAGGCCCGCAAGGGCAAGGGCACCTCGGACCACGCCCCGGTCGTGGTGGACCTGGACCTCTGAGGCACCGGGGCTCCGCGCTCGGTCGTGACAGTGCGTGATGGTCCGTCGCTCGAACGGCTCTGAGCGGTGGCCGGGTCCGGAGCCCCTGCCTACCGTCGGTGAATGACCGGGTGCAGTTGAAACACCACGTGGACATGGGAGTCCCCGGCTGCGCCCGAGAATCCCGGAGGTTCCGGCATGCGCCCCATGCGTACGGCCGCCGCCGCCCTGATCGGCGCGACGGTGCTGACCGGTCTGACGGCCCCCCTCGCGGCAGCCAGGGACGGCGCGGCCTCGGTCAGCCCGTCCCAGGCCGCACCGGGCCAGACCGTGACGGTCACGGTCTCCTGCGAGAAGTCGGACAAGCCCGACGCCAAGACCATCTCCGCCCACTCCGCCGCCTTCGAGGGCGGCCCCGCGACCCTCACCCTGGGCGCCGACGGCAAGCACACCGGCTCCGCCCGACTGGCCTCCCAGTACAACGGCAGCAGCAAGGTCGACGGCACCTGCCCGAACGGCGGAGCCTTCTCCACCAGCGTCACCGTGACCACCGTCGCCGCCTCCAGCCCCGACAAGGGCCTCGGCGACTGGGGCAAGGCGGCCGGGGAGTGGGCCGGCTCGCTCGGTCAGTCCGGCGCCGGGAGCCAGCAGGTCGCCCCGCACGGCGCGGTGAAGACCGGCCTCGGCGGCTCGGTCGCGGCGGACCCCGCGGAGCTGGCCGGAGGGCTGGCCCTGGTCGCGGGCGGCCTCGGCGGTTTCTGGCTGCTCCGGAGGCGCAGTGCCTGACGGCCCCGGCCCCTCCGCACCAGCGCGTCGCGCCGCCGGACCCTGACAGGACCGGCGGCGCCTCGACGCGTCAGACGGCCGATCGCGCCCGCAGCCGAGTGTGGTGGTACTCCTGCTGCTCCTCGTGCCGCTCCTCGTGCCGGAGGATGCCGCTGGCCAGCAGGTACTGGGCCAGCACGTACGTGGCCATGATCCAGAACTGATGCCCCGGCAGCTCGCGCCACTTCGCCAGCTGGGTCGCGATCAGCGTGTCGGAGAGCAGGAACAGCGCCCCGCCCAGCCCGGTCCGCCAGCCCAGCCCGGCGGAGGTGACGGCCGTCGAGGTGAGCAGCAGGCTGTACCCGGCCACCGGGACCTTCAGTTCCCCGAGGTCCGGCCAGAGCTGACCGACCAGGCCCACCCAGGCCGCCGCGTACGCGGCCGCGACCACCAGTGCGCGCCGGCGGTCGGTGAACGCCCCGCGCTGGACGAACATCGTGACGTAGCAGACGTGCGCGGCCGCGAACGAGCCCATGCCGGCCAGGAACGCGGTGTCGTCCTTCAGCTGCAGCAGCACGTCCCCGCCGGCGCTCGCCAGCAGCGCCGGGGCCAGCAGCTTCGGCGCCTTCCGCCCGGCGGCGGTCGCCGCCGACACGCTGTGCGCGGCCAGCAGCGGCATCAGGGCCGGCTTGGTGGCGTTCTGCAGCACCGAGGCCCCGGACAGGATCGAGCCCAGGTGCGCCGCCGAGGTGGCCGCGAAGCCGCCGAGCAGGCCGGTGGCCGAACGCAGGCGCGCGCCGAGACCGGCGGCGCGGGTGGTCGTGCGGATGCTCATGCGGGGACTGCCTCCGAGGTCGCTCGGCTGGGGAGATCCACCGACCCTACGGGAGCCGTTCGGGCGGGGGAAGACCGGGTTACCGGTGCGTAACCCGGGTGCCGCACGGCGGATGACGGCCCGGCCGGGAGAGCGGAGGGCGGACGGCCGGTTCGAGGGCTCCTGCGGAGACTTCCTCAGGAGGACGGTTGCTGCCACCGGGTGACCCGGTCACCGTCTAGTCTTGACCCCGACATGGAGCAGCAGGAGTACGCGGTCGGCGCCACCCGGGTGGCCGCCGGCAGGCCGGACGGACGCACGGGCGGGGCAGGCCGGGGAAGCGCCGACGCCGTCCTCGCCGTACGCGAAGCCGTGCGTGAAGCCGAATGCGAAGCCGCACGCGGGTCCGACTGCGGGTCCGACCGCGAGTCCGGCCCCGTCGACGCCGTGGCCGGGAGCGGAGCTGACGATCCGCAGGCCTCCGCCGAAGGGCTCTCGCCCGACCCGGGACTGCTGCGGCTCGCCCACTGGTTCGCCGCCGCCACCCCCGGCACCGCGGACGACCTGTGCACCGCCTCCTTCGGCCTCTACCCCGCCCGCCACCTCGGCGCCGCGGCCGCGCCCGCCGAACCCGCCGTCAGCTGGTGGCACGGCCCGACCGCCCACGCGGGCGCCGTCCCGCGCGCCCGCGAGGCCCGCGCCGACGGCGGTCTGCGCCGCGCCCGCCGCGACGCCGCCGCACTGCCCGTCGTCCGGTCAGGCGCCAAGCGGGGCGGGCCCGGCAGGCACCGCCGGCCGGAGCGCAGCCCTGCCCTCCCGGAACTGCCCTGCGACGTGCAGGATCGTTCCGGTGGGGAACTCCCGGACGCCGAACGCCGCATCGCCGCCCGGCTGCTGCTCGCCCACCCGCTGGTCACCGCCTCCGGTCCGCACGCCGAGGGCTTCCCCCTGATCCGCCGTCACCGCGACTGGCTCACCGAACGCTTCGACACCCTGCTCGGCTACCGCCTCGTCGTCGGCCCGTGGCACGCCCGGCTCTGCAAGGCCGGCCTCGGTCCCGGCGCCGCCCGCCGCCTCGGACACCCCGCCACCGGTGCACCGTTCACCCCGGCCGGCTACGCCCGGCTCGCACTCGCGCTCGCCCTGCTCGTCGACGCCCCCGAGCAACTCGCCTACGGGCGGCTGCTCCAGGCGATGCGGGCGGCTGCGCCCGAGCTGATGGCCGGGCGCGGGGGCGGCGAGGGAGCCGACGTCGGGCTCGACACGGCGCTCGACACGGCGCTCGACATGGCACTCGCCGCGCTGGCCGACTGGCAGGTGCTGGGCGAACTGCCGGCCGACCCGGGCGACACCGCCTTCGTGCTGACCGTCGACCGCGAACTCGCCCGCGCCGTCCCGGCCGGCCCGCCCGCGCTCGCCGACGACGCCGCCGACCTCATCCGCCGCGCCGCCGAGGCCGAGCCCGGCACCGCCGTGCGCCGCCTCCTCGCCGAGACGCCGGCCGTCCTCGCCGCCGACCTCCCCGAGGACCAGCGCGAATGGCTGCGCGAGCACCGGCTCAGCGGCCCGGCCGCGCTCGCCGAATTCCTCGGACTGGAGGCCGAACTGCGGGCCGAGGGCGTCGCCCTGCTCGACCCGGCCGCCGAACTCACCGACCTCGCCCTCCCCGGTGCCGGCACCCTCGCCCAGGCCACCCTGCTGCTGGTGGAACGCCTGGTCGAGGAGGTCCGCCCGCTGCCGGGCGAGGACACGGGCGGCGACGTCCCGATCCCCGACGCGCTGATAGACGGGGTCCTCGGCGACATCGCCGACGACCACGACCTCCCCGCCCGCTACCTCGCCGACCGCACCGCCCTGCGCCGCGACGCCCTCGACCTCCTCCACCGCCTCGGCTTGATCACCCCCACTCCCCGCACCACCTGGCTCCTGCGCCCCCCGGCCGCCCGCTACGCCCCGGCCCCCGACCTCCACCCCACCCCCGGCACCGGCCGCCACTCCCGCCCCGTCGGCCCGACTCCGCCCCCGCCCCACGAGGGCCCGCACACCTAGCGACGCCCCTGGTCACCGGCACGGAGCTCCGCCCCGACCTTCCGCGCCGATCCGGCACCTACCGCCACCCCCGACCCGTGCGGTCCCTACGGCCGGTGCCGTGGCCGCACGGGTTCGCCGTCCTTCCGGGTGGGACGCCGTGGCCCGGTGCGCTCTCACCGCGGTGAGGAGGCACGGTCATCAGCCCGGCCGCAGCTGAAGCCGATCCCCCTGCGACGACCCCGAGCCGGACCAGGGGCTAGCCGGGAATGAGGGCGTCCCACTGGTCGCGGGTGGGGCCGTCGTGGTGCGGGGTGAAGCCGGGGCGGGCGGCGAGCCAGGTGGTGACGGCCTGGTCGACTTCCTTGGTGGCGTACGCGACGTCGGGGGTCCGTACGAGGTGGCGTACGTGGGCGCGGGCCCGCATGACGACCGGGTCGTCGAAGGCGCAGGCGGCGAGGGCGGCGGCGCGGTGGTCGGGGAGGGCCGAACCGTCCTTGAGGCGTTGTTCGTTGGTGCGGTCTGCGGTCACCTGGGCGTCGAACCAGGGGCGGATGGTCCCGGTGGTCCAGGCGTGGTAGCCGGCGGGGTCGGTGGCGACCTGCTCGGTGTGGCCGGCGAGGTACTGGGCGGCTCGCAGGCCGAGGGCCACGCCGTGGCCGAGGGTGGGGTTGGTGTGGACGAGGCTGTCCCCGGCGTTGACCAGGCCGGTGACGACGGGGCCGACGTCGTCGGTGAGGGAGGTCCAGCGGTTGTCCAGGCCGGCCATCGCCAGGACGGGCGACCGGGGTTCGGGGTCGAGGTCGAGCCAGGCGGCGCAGGCGGGGAAGTGCCGGAGGAGGGCCTCGAACACGGCGGGGTCGGTGAGGGCGCCGCGGGTGGGGTCGCCCGTGGAGAGCACCATGCTCAGCGCGAAGGTGTCGTTGTCGGACGGGAAGACGCCGGCGAGCGCGAATCCGGCGGCCGATCCGGTCTTCACCCGCCCGGGGTCGCGCGGGCCGTCGGCGCGCAGGCGGTACCAGCGGCACATGTAGGTGATCCCGGTGCGGTGGCTGTCGACCACGGGCGGGCGGCAGCCGGCCTCGACCAGCCAGGCGGGGACCGGTGAGCGGCGGCCGGCCGCGTCGACGACGAGGTCCGTCGGGTGGGTGTCCGTGTCCGTCCGCACGCCGGTGACCCGGGGCGGGTCCGCGGCCTCGACGGTGAGGCCGCTCACCCGGGTGCCCCGCCGCACCTCGACGGTGGGTTCCCGCCGTACGGCTGCGGTGAGCGCTGCCTCCAGGACGATGCGGCGGGTGCGCAGGGTCACCAGCTCCTCGTCGCCGGCCCGGTGCGGGGGGTGCTCGTCGAACCAGTCGAAGTCGTGGTACTCCCGGGCCCCGCGGGCCAGCAGGTCCGCGTAGACGTCCGGGGCCTCGGCGCGCAGCACGCTGCGTACGGGCGCGAGGAACGAGTGGGGCTGGTTGGCCTGCGGGACGCGGGGCCGGTTCCAGTGGTGGAAGTCCTGGTCCAGATCCTCTTCGGCCTGCCGGGTGTCCTGTTCGAACAACGTGACCGGGTGGCCGCGTCGGCCGAGCATGAGTGCTGTCCCCAGCCCGCTGATACCGCCCCCGATGATCGCAACCCGCGCCACTGGCTCCCCTTCGCGTCGTGTTGCGGGAGGATCCTAGTACCTGATGATCTTCGATCGGGCGCTGTCCCCCGGATTGGGCACTGTCCCCCGGATCGGCGCCGGACCGCGGCGGCTACTTGCTGGCGCTGGCGGTGGCGAGCGGGCCGTGCTGGACGGTCTCCACGGTGGCGCCGACGCCGAGGGTGCCCAGGGCGATGGAGGCGAGGACGGCGGTGCAGGCGAGAAGGCGGCGGTGGCGCTGGGGGAGCGGGAAGCGCGGTTCCTGGTAGGGCGCCTGAGTGCTGGCGTTCATGACAGGGAGGCTTCCAGGGCGGTGTGAACGGTCGGTACGCGCGGGTGAAGTCCGGACGGGGGTTGGGCGTCGGTTGGCCGCATACGCCCCACCCGACCCCCGGGCAGGGCGTATGCGCTGTTCAGCGGGGCCTTCCGCGGCCGGTGAGGGCCTCGCCGACGGCGTCCCGTACGGCGTCCCGTAGAGCGTTCCGTCAGGCCGCCCGTTCCTCGCTCGGTGCGTGCGCGGTCGCCAGGTAGTGGGAGAGCACCCGGCGGCTGCGGGTGAGGTCCTCGATCCGGGCGTCCAGGTCGGCGAGTTCGCCGCGCAGGGTGGCCAGCAGGTTCGGACAGGCCGTCAGGGCGGGCACCGGGCCGGTGGCGCAGGGCAGGATCTCGGCGATGATCCGGGTGGGCAGACCGGCCGCGAGCAGGCTGCGGATCTGCCACACCCGTACGGTGTCGTCCTCGCCGTACTCGCGGTAGCCGGCCGTGGTGCGGGCGGGCTGAAGCAGGCCCTGCTCCTCGTAGTAGCGGAGCAGGCGGGCGGAAACCCCGGTCAGGCGGGCGAGTTCTCCGATGCGCATGATCGGGTCAACGCGGGCCGCCGTAGGGGTGTTCCCGCCGCGCCCGTTCCCGGCCCGGATCCCCTCGGCTCAGTTCTTCACGAACTCCATTACCACCTCGCGCAGTTGGGGAAGCGCCTCGACCATCGGCAGGTGTCCGGAGGGCAGTTCGACGAAGCGGGCGCCAGGAATGCCCTCGGCCAGCAGGCGGTGCTGGGACGGCTGGACGAGCATGTCCTCGGCGGCGCCGACGACCAGGGTGGGTACGGTGACCGAGGCCAACTCGGCGCGGACGTCGACCCGGGCGGCCAGCCGGAACTGCTGCGGGAAACCGGCCGGCAGCGGGGAGCGGAGCCCCTCGCGCAGCGCCGCGAGCTGGTCGGCGGGCAGCGCGTCCACCCAGCTGTGGCCGAGGACGACGGTGAGCATCACCTCCGCGAGGTCGGCGGGCCGGTCCCGGAGCCGGACCATGAGCTCGGACAGGGCGCTCTGCCGGGCCGACCCGCCGGCCACGCCCGCGATCAGCAGCAGCGAGCGGACCCGCCCGGGGTGGCGGGTGGCGATCCGGACGGCGACGGCGGCGCCCAGCGAGAAGCCGGCCAGGTCGAAGGTGTCGAGGCCCTCCTCGTCGGCGGTCGCGACCAGCCGGTCGGCGTACTCGTCCAGGGTGGGTTCGCCGGGCTCGTACGGGCTGTCGCCGGAGCCGGGGTAGTCGGGGGCGACGACGGTGCGGTGCGCGGCGAGGTCGGGCAGCAGCGGGCCCCAGTTGTCCCGGGCGCTGCCTGCGGCGCCGTGGGCGAGCAGCAGGCCGGGGCCCGAGCCCTGGACGATCCGGGCGAGCGGGGCGGGGTGGGTGGCGGTGGACGGCACGGGTGCTCCTCGGTGCTTCCTCGGCGGGACGGACGGGCTGGTCGTCGCACGGGCGGTCCGGTCGGGCGGGCCGCCCGTGCGACACCGGGAACGCTAGGTATTCACACCGGTGAGAAGGTCAAGCGCGAAGCCCGGGCGTCCGCCCCGGTCACGGAAAGCGCCGGAGCGCCTACCCTGGGCGTGGAGCGCCATCCGGACGGTGCCGTCCGGAATCCGCTGCGCTCCGCCGCCGGGGCGCCCACCGTGCCCGCGTCGGCCGCACCGGTGTTCGCCCCGGGCCGAGCGGTCGCCGAGGAGGTGTCCAGGCCCGTGTCCGGAACCGTCGATGTGCCCGGAATCGTCAAGCCGCTGCCTGCCCAGTGGTTCGTCCGGCGCGACACCAACGCCGAGATGCGCTGGGAGGCGCTGCGCGATGCCGACGGCCGGGCCGCCGTCGGCCGTCATGTCCCGGTGGAACGGTTCTTCGTCCGCAACCACACCAGCACCCCGTTGATCGACCCGGTCGGCTGGCGGCTCAAGGTGTTCGGCAGCGGCCTGCGCGGCGCCCCGGCGCCGGAGCGGGCGGTGGAGTTCACCCTGGACGACCTGCGGGCGCTGCCCGCCACCCGGATCCACGCGCTGATCGAGTGCGCGGGCAACGGCCGCAGCTACTTCCACCGCCAGCAGGGCCGGCTCACCCCGGGCACACCGTGGACGCTCGGCAGCATCGGTTCTGCGAGCTGGCGGGGCGTCCGGCTGGCCGAGGTGCTGCGGGCCGCCGGGCTGACCGGTGCCGCGGTGGACGTGCTGCCCACCGGGCTGGACCCGGACTACGTCGTCGACGGCACCAACCACGGCCCGGTGCGCCGCCCGCTGCCGATCACCAAGGCGCTGGACGACACGCTGCTCGCGTACGAGATGAACGAGGAACCGCTGACCCCCGACCACGGCGCGCCGGTGCGGCTGGTGGTGCCCGGCTGGGTCGGCATCGCCTCGATCAAGTGGGTCGGCACCATCGAGGTCGCCGACCACCCGCTCCACTCGCCCTGGAACACCGTCTTCTACCGGATGTTCGGCCCGGGCCACCCGCCCGGCGGCGGGGCCGCGCTCACCACCCAGGTGGTCAAGTCCGCCTTCGAACTGGCCGAGGGTGCGCGGCTGGAGGCCGGGCGCGAGCACCGGCTGCACGGACGCTCCTGGTCCGGTACGGCGCCGGTGCGGCAGGTGGAGGTGAGCACGGACGGCGGCCTGAGCTGGCGGACCGCCGAGCTGGCCGAGGAGCCGTGCGCCGGTGACTGGACGCGCTGGAGCACCGTCTGGCGCCCCGAGCGGCCCGGACGTTACGAGCTGCGCGCCCGCGCGACGGACCGCCGGGGTGCCACCCAGCCCGAACGGGAGGCCTTCAACCGCGAGGGCTACCTGTTCGGCGCGGTGGTGGCGCACCCGGTGACGGTGGTCTGAGCGCCCGACGGGGCTCAGCCGGTGGACTGGACCTCGTACGGGGCCGGGTAGTGGGTCTCGTACGGGGTCAGCACCAGCCGCACCACGTCCTCCAGCCGCCGCCGGGCGTCCCCGAGCGTGGTGCGGCCGGTCACCCAGGCGGTCAGTTCGCCCTGCCAGGCGTGCGCGACGATGTGCCGCACCAGCTCGCTGGCGGCGGCCGGCACCTCGGCCGTCACCGCCTGGAGGGCGGCGCTGTCGGCCCGGGCCATGCCCTGCAGCGCCTCGCTGGCGAAGGGATCGGTGGAGGCGGCGACGGCCACCCGGAGCCGGGCCAGTTCGGGCTGGCGCTGGTAGGCCCGCATCCCGCCGCGGACGAACCGCACCGCCCGGTCCGTGGCCCCCAGTCCGGCGCGCGGTCCCCGCAGTTCGGCCACCAGGTCCGCCAGCAGCAGGCGGTGCCACTCGGCGATCGCCGCCGCCAGGAGGTGGTCCTTGGAGGAGAAGTATCGGTACGCCGTCCCCAGGGCGACTCCGGACCGCTCGCAGACCTGCTTCATCTGCAGCCGTTCGACGCCGATCTCGTTCACCAGGGCGAGCGCGGCCGCGATCAGGCTGTCGCGGCGTTCGAGCTGACGCGGAGACATCGCCTCCACCGGTCGTGGTGACAGGTCAACCTTGGTCACCCGCACCATGATACGGGCCGGGGCCGCTCAGGAGTATGACGCCGACCGGCCCCCTTCCGTTCGCCCGGCGGCAACCGGGCTTCCTCCGGAGGGTGCCGGGGCGTCCGGCGGCTCCCGGGGCTGCTGCCGGGAGCGCCGGAGCGCCGGGGCACGGGAGTGCCCGGGCATGCGAGCGCCGGGGCACGGGAGCGCCCGGGGCTGGAGTGCCGCGGCGGCGGGCGCTACGGCAGCCGGCGGATCAGCGCCTCCTGGACGGCCGAGGCCACCAGCAGGCCGTCCCGGTCGTAGAACTCGCCGAGCGACAGGCCCCGGCCGTCCGAGGCGGACGGGCTGCGCTGGGCGAACAGCAGCCACTCGTCGGCCCGGAACGGGCGGTGGAACCACATCGCGTGGTCCAGCGAGGTCATCAGCAGCCGGGGCGGCTCGGTGCGCTGGAAGAAGTTCGCCTGCTCGTGCAGACCGGCGGTGGAGGCCAGGGTGAGGTCGGAGAGGTAGGTGAGCGCGCAGGCGTGCAGCAGCGGTTCGGTGTCCGGCAGCGGGGTGGAGATGCGCAGCCAGACGAACTGCTGCGGCATTCCGGGGACGGCCGGCGGCACGCCCGGGGCGTCCGGCGGCACGAAGCGCAGTTCGAGGTCGCGGAAGCCGTCGGAGCTCTTGATCGCGGCGCGCAGTTCCTCGTCCCAGTGGGAGAAGGCGTCGGGCAGGCCCTCCGGGGCGGGCAGCGGGGGCATCGCGCGGTGGCGGTCGTCGGCGGTCGGCTCGGGGAGCTTGAAGGAGGCGGTGAGGTTGAAGATCTCCTTCCGCTCCTGCACCGCACGCACCCGGCGAGTGGTGTAGGTGAAGCCCTCGCGCAGCCGCTCGACCTGGTAGTCGATCGGCCGGGTCGGGTCGCCGGGCAGCATGAAGTAGCCGTGCAGCGAGTGCACCGCGCGCTTGGCGGGGCAGGTGCGTCCGGCGGCGGCGAGGGCCTGGGCGGCGACGTGGCCGCCGAAGGCGCGCATCGGGGCGCCGGCGTGGCAGTGGCCCCGGAACGTGTTCTCGTCCAGCTGCTCGATCTCCAGCAGTTGGGCGAACGGGGCGGCCGGATCGGGCGCCTGATCGGTCGGCCTCTGCTGTTCTGTCAGGTCGGTCACGGGCCCATAGTGGCAGAAGCCAACCGTGCGGCGGTGTGACCTGGGTAACGCTCCGGTCGAGTAGAACGTGTTTCATTGAAGTGGCGGGTCAGCGGGCTGTCAGAGCCGTCACCTAGCGTGCTCCGCATGACGCAATCCGCACACGCGTACGCCTATCTGCGCCCGTCGGCCGTCCACGACGGCGCCGCCGGCCGGAGCCTCGACCTGGCCACCTCCGGCGGCGCCACCCCGCTCGGGGCGCAGGCCCATCCCCGGTTCTTCGCGGGTTTCCTGGCCGACCCGGCGCCGGCCGCCGCCGCACTGCTCGCGGTGGCGGACGTGGCCGCCACCCGCTACCACCAGCCGCGGCTGCGCGCCTCGCTCGACCCGGTGGTCACCGCCAACGGGGACCGGCTGCGCTTCGAGTCCTTCTCCGGCTGCTGCGGGGTGTACGCCCGGCTCGACGTGCTCCGGGCCGGGCTGGACGGCGACGAGATCGGCCACGGCACCACCAACGTGGACGTCAACGACCCGCTGCGGGAGGCGCTCACCAGGATCGGCCCGTCGGACCCGCTGCACCTCGCGGTCGGCCCGGACGCGCTGGAGGTCACGAGCTTCGACGGCCCGCTGGTCGAGAAGAAGGTGCCGCTGCCGGAGCGCTGGTTGCGCGGCTTCGCCGAGACCCAGGTGATCGCCGCCGGCTTCGACCTGCGCGCCGAACTTCCCGCCGTCGAGGCCGTCCGCTTCCTGCGCTCGCTGCCGCGCGGCGGGCGCGGCGGCGTCGGCTGGGTCGTCCCGGCCGGGCGCACCCTGCGGCCCACCACCCGCCCGCTGCCCGGTGCGGTCTGCCTGCCCGGGCCGGAGCGACTGGTCGCTCTGCAGCGGGTGCTGCGGCACGCGCTCGCCCTGCGGGTGTACGGGCCGGTCGCGGCCACCGAACCCACGGCCTCGGCCTGGGAGGTGGTGCTGCCCGCCATGCGGCTCACCCTGACCCTCTCGCCCGACGCCTCGCGCGGCTTCTCCGGCGAGGGCGGCGTGCTCGGCGCGCTCGCCACCGGGGCTGCCGAGCGTGACGCCGAACTCGTCGCGGTGCTGCTGGCCTGGGAGCCGCGGATCGAGGTCGCCGAACTCGCCGAGCAGTCCGGGCTGAGCGCCGAGCGGGTCCGTGCCGCCCTCACCCGCCTGGGCACCGCCGGGCAGATCGGCTACGACACCGCCGAGGCCGCGTACTTCCACCGCCAACTCCCGTACGAGGCCGGGCGCGCCGAGGCGGCCAACCCCCGGCTGCGGGCCGCCCGGGACCTGGTCGCGGCGGGTGCGGTACGGCTGGAGGACGGCGGGATGACGGCCGTCGTCACGGTGGACGACCACATCCAGCGGGTGCGCACGGACGCCTCGGGGCGGGTGAGCTGCACGTGCCTGTGGTGGGGCAAGTACCGGGGCGGGCGCGGGCCGTGCAAGCACGCGCTGGCGGTCGCGATGGTGCGGGAGGCGGGCGCGTGAGAGCGGGGGAGAAGACCGTGGTGGAGCAGGCGGGGCCGGTCGAGGAACTGCTCGCGGCCGTCCGGGCCGGGTTCGTCGAGGCGGTGCCGGAGCTGCTGGCCGGGCTGGACCGGGCCCAGCGGCGGGCCTGCCTGGCCGTGCTCAGGGAACTGCGCAAGGAACTGCGCCGGGACTGGTCGCGGTCCGGCACCGACACCAAGGGGGCGCTGCTGATCGCCGGGGCCGGGTGCCACGCGGGCCCGGCCGGCGCGGCGGGCTGGCTCGGCGGCAGCGACTTCGGCGTCCGCGACTGGTTCCGGCACCCGGCGCTGCACGAGGTCGTCGAGGCGCAGCCGCAGGAGTGGCAGATCGAGGTGGCCACCCGGCTCGCCGCGCGGACCGCCCGCTCGTGGGGCTCGTCGACGCACCCGCTCACGGCGGCGATCGTCCGGCGCACCGGCTGCCCGGTGCCGACGAACGAGCCCTTCGTCCGGGGCTGGTTCGACGGCCTGACCCGCGAGTACGGCCCGCGCCCGCCGTTGGCCGAGCGGCTGCGCGCCGACTCCCTCACCCCCGTGCTGCTCCCGCGCATCTTCGAACTCTCCGATGTCAGCTGGCAGTTGACGCAGCAGCTCAGCCCGCGCCCCGGCGACGTCTGGACCGAGGCGATCGCCGGACTGGCCGCGGCCGGGGTCGTGGACCGGACCGGGTTGCTCGACCGCTGCCTGGCCCGGCTGCTGCGCGGCGGCAAGCCGGCCGACCAGCGGGCCTTCCTGGAGGTCCTGCGGGCGCTCGGTCCGACGCCCCAGGAGTACGCGGCCCGGTCGCGGGACGTGCTGGCACTGCTGGACGGGCTGTCGGCGATCGCGGCGCACGCCCAGGAGGTGCTCGCCAGGCTGGACGAGGCCGGCCTGATCGGGCCCGAGGTGCTCATCGAGGCCTCGGCGGTGGTGCTGTTCCGGACCGAGAAGAAGCTGGTGCGGGCTCAACTGGGCATGCTGGAGAAGGCCGCCCGGCGGGCGCCCGGACGCTCCGGCCCGGTGGTGCTCGCGGCGGCCGAGGCCTTCGGGCAGCCGGACGCGGGCATCCAGGAGCGGGCACTGAACGTGGTGGCCCGGCACCTCGGCGCGGCGGGCGAGGCGGTGCTGCCCCGACTGCGGCTGGCCGCCAAACTGTTGAACCCCGTCCACCACGCGCGGGCCGGCGAGCTGTTCGGCGCGTCCGTCGGCGGCGACCAGGGGGACGGACCGGACACCGGCTGGGACGAGATCCTGCCGCCGGTGACCGAGCCGCGCCCGGTCGGGCCGCCGATCTCCTCGGCCGCCGAGCTGGCCGAGGAGCTCTCCGCCCTGCTCTCCGCCCGGGAGCCCGAGGTCGCCGCCTTCGAACGGGTGCTGGACGGACTGGTCCGGCAGACCCACCTGGACCGCGCCGGGCTGCTCCGGGCACTGGAACCCGTCCGCCGGGCGCACCCCTGGCGAGCGGTCCCGCAATGGGCGGACTGCACCCCCCGCGAGGTGCTGTTCGTGGTGGCCGCGATCGCGGGGGAGACGCCGCCACGCCGACTCTGGGACGCCCTCAGCGGCATCGGCCGCACTCCGCTGCGCACCGCCCGCGCCAGCGCGCACGGCGCCGTCCTCGCCGCCCGGCTGGAGGAGGCGGCCTGGCAGGTGACCGCCCACCGGCCGCCGTACCTGCTCGCCACCCCGACCGACGCCACCGGGGCGATCGAACCGGGCGCGCTGGTCGAGCGCCTCGCCGGGTACGAGGCGGCGGGCGTCACCCCGGGCGAGGCCGATCTGAGCGCGGCCCTGTTGCGGGTCCGGCCGATCGGGGACCGGGGGGTGAGTGACCGCGAGGTGAGTGACCGGGAGGTGAGTGACCGGGGGGTGAGCGACCGCGAGGTGAGTGACCGCGAGGTGCTACGGGCCGCCGGGGCGCTCACCTCGCCGGCCGGGCGGTGGCTGGCGCACTGGCTGCGCACCGGCGGCCTGCCCGGGCAGCACTCCGAACGGGTGCTGTTCGCGCCCGGCCGGGGCTCGAAGCGCGGCCACACCTACCCGGACCGCTGGTGGGAGGACCTCCGGCGGGTCGCGGTCGCCCAGCCGGGCATCGGCTCGGGCCCGGAGGGGCCGGCCGGGGAGCGGCTCGCCCCGGAGTTCCGCAAGCTGCTGGAGTCGACCGAACCCAGCGTCTCCCGGGCCCGCGCCGAACAGGACTGGTCCTGGCGGCCGGTGCGGCACTGGGCGGCGATGCTGCCCCACCACCGCGAGGAGCTGGCCGCGCGCTGGCTCGACCACTTCGCGGCGGGGGCCGACCGGGACGAACGCGGGGCGGGCCGGTACCTGCCGCTGCTCGCGGAGTCCGGCGGCCCGGCCGGCCCGGCGCTGCACCTGGCGGTGGCGTACGGACTGGGCGCCCGGCACGCCGAGGACCGGACCGGGGCGGTGGACGCGCTGCTGGTGCTCGCGGCGCGCGGGGACCTGGACGGCGAACTGCTCGGGCGCGAGCTGGGCGAGCTGGTGGGGACGGGTGCGGTCAAGCCGAACCGGCTCGTGGCGGCGCTCGGTCCGGCGGCGGAGACCGGCGCGTACGGGACGGTCTGGTCGGTGCTCCGGGCGGCGCTGCCGGGGCTGCTGGGTGCGGTCGATCCGTCCGCCCGGGGGTTGGGCGACCTGGTCGGCCTCGCCGCCGACTGCGCCCGGCGAACCCGGGCGAGGGGACCGGTGGCCGAGGTGACGGCGGCGGCGGAGCGCGGCGGGTCGGGCCGGGTGGCGAAGGAGGCCCGGGCGCTGCGGGACGTCCTCGCGGGCTGAGCGGCGCGCCGAGGGCGGGGCGGGTCCGGGCCGCCCCCGGCGCGGGGACCGGGGCGGGTCCGGGCCGCCCCCGGCGCGGGGACCGGGGCGACAGCGGACAACCGACGAACAACAGCTGACAGATGTCAGAAAACAGAATTCAGCGAACAACTTTCAGCTGACAGAGTTTGAAATCTGTTCGTCGACATCCGGCACCCCTACCCCCGTCTCCGGCCGTCCCCCGACCAACGGCTCGATGCCCCGCGGCTTGGCCGCGACGGCGCGCCACCACAGCCGCAGGGCCGGCGGGTCCACGGGCTCGAAGGGCTTGCCGGGACGGGGGACGGCCAGGTGGGCGCCGAGCGCCTGGGCGGCGGCGACCACCCGCTCGGCGGGCTCCTCCCACGGGTGGATCGCCAGGTTGAAGGTGCACCAGTGGATCGGCAGCATCAGCTGCCCGCCCAGGTCCAGGTGCGCCCGCACGCCCTCCTCCGGGGTCATGTGCACCTCGGGCCAGAACTCGCTGTACGCGCCGACCTGCACCATGGTCGCGTCGAACGGGCCGAGCCGGCGCCCGATCTCCGTGAAGCCGGGGAAGTACCCGGTGTCCCCGCTGTGGAAGATCCGGTGCCCGCCGCCCGCCACCACCCAGGACGCCCACAGGAACAGCGCGCTGGTGCGCGGACCGCGGCTGCAGTAGTGCCGGGCCGGTGTGGCGGTCAGGGTCAGCCCGGCGACCTCGGCCGACTCCCACCAGTCCAGCTCGACGATCCGCCCGGCCGGCACCCCCCAGTGCTCCAGGTGCGCCCCGACCCCGAGCGGTACGGCGAACACCGCGCCGCTGCCGATCAGGGCCCGTACGGTGCGCATGTCGAGGTGGTCGTAGTGGTCGTGCGAGATCACCACCACGTCCACCGGCCCGAGTTCGGACAGCGGCAGCGGCACCGGGTGCAGCCGCTTGGGCCCCGTCCAGTCGAAGGGGGAGCAGCGCTCGCCCCAGATCGGGTCGAGCAGGACACGCCGTCCGCCGATCTCGGCGAGCACGGTGGCGTGCCCGAGCCAGGTGAGCCGCAGTCCGGAGGCCGGCGGGTTCGCCAGGTCGACCGGGAGCAGCCGGTGCACCGGCACGGCGGCGGCCGGAGCCCGGCGGGTCTTGTCCGCGCTCAGCTGGGCGCGGGTGATCTCCAGCGGGCTCCGCTCGTAGACCAGGCGGCGGGTCGGCACCGGGTTGCGGAAGGCGCCGTCGGCGAACTGCGGAGAGCGGCGGATCCGGGCCAGCCGCTCGCCCCTGGGCTCGGCCCCGAAGGCCTCGGTGCGGACCCGGTGCCAGGCGGCGCGGGGGAGCCCGGCCAGGCCGGGGACGGCGCGTTCCGGCACCGCCCGTACCGGCACGGCGGGCGTCCCGGCGGGCGTCGGGGCGAACTGCGAGGCGAGACCGGCGAGGCGGGAGAACCACGGGGCGGGGCGGGGCACGGCTCCTCCAGGGACGGTCACGGCTACCGGGCAGGCCGGGGCGCGTACCCAGGGAGCTCATGAGGCCACTGGAGTACGACAACCATCTCGTCGGACGTTACTCGCCGGGGGCCGTTCGGACCTGGTGGAGGGCCCGGCACGGTCCAATCGGCGTACCCGGTGCGCGGAGGCCCGTTCGCCTCCGGAGGCCTGCCCGCGGGCCGCCCCCACCAGGCGGCCGCCGCTCCGCCGCTAGACGTAGAAGCGGGTGATCGCCTCGGCGACGCAGTGCGGCTTGCTGCTCCGCTCGCTGGTGATGGTGAACCGCACCACCGCCTGGACCCCGCCCGGGACCTCGGTGGCCGAGAGCAGCTCGGCGGTGGCCCGGATCGCCGTACCGACCGGCACCGGGGCCGGGAAACGGACCTTGTCCGAGCCGTAGTTCAGCGCCATCCGCACGCCTTCGACGCCGTAGCACTCCTTGGCCAGCACCGGGATCATCGACTGGGTCAGGTAGCCGTGCGCGATGGTCGAGCCGAACTGGCTCTCCTTCGCCCGCTCCGGGTCCACGTGGATCCACTGGTGGTCCCCGGTGGCCTCGGCGAAGAGGTCGATCTTCCGCTGGTCGATGGTGTGCCACTCGCTCGTGCCCAGTTCGGTGCCGACGGCGGCGGTCAGTTCGGCGAGGGACGCGAAGGTCGTCACGGTGCGCTCCTGGAGGGGGACGGGCCCCGGGGAGGGGTCAGGACGCCGGAAGCGTATGCCTACCCACCGGTACCTGTCAGGAGCGGAACGCGAAACACCAGTTCAGGGCCACCGCAGCGGCTGCCCGACGACGCCCTGTCCCAGGGCCCCCTGCCCCGGCGTGCCCCGCCCGGTCGGGAACAGCCGGCGCCCGCTGACCAGCTCCGGCACCAGCGCGATGAACAGCGGCTCCGGATCCCCCACCCACGGCCGCAGCCCGGAGCGCAGCACCCGGCGCACCTGCTCGGGGTCCCTGACCGCGTCCGCCCGTCCGTGCACCAGCACGCTCCACCCGGTACGGGTGACCGGGTCCAGCAGGTCCGCCTGGAAGGCCACCACCGTGCCGTCGAGCCCGCGCGCGGTGGAGCTTCCCCGGCGCACGGCGAGCACCAGCCGCCCGTCCAGGACCTCGAAGGAGACCGGCAGGACGGCCGGCAGCGCGTGCTCGGTGTACACCACGCGCCCGACGGGCACGGTGCTGAGCAGCCGCAGGCACTCGGCCTCGCTCAGGGTCTCCACACGGTCCTCACGCTCCATGCGTCCGATCGTCCTCGGTCGGCGCGCGCGTCGATAGGGCCCATGGTCCCTGCGCGGACGGGCCGTGAGCCCCGTCGGCGCCCGCCCGGAGCGGTAGCCTGCCCGGCGGCGGGACAGCTGGCGGTGTCCGCGGCGGTATTCGGTGGCGGGGCGGGCGGAGGAGGGGGCGGACGGATGGCCGGCGGAGTCGATCTGGTGGTGATCGGGGCGGACGGCGGGCCCGACCGGGCCTACGGGGGTTCGGCGCACGCCCCGATGGGCGCCCGGCTGCTGGCCGAGGTGCTGCCCGGGATGTGCTTCGACACCGGGGCGGCGGGCTGCCGGGTGAGCGCCGTGGCGCCGGACGCGGACGCCAACGCGATGCTCACCGCCGTCCGGGAGGCGGCCCAGCACCCCGGCCGCTGGCTGGTGGTCTGCCTGGTCGGCCAGTTGGTGGCCGACCCGCGGGGGCGCCGGCTCGCGCTGGTCACCGGTGGCAGCACCCCCGACAACGCCTACCGGCGCGGCCTGGCCTGGGACTGGGTGATCAGCGCGATGGTGCACGGCGACCAGGAGGAGGCGCTGCTGCTGGTCGACGCGGTGGCCGACCGGGACACCTGGACGGCGCTGGAGCGCACCGGCGAGGACACGGCGGGTGAGCTGCTCAGCTACTCCAGGGTCCCGCTGTGGGGCCGGATCGGCCGGTACGCGCCGGGCAGACGCGGCCGGGACGCCGTACTGCCGGGCGACGAGGGCTCCTTCAGCCGGGCGCTCACCACCGTCCTGCGGCAGGGCGTCCCGGGTGCCGCCGCGGCCGTCGCCCCGCTGGACCTCCAGCCCGCCGTGGCCGGTCTGCTCGACGGGGGAGATCCGTCCGGTAGTTCGGGTGCGCCGGGCGCGCGCCTGCTCGTTCCGCCGCACGGCGGGCGCCTGTTGATGCGCAATCGGGCCGCGGTTCGGGGCGCATTGGCCGGATTGTCGCTTTCCGAAGAACTGTTGGCCGTCCTGTGGCGGGAAAGTGCCCCGACGGAACCGCCTTCCGCGTAAGGTCAGGGGGCCTGAGGTGTTGCCGTGATGGGGTGGGTTGGCGAAGAATCGATCCCCAGCGGAAACATCGGCAGGACGGCGGAATTCTCCTGGCGGCCGTGGATCACGGATCGGCTCGGTCGCGACGAGGTGGGCGATGCGGCAGCGCGGAAATGTGTTGCGCCCTGGGGCGGTTGTGACTGGCGGGGCGGTTCTGGTGTTACTGCTCGGTGGGTGTGCGAGCGGTGGTGCGAGTGGTTCCGTCGATCGTCTGGGTTCGTCCGCGCCCACGGTTGCGGGAGTGGGACCGTTAACTCCTTCGGGTGGTTCGGTAAACGCCACGATCGCGCCGACCGACGGCCCGGAGGGGGCCATGGGGCGGCTCGCCGTGAAGACCTATCAGGACTGGTGGCAGGCCCAGGCGGAGGCGTTCGGGCGAACGGATTCGGACGGCTCGGCGTTCGCGCAGTACTCCTCCGGGCGCGCCCTGTCCGACACCCTGATCGGGCTGCGCCAACTCCACGACGCCAAAGTGGTGATGACCGGAACCCCGCGCAATTCCGCGGTGGTGAAGGCGATTGACCTGAAAGCCGATCCGCAGACCGCCGTGATCGAGGACTGCGTCGATCTCTCGGACTGGCACCGGGTCGACGCCGCCACCGGGGCGGCGAAGGATCCGGGCGGGCGCCTGAACCGGTACGTCGCGACCGCCTCCCTGCGCAGGTTCCAAGCACATTGGCTGATCTACGAGTTCACACGGGAGGTGGACCGGACATGCTGAACGCGCGGAAACCGGCCGGACGATTCGTGGCCGTCGCATCCCTGTCGGCCGGCCTGTTGTTGTCCTCGGCGGTGACGGCGACGGCGGACGAACCGCCGAGTGGCGGGGCCGAACAGTGTTTCCCCAACGTGATCTGCGCGCACGCCGGTTCCGGCGGATCGACCGCCACCCCGAATCCGGGCGGAAGCGTCGGAGGATCGGACGGCGGCCCGGAACTGTGCAGCTACCACGGCGTCCAATGGGCCTGCTACGACCCGCAGTGGGGCTCCTTCGACAGCGGCCAGGGCTGCTACTACCGCGAGCTGGACAAGCAGCCCCCGGCGGACGACCCGGCCTGGGGCACGAACAAGCCCTCGGACGGCTCGATCTACTCCAAGGTCTGCCCGCAGACCAGCGGCGGCCAGGACGGCGCCCAGTTCGTCTTCGTGCCCACGGGGCAGCGGGTGAAGAGCGTGGCCGAGCTCAAGCAGGAGGCCACGGACCAGGTCCACCTCCCGGCGCCGGTGGGCCGGGTCGCGCCGCGCGGCACGGCGGTGGTCAAGGCGCCGGTGTGGCTCTGGGCGGAGAACGCGACGCCGCCCAAGCCGGGCAACGCGGCGGCGGGCGGGGTCAGCGTCACCGTCACGGCCCGACTGACCGGCACCACCTGGGACTTCGGCGACGGCCGCACCAAGCAGTGCGCGACGGCCGGGACGCCGTACGACCCCAAGTACGGCGGCGCCCGGTCCCCGGACTGCGGCTACGAGTTCACGGTCGGCTCGGGAACCAAGCGGAACGGCGTCTTCACCGCCACCGTGTCCACCCACTGGGTGGCCGACGTGGTCGTGACGGGGCCGAAGCCGGAGAAGTACACGATCCCGATGCCCGCGCAGGACAGCGACCCCTTCACGGTCGAGGTCGCCGAGGTGCAGGTCCTCAACTGACCGCGTCACGGCGGCGATTCGGCCACTGACGATCCGAAGAGCGAACGAGGGAAGGGCGGAACCCGGTGGAGAACCGTACATTCGCGACGCCGGGATCCGGCACACCCGCCGGCGCCGCGGTGTCCGTGGCGCTGCCGGAGCAGCAGGAGCAGGGCGGCGGAGGCGGCCGGGGCCGGGGACGGGCGGTGCCGCACGCGCCCGGCCGGACGATGCGGGCGCGGCGGCGGCGTCCCGCGGTGCTGGCGATGGCGGTCGCGCTGATCGCGGCGGGCGGGCTCGGCGGCGCCGCCCTCTACAACAGCACCGGCCAGCGGGTCGCGGTGCTGGCGCTGGCCCGGGACGTGCCCTGGGGGCAGGTGATCACCGACGACGACCTGGTGGTGGCCCGGATCGCGGGCGACCCGGCGCTGCGGCCGGTCTCCGCACAGGACCGGTCCAGGGCCGTCGGCATGCGGGCCGCCACGGACCTCAAGCGCGGTGCCATGCTGACCGGTTCGGACCTGGCGCAGGGTCTGACCGTGCAGCCCGGGCAGATCGTGGTCGGGGTGTCCGCCAAGCGCACCCAGCTGCCCGCCAGCCGGCTCCAGCCCGGGGTGCAGATCGTCGTGGTCAACACCCCCGACAACGGCCGGCCCGACTCGCTGGCCGCGACGGTCATCACGGTCGGCCGGGTGGACACCGACGGCAGCCAGGTGATCGACGTGGCCGTCGGCTCGGCGGACGGGCCACGGCTGGCGCAGTGGGTGGCCGGCGGGCGGATCCAGGTGCTGCTGGCCCCGCGCGGGGCCTCGGGCGGAACCGGTTCGGCCGGGTCCGGCGCCCCGGCCTCCCCCTCGGCCGCGCCCCCGGCCGCCTCCACCGGCGCGACGCCCGCCGGCGGGGCGGGCGCGCCGACGGCCCCGGCCGGAACGGGTGGCGCCTGATGGCGGTGATCGCGGTGGTCGGCGGACCGGGCGCGCCCGGGGCCACCACCACCGCCCTGGCCCTGCTGCTGGCCTGGCCGCTCCAGCCCGGCCGGCGGATCCTGCTGGTCGAGGCCGACCCGGACGGCGGCGCGGTGCTGGCCGGCGCCCTGGAGGGCCGGGTCGAGGCGGTGTACGGGCTGCGCAACCTGGCCGTGGCCGACCGGCGCGGGCTGCTCGCCCAGACCATCTGGGAGCAGCTGATCGACCTCTCGCCCGAGGGCAACGCCGAACGACTGCTGCTGCCCGGCCTCACCGACCCGGCCCAGGCGCCCGGCCTCGCCTACACCTGGGAGCCGCTCGCCGAGCTGCTGCACGGCATCGAGCAGCAGGGCTACGACGTCATCGTCGACCTCGGCCGCTCCGGCGCCACCGGGGCCGGCGCGGTGCTGGCCCGCCGCGCGGACGTGGTGGCCGTGACCGTCCGCAGCACGCTGCGCGGGCTGAGCGCGGCCCGCCCGAGGCTCGCCGCGCTCGGCGAGGACCTGGCCGTCGCCGGAACCGGGACGGACGCGCTCGGACTGCTGCTGGTCGCGGAGGGGCCGTACTCGGGGGCGGAGGTCGCGCGGGAGTTCGGCCTGCCGCTGCTCGGGGTGCTGCCGCACGCCACCCGCACCGCGAAGGTGCTCTCCGACGGCGGGGACACCACCGACCGGCGGTTCATCCGCTCGGAGCTGATGCGCGCGGCGCGGTCGGCGGCGGACGAGGTGCAGCTGCTGGTCCGGCGCCGGCGGCAGCGGCTCGCGCCCAACGCGGCGCCCGCGGCCGCCCCCGCGGCGCAGCTCCCGGCGCCGGGTGGGCCGGTGCCCGCCGCACCGGTGGCGGCGCCCAGCGCACCGGTGACGGTGGGGGTGCCGCCCGTTCCGGTGCCGCAGGCGTCGCCGGTGCCCGGACCGGCCCCGTACGGGCAGTCCGCCTACGGGCAGCCCTACGGCCCGCCCGGGCCCGCGTCCGCGTACACGGCGGCCCACGCTCAGGGCGAGGGCGAGCCGCCCTCCTACACCCCGCCGGTGATCACCACCGGCCCGGTCGCACCGCTCGCCGGGCTGGCACCGCAGCCCGCCGCCCCGGCGCCGTTCCCGGCGCACGTCCAGGCGGCGGGCACGGCCGAGGAGGACGGCCAGTACCGCTTGCAGCAACCGATGGTGACGGACAGTCGGATGAACGACGACCAGTACCCGTACAACCCCGGGGAGGTGCTCCGTGCGCGGTAGCCCCCTGCACCAGCACCCGATGGCCGACCCGGCCGCCCTGCTCTGGGCCGCGCCCGTACCGGCCGCCGCGCAGCCGCAGCCGCAGGCGCAGCCCCAACCGCAGCCACAGGCGTACCGGCCCGGCCCGGTCGCGCCACAGCCCGTCGCGTCGCAGCCCGTCGCATCGCCGTCGGTCCCGCCGCCGCCCGTCCCGCCCGGCGGGGAGGCCGCCGGTCCGACCGCCGTGCCCTCCCAGCTGCCCTCGCTGGACCTGCGCGGCGCCGTCACCCGCCCGGCCGTGGACCCGCAGGTCGCGCGCGAGCTCAAGCGCCAGGTCGCGGCCGAACTCCACCAGCAGATCACCCGGCTGACCACCACCTCGGGCTCCGAACCGGACCGCGCCACCCGCCGCCAGCGCGGCCGGGCGCTGATCGAGGAGTCGGTCGCCCGCTGGTCCGACGCCTACGCCCAGACCCACGGCATCCCGCCCACCCGGGAACAGGACCGCGCCCTCGCCGAGGCCGTCTTCGACCTGCTGTTCCGGGCCGGCCGGCTCCAGCCCTACCTGGACGACCCGGAGATCGAGAACATCCTGATCAACGGCTGCGACGACGTCTGGGTCTCCAAGGTGCACCAACCCCTGCGCCAGGTCCCGCCGGTGGCCGACAGCGACGCCGAACTCGTGGAACTGCTCCAGGACCTGGCCCGCCAGCACGGAGGAGGCGAGCGCAGCCTGTCCACCGCCAGCCCGACCCTGGCGCTGCGCCTGGAGGGCGGCATGCGCCTCCAGGCGCTCACCGAGGTGACGCCCCGCCCGTACGTGGCGATCCGCCGCCACCGGGTGGCCTCCGCGACGCTGCCCGAGATGGTCGAACTCGGCACGCTGGACGCGACCTTGGCCGCCTTCCTGGCCGCCGCGATCCGGGCCCGGAAGAACGTGATGATCACCGGCACCCAGGGTGTCGGCAAGACGAGCCTGCTGCGCGCGATGGCCGCCGAGATCCCGCCGGACGAGCGGATCGGCACCCTGGAGTCGGAGTTCGAGCTGTGGCTGCACACCCTCGGCCACCTGCGCCAGGTCGTCCCGATGGAGGCCCGCGAGGGCAACGGGGAACGCGTCGAGGGAAGACTGGCCGGGGAGTTGAGCATCGGCGACCTCATCCCGGCCGCGCTGCGGATGACGCTCTCGCGCATCATCGTCGGCGAGGTCCGCTCCGGCGAGGTCGTCCCGATGCTGCGGGTGATGACCAACGGCGAGGGCGGCTCGATGTGCACCCTGCACGCCCGCGGCCCGCACATGGTGGTCGACCGGATCGCCGAACTCTGCCTGGAGTACGGCTCCCACATGACCGACGCGCTCGCCTACCGGCTCACCGCCAACGCCCTGGACCTCATCGTGCACGTCAGCATGGTCGACGAGACCGCCGTCGGTGGCCGCCGGCACCGGTTCGTCTCCCACGTCCTGGAGGTCACCGGCCTCGGCGAGAGCGGACGGCCCGCGCTGAACACCGTCTTCGGCCCCCGGCCGGACCTCGGCGAGCCGCGCGCCGTCCCGCACACCCCGCCGCAGTGCCTGGACGACCTGCGCCGGGCCGGCTTCGACGCCGCCCTGCTCGGCTCCCGGTACGGGAGCTGGACGGCCCCGCTGCAGCTGCGGATCGGCGGTGGCGCGCGGTGATGCTGCTCTACGCCCTGTGCGGGCTGGCCGTCGCGGGCGGCCTGGTCGCCCTGGTGGCCTGGGCCCGCGGCAGCGAGCCCGCCGACCAGGACGGGCCCGGCGGCCGGGACAACCCACTGGCCGGCCGCGCCCACGTCTTCTGGTACGGCGCCCCCGGCGCGGCCTCGCTGCGGATGGTGCGGCTGCGCCGGATCCAGCTGCCGCTGGCGCTCGTCGGCGGCCCGCTCGGCTGGCTGTTCACCGGCATCCCGCTGACCGCGCTGCTGGTGCCGCTGGCCGTCTTCGGACTGCCCTGGCTGTTCGACACCACCCGCCCGGACACCCACCGGATCGAGCGGCTGGAGGCGCTGTCCGAGTGGACCCAGCGGATCGCGGACGTGCTGCTGCTCGGCGTCGGCCTCAACCAGGCCATCGTCACCAGCCGCCGCACCGCCCCCGCGGCCCTGGAGGACGAGATCGGCGAGCTCGCCGCCCGGCTCCAGGCCCGCTGGCGGCCCGAGGAGGCGCTGCACGCCTTCGCCGACAGCCTGGCCGACGCCACCGCCGACAAGGTGCTCGCCGCCCTGGTGCTGCGGGCCGGGGACAGCGGCCCGGGCCTGGCCCGGACGCTCTCCGACATGGCCGACTCGGTGCGCGAGGAGGTCCGCCAGCGCCGCGCCATCGAGGCCGACCGCGCCAAGCACCGCACCACGATCCGCTGGCTGGTCGGCATCATCGTGCTGGTCGTCACGGCCGGCTCCTTCAACACCGAGTACACCCGCCCGTACGGGACCTTCCTCGGCCAGGTCGTGCTCGCCGTGGTCGCCGCCCTGTTCGTCGCGATCATCGCCTGGATGCGGGCCCTGGCCTCGCATCCGCCGGTGCCCCGGCTGCTCACCCCGGACCGGCGCAGCAAGGGCGGCCGCCGGAGGCCCGCGCAGGAGCCGGCCGAGCAGCTCGGGGAGGTCCGGTGATCTCCCCCTGGCCCGTGCTGGCCGGCGCCGTCGCGGCCGGCGGCATCGCCCTGCTGATCGCCGAACTGCGGCCCGCGCCGCCGGACCTCGGCCAGGCCCTGGAGCGGCTGCACCGCGCCCCCGCGGACCGCGAGCAGGACCCGGACGAGCGGCCGCGCTGGTACGACCGGATCGGCGAGCGCTCGCTCACCCTGCGCGGGGTGACGATCCCGCGCCGCGAACTCGCCCTGATCGGCCGCACCCCGGCCCGGTTCATGGTGCACAAGCTGCTGTTCGCCGCGCTCGGTCTGGTGCTGCCCGCCTACCTGGGCGCGATGGCCGTACTGATGGACATCGGCCTGCCGTTCGCCCTGCCGCTGGTGGTCGGGCCGCTGCTGGCCGGGCTGCTGTGGTTCGTCCCGGACGCCGTGGTGCGGGGCGAGGCCAAGGAGGCCCGCACCGAGTACCTGCACGGCATCGCCGCCTACCTGGAACTCGTCGCGCTGGAGCGGGCCGCGGACTGCGGCCCCGCCGAGGCGCTGCGCCGCGCCGCCTCGGTCGGGCAGGGCGCGGTGTTCCGGCGGATCCGCGACGCGCTGGAGCGCGCGGCCACCGACCGGCTCCCGCCCTGGTCCGGACTGGACGCGCTGGCCGAGGAGTTGGGCCTCAGCGCGCTCCAGGACGTGGCGGACATCATGCGGCTGTCCGGCACCGACGGTGCCGCCGTGTACGACACCCTGCGGGCCCGTGCGAAGGGCCTGCGCGGTGAACTCCTCGCGGAGGACCTGGCCCGGGCCAACGCCGACAGCGAGCGGATGGTCGCGCCGGGCGCCGCACTGACCCTGCTGATGACCGTCCTGATCGTCTTCCCCGCGCTCCACCAGATGCTCAACTGACGCGCTTCGCCGAGCAGCTGACACCACACCTCACCCCCCGGAGATCCCGATGACCGTACGACTCGTTCAGCTGGCAGGACGGGTGCTGCGGCCCGTGCTGCTGCCCGTGCAGTTCGCCCTGCTGCTGTTCACGCTGCGCCTGGGCCGGCTGCGCGCCGCCCGGGCGCGCGGTGACCGCGGTGCCATCAGCATCGAACTCGCCCTCGCCATCATCGCGTTGGTGTTCGTCGCGGGCGCCGTCGCGACCGCGCTGTACCTGCTCAAGGACAAGGTGGTCACCAAGGTCGAGCAGGACCCGAACCTCCCCGGTGGTGGTGGCGGGGGCGGCGCGGGCGGCGCCACCAAGTGATCGGCCCGCTTCGCCGCCGCGGCGACCGGGGATCGATGAGCATCAGTCTGGCCATCGTCTTCCCGGTCGTCCTGCTGCTCCTGCTTCTCGTCGTCCAGGCCGCGCTGATCTGGTACGACCGGCAGGTCGCGCTCACCGCCGCCCGCGAGGGCGTGGACGCGGGGCGGGTGCAGGCGAAGGCGACGGAACCGGCGGGGGAGGAGGCTGCCCAGCGCCAGGCCCGGGACTTCCTGGACCGGCAGGGCGTGCACGCCTACCAGGTGGAGACCGGCGGCAGCACGGCCGAGACGATCAAGGTCACGGTGGAGCTGACGCCCCCGCTGCTGATCCCCGGGCTCACCGGGCCCAGCATCCGCCAGTACGCCGAGGCGCCGCGCGAGCGCTTCGTCCCGCCGGCGGTGACGCCGTGAGAGCGATCGTCGGCGCCCGGCGTCGGCCGCCGCGCCGGTCCGACCGCGGCGGGATCGCGATCGAGGCCGCGATCGTCGTCCCGGGCGTGGTCGGCCTGGTCCTGCTCGCGATCGCCGCCGGACGGGTGCAGACCGCGGCCGGCACGGTGGAGGCCGCCGCCCGCGCCGGCGCCCGGACCGGCTCGCTGCAGCGCAGCGTCGCCGGGGTGGACAAGCCCGCCAAGGAGTCCGCCCTCGCGACGCTGCACCAACAGGGCGTCACCTGCCGCCACGAGGACGTCCGGGTCACCACGGACGAGCTGAAGCTGGACGACGGGCCGCTGGTGACCGTCAAGGTCACCGTCGACTGCGACGTCGAACTCGCCGACCTGCTCGGCGGACCGTCCGGAGTGCCCGTGACGAAGCACCTCAGCGGGGAGTTCATCTCCGTGATGGACCGCTACCGCGGCACATGACGGCGGAACGCGGCGGCCCCCGGGCCGCAAGGCGCCCGGCCGGGGGATTGGGGACGGCCCGTGCGGGGGAGACGCAAGCGGAGAGCGCTCGGGGGATGACGCAACGGCACCGAGCGGCGCCCGGTGGGGGGCCGGTGGGGAGACATCGTGGGGATCGGGGGGAGGGGATGCGGATGCTGAGCCGACTGCGACGCCCGGGCCTCCGCCCGGCCGGGCGCCGGTCCGACCGCGGCGCGGTCGCCCTCTTCGTGGCGATCTGCGCGGCCTACCTGGTGCTCGTCATCGCGCTGGTGATCGACGCGGGCGGCCGGCTGCGGGTCGCCGAACGCACCGACGCCTACGCCCAGGAGGCCGCACGGGTCGGCGGACAGCAGCTCGACCAGGCGGCCGTGCTGCAGGGAAAGGGCTTCAAGGTCCAGCAGGACTACGTCCGGCAGGCCGCCGCGGCCTACCTGAGGCTGTACGGCCTGCAGGTCGACGACGTCGTGTTCTCCGACGAGGGCAAGGTCGTCACCGTCACGGTGCGGACCGACTACCGGCCGGTCCTGCTGGGAGCCCTCGGGCAGCGGAAGGTAACGGGCAAGGGCAGTGCGACCCTCGTCCACGGAGTCAAGAAAGCGGAGACCGACTGATGGCCGCGCCACGTGCCAAGGACCAGGCCCGTACCGCCCAGGCCCGTACCGGTGGGCCGGGATCGGGCTCCGGGGGAACAGGGAGGGGCGGGATGCGAACCGTGAGGGGGCACGCCCGGAGCGGGCGCCGGACCGGAGGCGGCCGCGGCGGCGCGCTGATCACCGCGCTCGCCGCGCTGGTCACCCTGCTCGCCCTGCTGTTCGGCGTCCCCGCGCTGCTGCTCTACGGCACCCAGGCGGTCGCCTCGATGGGCGAGGTCGCGTCCGGCGGGGTGGGGGAGGCGCTCACCGGTCCGGACGACGGGCGGCTGTTCCTCTGGCTGCTGGTGGTGGTCGGCTGGCTGGCCTGGGCGTGCTTCGCGCTCTCCGTCCTGCTGGAGGTCCCCGCCCAGCTGCGCGGCCGGATCGCCCGCCGGATCCCGGCCTTCGGCTGGAGCCAGCGGCTCGCGGCCGGGCTGGTCGGCTCGGTGCTCGCGCTGCTGCCGGTGGCCGGCTCGGCCTTCGCGGCCGTGCCCGAGATCGCCCACGCCCCTTCTGTCCAAGCGCAGTTGACACCAGGAGTGCAGCGCGCCGCGCTGCCCGCCGCCCGGCCGGCCGCCGCTCAGGCCCCGGCGGCGGACCAGCACCCCACCTACACCGTGCGGGACAGCCGCCCGGCGGACAGCCTGTGGTCCATCGCGGAGCGCCAACTGGGCTCCGGTGAGCGCTGGGAGGAGATCGCCAGGCTCAACGACGGCCGGGTGATGGATGATTCGGGTCTCCGCTTCGACGCGGATCGGCCGATCCAGCCCGGGTGGGAGCTGCTGATGCCGGCGGACGCCAAGCCGGACGAGGCGAAGGCGTCCGCACCCGCGCCGGCACCCGCACCCGTCCCCGCTCCTGCGCCTGCCCCGGCTCCTGCCCCGGCTCCTGCTTCCGGCCGGGCACAGACACCGCAGTCCGGGACGGAGCCGACCGCGGGCGGGCAGAAGACGGTGACCGTGCAGCCCGGGGACAGCCTGTCGGCCATCGCCCAGCGGGAGTTGGGTGACGCCGAGGCCTGGCCCGAGCTGTTCGAGGCGAACAAGGGTGTTCAGGCGCCGGACGGGGAGCGGCTGACCGATCCGGACGTGCTGGAGCCGGGGATGGTGCTGACCGTACCGGGGGCGGCCGCGCAGGCTCCCGCGCCCGCGGCCGGGTCGGAGCAGGCACCCGCTCCCTCGGGGACTCCCGAGCAGACCCCTGCCGGCCGGACTGCTGCCACCCAGTCCCCGGCGCCCACGCCCTCCCAGGCCGCCCCGAGCCAGGGTGCGCCGAGTCAGGCCGCCCCGAGTCAGGCCGCCCCGAGCCAGGGTGCGCCGCAGACGGCCCCGGCGCCGACCCACGCGCCCGCCCACACGCCGGCTCCCGCCCCCGCCGCGCACGCCGATCCGGCGCCCAGCGACGACTACCGCATCGCCCTGGGCGCCTCCACCGTTGGCGTGCTGCTGGCCGCCATGATGGTCGGCACCGTCGCCTACAAGCGCGGCACCCAGCTGCGCGGCCGCCGCCCCCGGCACCGCATCGCGATGCCCGACTCCGAGGCCGCCGCCTTCGAGAACGAACTGAGGGTCCGCCAGGACCAGGCCGGATTGGAGCTGCTGGACCGCGCCCTGCGCACCCTGGCCCGCAACACCGTGCGCGGCGGCAAGCGGCTGCCCGCGATCGTCGCGGCCCGGATCACTTCCGACCACACCATCGAACTGCACCTCTCCGGCCCGGCCACCCCGATCGCCCCGTTCCGCGCCGCGCACGCCGCCAACGTCTGGTGGTGCGGCGACGGGTCCGGTGACCTGCTGAGCCCCGCGCAGGCCCGCAAGACCGCCGCGCCCTACCCCGCGCTGGTCACCCTCGGCACCTCGCCCGACGGCTCCGTGGTGCTCGCCGACCTGGAGGCCGTCCGGCTGCTGCACCTGTCCGGGCACCCCGACGACGCCCGCGACGTGCTGCGCACCCTCGCCATCGAGCTCGCCCACAGCCCGCTGGCCGACCGGCTCCACCTCCACCTGGTGGACCTCGCCGAGGAGGTGCCGATCAGCGGACCGGCCGCCGAGCGGATCCACCGCCACCCCACCCTGGAGGCCGCGCTGGCCGCCCTCGGCCCGCGCACCGCCAAGGCCCGCGCCACCCTGATCGCGGCCGAGGCCGCCAGCCCGCGGGAGGCCCGCAGCCGGGGCCAGGCGGACGAGTCCTGGGTGCCGGAGATCGTCCTCTGCGCCCAGCAGCCCGGCGGCGACGTGCCGGCCGAGCTCGGCCGACTGCTGGACGCCCGCCCGCGCACCTGCGTCGCCGTGATCACCCGCGCCCCCGAGCGCGGCACCGGACCGGTGGCCCGCTGGACCCTGCCGACCACCGGCCAGGCCGCCATCCCCGGTCTGCACCTGACCGTCGAGCTCCAGCGACTGGACGACCACCAGTACGACCAGGTCGCCGAACTGCTCCGGGCCGCCGACGACACCACCCAGCACCCGGCACCCGCCTGGACCCTGGACGGTCCCGGCCTCGACCCGGACGACCGGGACGAGGACACCGACACCACCGAACTGCCCGTCGCCGTACCGGTGCTGGCCGCCGTCGGCGCTCCGGGCGCGGCGGCGGAGCAGGAGGCGGACGCGGGCGCCGGGCCCCGGCTGCTGACCCGGGTCATCGGAACCGGCGCCAGCCCGTTCGCGGGCACCGACCCGGTGGCGCCGGCACCTGCCCCCGCCCCGCTCGCCGTTCCCGCGCCGGTTCCCCCGTCGGCCGGTCCGGCGCGGTTCGCCGTCAACGGACAGGGGCGTCAGGCGGCCACCGGGACGGAGCAGCCCGCCGACGAGGCCACCCGCGACCTGCGGCTGCCGGGCGGCGGTCCCGCCGAGACGGACCAGCCGGCCGGAACGGGTGCGGAGGACGCGACCGGAACGGCCGAGGCGGCACCGGCGGATGCGCCGGTGACGGTGCTTCCCGTGCCGGCCGTCCAGCCCGTGCAGCCCGTACGGCCCACCGAGCCCGTACGGCCCGCCGAGCCCGCGCCGACACACCAGAGTGCGCCCGCTCCCACCGGCGCCGACCCGCGCGTCCCGGACAGGCCCGAGCCCGATCCCGATCCCGAGCCCGATACCGGCCCCGGTGCGTCCGGTGCCGGGGCTCCGGGGGTCGTTGGTGGCCCCTCCGGCGCCGGGGCGGGGACGGCGGTCGAGCCCGGTCCGGCCGCCGTGGCCCCGGTCGCCCGGACCAGCTCCGGCCGGAGCGACTGCGACGACCTGCTCGCCATCCTCCGCTCCCCGGAGGCGCACACCCCGCGCAACGCCCCCCGGATCAGGCTGCTGGGCCCGATCGACGTGGCCGGCACCCCCGGCGCCGTCGAGCCCGGCGCGCTGCCCAGACTCACCGAACTCGCCGTCTACCTGGCACTGCGCCCGGGCGCCGACCACCACGCGCTCGACCACGACCTGCACCCCGGCGCCGCCCACCTAGACCCGCACCCCACCGCGTCCGACGCCAGGAGCCCGCTTCCGGCCAAACTCGCCGACCTGGCGGCCTGGTTCGGCAGCTCGCCCGACGGCCGCGCCTACCTGCCCACCGATTCCACCGACGGCTACGCCTTCGCCCCGGCCGTCACCTGCGACTGGGACGAGTTCCGCAGCCTCTACCGGCGCGGCATGCGCAGCACCAGTGCGACCGCCGATGCCGCCCTCGCCCACGCCCTGGCGCTGGTACGCGGAGCCCCGTTCGCCGAGGCCCCGCCGGCTTCCTACGGCTGGGCCGAGTCGGAGCGCCAGGACATGATCGCCGCGATCGTCGACACCGCCCACGAACTCGCCGCCCGCCGCCTCCAGTACGGCGACCACCGCAGCGCCGAGGCGGCCGTCTTCCGCGGCCTCGCCGTGGCCCCGGACGTCGAACTCCTGCACCGGGACCTCTTCTACGCCTACGCCTCGGCCGGCGCGCGCGACCAGCTCCTGCGCGCCGTCAACCGCCTCGACGCGTTGAGCCGCCGTACCGGCCGGGACCTGGACGCCGACACCGTCGCCCTGCTGCGGGACCTGCTCGCAGGCTCCTGAGCCGGCCGACCGCCCGCCCGGTCACCCCGGTCCGCCGGGGCGGCCGGCGGGCGGCACTGCCTTGAGGCGGGCGGGACCCGATGGCGTCGGCGGGTGGTCAGACCGTGCGCAGCCAGGCGTCGAGGGTGGTGAAGTCGGCTTCGGTGAGGCCGACTCGGGGGTCGACGCGGTGGAGCAGCGCGGGGCCGGGGGAGTGGGCGTCGACCCAGCATCGGTCGGCCGGGGTGATCTCGTCGTCCACCCAGGCGAACGGGCGTCCGGCGGCCCGGGCGACCAAGGTGCGGGTCTTCCAGTGCAGTTGACCGTTTCCTCCGGCTTCTTCGTCCATCGGCCGTTCCACGTGGGGGAGTTGCGGCAGACCCAGTCGGGGGGACAGGCAGTCGTCGGCGTCCGCGAGCCAGGTGGTGGCCCAGACCAGTTCGCAGGGCAGAGCCAGCAATCGGCGTCCGAGGGCCGGGTCGACCCGGGCCACCAGCGGATTGCCGGACGGCTCCGAAGCCGGGCCCGGGTACGTGGGGTAGCCACCCGCGGGCGGGGCGCCGAAGGGGATGAGCGGACCGTCGACGTCGAGGAACAGCAGGGGCGGGCCGAAACCGGTCATGACGGCACGATAGCGGCCGGTGGCGGCGGCGTGGCAGGCCGATCGGCCACCCGGCCTGGATCGGGCGTGCCGGGATCTCGTAGGGTGGCGCGCACGGGTTGTGGTGGCAGGCACCACGAAGGCAAGGGCATCAGACGCCGTGGAAGCGGCGGGGCGGGGCGGTGACCAGAAAATGGCGGAGACGACAGCTGTTTCCGGAGGTCCCGAACCCGCAGCGGACTCGGGCCCCTGGGACGCCGTACCGCCGCCGCCCGTACGCCGGCCCGCCGAGGAGCACCCGCCCGGGCCCGCCGCGCTGTACGAGCCGCCGCCCGCGCCCCCGGCACCCCCGGTGGTGCCTCCGGCTCCGGCCGGGTCGGGCCCGGCACCGGCCGCCTCGGTGCCGGGGGCTTCGCTGCCGCCCGCGCCGCCGCCGGGGGCTTCGCTGCCGCCCGCGCCGCCGGCCGCGCCCACCGGATGGACCCTCACCGGCCTGCCCGCCGCAGGTGCCCCGTCCCACGCGGCCGCTGCCGCGGCTCAGGCCCAGGCTCCGGGTTCGGGTCCGGCCACGGGCCCCGGCGGTCTCGGGGCCTCGCCGCGCGGCCGGATCCTGGTGATCGAGGGCGGCTACGGCAACTCCGGCCGCCGCACCTGGGGTCGGGGCGGCCCCGCCCAGGCGCCGGTGCTGTCGGCGATGCTGGCCGCCGTCTCGCCGCAGGTGCTGCTCGCCGCGGACGCGGTGGACGCCGTCCACCTCCCCGGCGCCAGCGACCCGCACACCGTGCTCGCCCACCTGCGCGCCGCCTCCCGGCACCCCGGACCGCTGCTGGTCCACCTGGGCGGGCACGTCGTCGCCGACAAGCGCGGCGGCCAGTTGCAGCTCACCCTGCGCGACGCCAAGCAGGACGGCCTGCCCTGGCAGGCGATCGCCGCCGAGCTGAGCCACCGTCCGGCAGAGTGGCAGACCCTGGTCATCGCCGACCTGAGCGCCGACCAGAACGCCTGGCCGTACCTCCAGGGCACCGTTTCGCCGCTCAGCGAGGGCATCCCGCTGTGGGCCGTCGTCAGCCCGGACCCGGAGCAGATCGGCACCTTCACCCGCGCCCTGATCGAGGCGCTGCACGGCGGCCGCCCGGGCGCGGGCGACGTGCTCGCCCCCGAGCAGCTGCGCCAGCAGGTGTACTCGGTGCTGCGGCCCGACGTGGTCATCCTGGCCACCCACAGCCCGGACCGGCCGGTCTTCCGCAACACCGCCCGCCGGGGCGAGGCCCAGCCGGTGGACGCCCTGCTGCCGGTGGCGGACGCGCTGCCCCTCGCGGACGCGGCTCCGGCCGCTCCGGCTCCGGCCACGGTCCCGCCGCTGCCGCGTCAGGCGGGGCCGCGGGACGCCGTGGCCGCCGTCGAGCGGGCGTCGGCCGCTGCGGCGGTTCCGGAGACTGCGGCGGCTTCGGCTGTGGCTTCGGTTGTGGCCGAGGTGTCGGTGCCGACCACGCCGGTCGGTGGTCCGGTGAGCCTGATCAAGCCCGGCGTGCCGCCCACGCCGCCCCGACCGTCCCGCCCGGTCAGCCTGAAGAAGGCGGGCGAGGAGCCGGTGGAGGCGCCGTCGAGCGTGAGCCTGCGGAAGGTCCTTCCCGCCGCTGCGGTGGCGGAGCCGGCGGACGCCGCGCCCTCGGCGGGCGTCACGCTGCGCAAGGCCCGGCCGGAGGCCCCGGAAGCGGGTTCGGCCGCTGCTGAGGTCCCGGCGGCGCCGGTCGACGAGGACGGAAGCGTGGCGGAGGCCGTCGAGGACGGCGTCGTCGACGTCACCGAGCAGGTCGACGAGGTCGTCGACGAGACGACGGACGAGGCCGCGGAGGAGTCCCGGGACGAGGTCCCGGCCGACGCCCCGCCGACGGCCGAGGTGCCGCAGGACCGGGTGCCGTCCGACGCGGTGCCGGTCGATGTGGTTCCGGTCGACGAACCGCCCGCACCGGCTGAGGCCCCGGCCGCCGCTGCGGCCCCTGCCGCCCCGCAGGCCGACACCCCTGCTCCCCAGGCGCCGCGCGCGGACTACCGGGAGGTCATCGGACGGATCGTCCGCAGTGCCGACGCGGGGGACCACGCCGCCGCCACCGATCTCGCCTTCGCTCTCGAACTGGAGGCGATCGCCGAGCACGGCGCCGTCTCCGAGACGGTGCTCCAGGTGCGCCAGGTGCGGGCCCACGTGTGCCGGCTCGCGGGCCGACCGGTCGACGCCGCCGAGATCTACCGCGAGGTGGCGATGACGCTGCTCCGCTCGCAGGGCGCGGACCACCCGGAGACCCAGCGGGCGGCCACCAACGCGGAGGCCTGCTGGCGCTCGATCACCGACCGGGCGGAGGCCATCCGCATCGCCCCGGAGATCATCGAGCTCCGCGCATTCCTCCCGGGCCCCGACAACCGCAAGCTCCGCGCCGCCGAGCGCTACCTCACCCAACTCGCCGCCACCCCGGCCCCGGCCGACCAGGCCTGACAGCCGGTCGGCTTCCGGGCCGCGGGCACCCGAGGCCCGGAAGCCCGGAAGCCCGGAAGCCCGGAAGCCCGGAAGCCCGGAAGCCCGGAAGCCCGGAAGCCCGGAAGCCCGGTCACGGCGAACAGATAACAGCAAACAGAAAACAGCGAACGGATAACAGATTTCGAAATCTGTTATCCGTTCGCTGTTACTTGTCAGTCGTCAGTCGCCGGTCGTCAGCGGCCGGTCCTCAGTCGATCGGACGCCGACCGCCATCCACCGATCCAACCGTCCCTGATTACTGCTCGTCACCCTGGCTGTCGTCGTCGCCCCGCACGTCGCCCGCGAGCGCGTGGACGAACTTGGCGCCGTCGATGGTGCCCAGGCCGCTCGCGAGGTCGTAGCCCTCGGTGGCGTTGTTGCCGGTGACGCCGCCCCAGCTGTTGTCACCCTCCTTGACGTCCACGATGCCGCTCCACTTGCTCGGGAGCAGGCTCAGGCCGTACAGGCTCGGGTTGAGCTGGCCGAGGCGGTGGCCGGCGAGCTGGTCGGCGAGGGCGACGATGCCCGAGAACAGCGGGGTGGCCTCGCTGGTGCCGCCGGTGAGGTGCCAGCCGACCGCGGTCGGGTCGTAGGACTCGTAGGTCCAGGCGGCGCCGTCGACGGCCGCGCTCATGCTGATGTCGGGCGTGCCGCGGTGGTTGCCGGTGACGTTCGCGACGCCGGCCTGGTACCACGGGCGGTCGAAGATGCCGGACACGCCGCCGCCGCCGGCGCCGGACTTGTCGTGCCACACCTTGTCGGGCGCGGTGCGGTTGCCCTTGTCGTCCAGGGTCAGCTGGGTGCCGCCGATGGAGGTGACCAGCGGGTCCGAGGACGGCCAGGAGTTGACCTTGAACGGGTACAGGTCGGTGCCGTTGGACTGCGAGTCGGTCGCGCCGTTGTCGCCGGAGGCGCCGAGGACGGTGACGTTGCGCGCGGCGGCCGCCTTGAAGGCGTAGCGCAGGTCGGTCAGCGACTTGAAGTCGCCCTTGTCGTAGCCCGGGAAGGTGTTCTCGGTGGCACCGAAGCTCTGCGAGATGACGTCGCCGATGCCCTTCTTGATGAGGTCCTTCTCGGCGTCCATCATCTCGGGCAGGCCGGTGGTGCCCTCGGTCTCGGCGACACCGGTCTCGACCAGGACGATGTGGGCGTCGGGGGCGATCGCGTGGGCGTACTCGACGTCCAGGGTGGTCTCGCCGGCCCAGCCGGTGTGGTCGGGGTTCTTCGGGTCGAAGGCGGGAACGTTGCCCCACTTGCGGACCTCGACCTGGGTGTCCTTCAGGCCCCACTGCTTGTCGAAGACCTCCAGGTCGTGCTGGATGGTCGGCGAGCCGAAGGAGTCGACGATGACGATCGTGCGGCCCTTGCCGGTGATGCCCTCCTTGTACAGCGGGGCCAGGTTGTAGGCGGCCTGGTACTGGACGGGCGAGTAGCAGTGGATGCCGATCTGGCTGACGCACTGGGTGGTGGTCAGCGGCGCCGGACGGGTGGTGGCGAGGTGGTGGCCGAAGGAGGCCGGGTGGACGTGGACGCCCGAGAGGTCGTGCGCCGGGGCGGCGGTCGCGGCGCCGACGGCCGGGACGGCGATGGTGCCGGCGGTGAGGGCGGTGGCCCCCACGGCGAGCAGAGCCAGGGCACGGCGGAGGGTGGCGGGGCTGCCCATGGGACTCCTTGGGACGCAGAGGGCCCGACCGAGGACCGGTCGGGTCGGTTTGGACATCCCATCGAGCGCCGCATGATCATGCCATAGTCATTTGGTGGGGTCGTCTGACCAGGCATATGGTCATGATCGGCCACGCGAAAAGGTAAAGGCCGTCCCAGGAGAAAGTAACCGCGCTCCTGGAACGGCCATCTGATGACACGTCAGTAATATTCAATGAATATTAACCGTATCTACCCAGCACTCACCCACTTCAATCCCGGGCCGCCCGGGCCGCCGAAATCGATCCGGCTGCCGGGACTATCGGGCCCCGCCGTTGACGTACAGCGTCTGCCCGCTCACGTACGAGGCCTCCTCGCTCGCCAGGAAGGCCACCACCGAGGCGATCTCCTCGGGCTGCCCGACCCGGCGCAGCGGCGTGCGGGCGGCGACCTCGGCCTGGTGGTCCTCGGCGGTGGCGCCGACCCGCTCGGCGGTGGCCGCCGTCATCGCGGTGGCGATGTAGCCGGGGGCGACGGCGTTGACGTTGATGTTGAACGGCCCGAGCTCGATCGCCAGGGTCGCGGTGAGCCCCTGGATGCCGGCCTTGGCGGCCGCGTAGTTGGCCTGGCCCCGGTTGCCGAGCGCGGAGCGCGAGCTGAGCGAGACGATCTTCCCGTACTTCTGGGCCACCATGTACTTCTGGGCCACGTGGCTGCAGTTGTACGCGCTGGTCAGGTTGACGGTCAGGACGGTGTCCCAGTCGGCCTTGGGCATCTTGAAGAACAGGTTGTCCCGGGTGATCCCGGCGTTGTTCACCAGGATGTGCAGCCCGCCGAGTTCCTCCGCGATCCGCGCGAACACCGCGTCCACGGCCTCGTAGTCGGCCACGTCGCAGCCGTAGGCCTTGGCGGTGCCGCCCTTGGCGGTGATCTCGGCGACCGTCCCGGCCGCCCGCTCGGTGGTCAGGTCGACCACGGCGACGGTCGCGCCCTCCTCCGCCAGTCGGCGGGCGGTGGCCGCGCCGATGCCCTGCGCCGCGCCGGTCACCACGGCGACCTTTCCTGCGAATCGCGTCATGTCGGTTCCTCCGCTCACTCGTAACTCCGTCAGACGTTCTCGACCAGCACGGCCGTACCCTGCCCCACGCCCACGCACATCGTGGCCAGGCCGCGCCGGGCGCCGGTGCGGCGCATCCGGTGCAGCAGGGTGGTGAGGATGCGGGCGCCCGAGCCGCCCAGCGGGTGGCCGAGGGCGATCGCCCCGCCGCTCGGGTTGACCACCTCGTCGGCCCGCTCCGGGTCGAAGCCGATGCCGTCGGCGGAGGCCAGCGCCTGGGCGGCGAAGGCCTCGTTCAGTTCGGCGGTGTCCAGGTCGGCGAGGTCCCACCCGGCCCGGCCGAGCACCTTGGCCGTGGCCGGCACCGGACCGATGCCCATGACGTCCGGGTGCACCCCGGCCGAGGCCCCGGCCACGTACCGGCCGAGCGGCTGCAGCCCGAGGTCGCGCAGCGCCTCCTCGCTGACCAGGACCAGCCCGGCCGCGCCGTCGTTCATCGGCGAGGCGTTCCCGGCGGTGACGGTGCCGCCCTGACGGAAGGCCGGCTTGAGCCTGCCGAGCTTCTCCAGGCTGGTGTCCTCGCGGATGCCCTCGTCCTGGGTCACCGTCACCCCGTCCGGCCGCTCCACCGGGATCAGTTCGGCATCGAAGTGTCCGTCCTTGCGGGCGGCGGCGGCCCGCTGGTGGCTGCGCAGCGCGAAGGCGTCCTGGCGCTCGCGCCCGATGCCGTACCGGCTCGCCACCTCCTCGGCGGTCTCGCCCATGTTGAGCACGCCGTGCAGTTCGGCCATCCGCGGGTTGGTGAGCCGCCAGCCGAGCCGGGTGTCGTGGGTCTCGATCCGGTGCGGCAGCGCCTCGTCGGGGCGGGGCAGGACGAAGGGGGCGCGGGTCATCGACTCGCAGCCGCCGGCCAGCACCACGTCGGCCTCTCCCGAGCCGATGGCCCGGGCGGCGAGGGTGACGGCCTCCAGGCCGGAGGCGCAGAGCCGGTTGACGGTGGCTCCGGGGACGGTCTCCGGGAGCCCCGCCAGCAGGACGGCCATCCGGGCCGCGTTGCGGTTGTCCTCGCCGGCCTGGTTGGCGGCGCCCCAGTAGACGTCGTCGATGCGGGCCGGGTCGAGGGCGGGTACGTCGGCGAGCAGGGCGCGCAGCACGGTGGCCGAGAGGTCGTCCGGGCGGACCGTGGCGAGCGCTCCGCGCAGCCGGCCGATGGGTGTGCGGCGGGCTGCGGCGAAGTAGACGGGGCGCACGTCGTGCTCCTTGTCGAGAGGGGTGGGATGCGCTTGCGGTTCTCAGAAGGCGTTGACGCCGGTCAGGGCACGCCCGATGAGCAGTTGGTGGATCTGGCTGGTGCCCTCGTAGAGGGTCATCACCCGGGCGTCGCGAAGGTACTTGCCGACGGGGTACTCGTCGAGGAAGCCGTAGCCGCCGAACACCTGGAGCGCGTTGTTGGCGGCCCGGACGGCGGCCTCGCTCGCGTAGAGCTTGGCGACGGAGGACTCGGTGGCGAACGGCAGGCCGCGTTCGATGTGGTCGGCGACCTTCCAGGTGAGCAGCCGGGCGGCCTCGACGTCCACCGCGATGCCGGCCAGCAGTTCCTGGACGAGTTGGTGGGAGGCGATCGGCTTGCCGAACTGCTCGCGCTCGCCCGCGTACCGGACGGCGGCCTCCAGGCAGGCGCGGGCGATGCCGACGCAGCCGGCCGCGACCGACATCCGGCCCTTGGCCAGGGCGGCCATCGCCACCGTGAAGCCCTTGCCGACCTCGCCGAGCCGGGCGCCGTCGGGCACCCGGACGCCGTCCAGGGCGAGTTCGGCGGTGGCCTGGCCGCGCAGGCCGAGCTTGCCGTGGATCTCGGTGCGGCCGAAGCCGGGCAGGTCGGTGGGGACCAGGAAGGCGGTGATGCCCCGGTGGCCCCGCTGCTCGGGCTCGCTGCCGCCGGTACGGGCGAAGACCAGTGCGACGTCGGCCCAGGTGCCGTTGGTGATGAACGTCTTGGTGCCGCTGATCAGCCAGTCGTCGCCGTCCCGGACGGCCCGGGTGGTGAGGTTGGCGGCGTCCGAGCCGGTGCCGGGCTCGGTGAGCGCGAAGCAGGCGAGCGCCTCGCCCGAGGTGAGCCGGGGCAGCCAGTGCCGCTTCTGCTCCTCGGTGCCGAAGCCGTTGATCGACTTGCCGACCAGGCCGAGCGAGACCGAGACGATCCCGCGCACGGCCGAGTCGCCGCGCCCGAGCTCCTCCAGCACCAGGCAGTACGCCAGGTGGTCGCCGCCGCTGCCGCCGTACTCCTCGGGGATGGTCAGGCCGAGGAAGCCGACCTTCCCGAGCTTGCCGACGATCGCGCGGTCCACCGACTCGACGCGGTCCCACTCGGCGGCGTGAGGAGCGATCTCGCGGTCGGTGAAAGCGGCGGCGAGGTCCCGGACGGCGCTCTGCTCCTCGGACAACTCCAGGTTCACGGCGGTGCCCACCTCGTTAAACTAGCGCTGCAAGTTTTACGAGGGGACTGTAGCTCCGACCCGCCGTGCTGGGAAGGGGCACCTGCCAGAATCGGTCCCTCACCCACCCGACCGGAGGTAGCGACCCGATGGCCCGCCCGCGCACCCCGCTGCTCAGCCGCGACCGGATCGTCGCCGCTGCCCTGCGGCTGATCGACGGCGAAGGGCTGGAGGTCCTCTCCACCCGCCGCCTCGCCGCCGAGCTCTCGGTCAGCGGGCCGTCGCTCTACAACCACTTCGCCACCAAGGACGAACTCCTGGACGCGGTGGTGGACAGCGTCATCGGGGAAGTCGACCTGTCGATGTTCGGCCGCCCGGACACCCCCTGGCCGGAGGCGCTGCGGGCGTGGGCGCGCTCCTACCGCGCCGCGCTGGCCGCCCACCCCAACATCGTCCCGGTGCTCGCCCAGGGGCCGGGGCGGCGGCCCAACGCGCTGCGCCTGGCCGACGCCGTCTTCGGGCACCTGGTCGAGGCCGGCTGGCCGCGCGGCCAGGCCACCCGGATCGGCGCGCTGATGCGCTACTTCGTCACCGGCTCCGCACTCGCCTCCTTCGCGGCCGGCTTCCCGGCCGACGCCGAGGTCTACGACGCGGCCGACTACCCGCACCTCGGCGAGGCGCACCGGCTGGCCGGGCACCGGGGGACGGTCGACGAGGGCGCCTTCGAGACCGGGCTGGAGGCGCTGCTGGACGGACTCGCGCTGCGCTTCGAGCGCCTCGCCGCCCGCCCGGTGCTTCCGTAGCCCCGGGCGGTGCTTCCGTAGCCCCGGCCGGCGGTGGCGCGCCGGACGGCGGTGCCCGGACAGCGGTGCGTGGCGTCCTACCAGGGCTCGCGGACGAGGAAGGCCGGGCGCTGGTCCGGGTCCACCGGGTCGTAGTACCGGTGGTAGACCGGCGTCAGCCCGCCGGAGACCGGGGGCACGATCCAGCTCCAGTCCGCCGGGGTCGGCCGGCCGAGCCGCCGTTCCTGGGCGACGTGCTTGAGGAAGCGCTCCGACTCGGTGTGGTGGTCGGCGATCGTCACCCCGGCCTCCTGGAAGGAGTGCAGCACCGCGAGGTTGAGCTCGACCAGAGCGCGGTCGCGCCAGAGCGTGCGGTCGTTGGAGGTGTCCAGGCCCAGCCGTTCGGCGACGGTGCCGAGCATGTCGTAGCGGTCGGCGTCGGCGAGGTTGCGGGCGCCGATCTCGGTGCCCATGTACCAGCCGTTGAACGGCGCGGTGGGGTAGCGGACGCCGCCGATCTCCAGGGTCATGTCGCTGATCGCGGGCACCGCGTACCAGCGCAGCCCGAGTTCGGCGAACCACCCGTGCTCGGGGTGGCTCAGCGGCACCTCCAGGGTGGTGTCGTCCGGCAGCTCGTACCAGTGCGGGCGCTCGCCGGGCCGCTCCTGGACCAGCAGCGGCAGCGTCTCGAAGCGGTCCTCGGCGCACTTCCAGCCCAGTTCACGGGCCCGGGCGGCGAGCGCGGCGCCCGCCGGGTCGCCGATGACGGCGCCGTCGACCCGGTGCCCGGCGTAGCGGACCAGCTGCTGGTTGAGGATCCGGGCGGCCGGGCGGCCCGGGAGGTCGGGGGCGAACACCGAGACCACCGGGCGGATCCGGCCGCCGTTGCCCGCCAGCCGAAGGTGCTCGAAGCACTCGGCGGCGATGTCGTCGGCGGAGGACAGGTGGCGCAGGTCGCGGACCACCAGGCTGCGCCAGTACAGCCGGCCGATGCAGCGGGCGGCGTTGCGCCAGGCGAGCCTGGCGCCGTGGGCCAGTTCGGCGGGGGTGTGCCGGTAGCTGCCGGTGCGGTCGATCTCCTCCCGGACGGCGCGCAGCCTCGGCTCCGGGTCGCCGGCCGCGGGCTGCTCCCGGTGGAACTGGCGGATGAACTCGGCGGCCCGGTCAGGGTCGGTGAACAGCGTTGCCGGGTAAGGGAGTTGCGCAGCTGGGCGGTACGGTACGGACTGCTGCCGGGGAGCGCCCGGCACCACGTGGGCGGGGTGGGCGTGGGTGTACGGACAGCCGCCGCTCGGGGCGGCGGCGGTTCTGCGGGTGCGGAGCCGGTTGAAGATCAAGGACACATCCCTCCTGCCGCCCAGGAGTACCGGAGGCCGCGGACCCGCCGCAGGGAGTGAACGATTCGGCCCCCGCACCCGCGCCGAGCGCGCTAGGGTGCGGGGGCCGAAGCCCGGACCGTCGGATCGTGGGATCGTCGGACCGGTGTGGGCGGGCCGGTCAGCCCATGTCCTCCAGCCGGACGCCCTTGGTCTCCTTCATGAACTTCGCCACGAAGACGATCGACAGCGCCGCGAAGGCCGCGTACACCAGGTAGGTCGCCGAGAGGTTCCAGCGCGAGAGCGACGGGAACGACACGGTGATGGCCCAGTTGGCGATCCACTGCGCGGAGGCGGCCACGGACAGCGCGGCGGCGCGAACCCGGTTGGGGAACATCTCGCCGAGCATGACCCAGACGACCACGCCCCAGGACATCGCGAAGAACAGCACGAAGGCGTTGGCCGAGATCAGCGCGACGGTGCCCTGGAGGTCGGGCAGCGAGACGTTGTCGCCCGAGCCGGTGGCCGAGGAGAACGCCCAGCCGGCCGCGGCGAGGGTGACGGCCATGCCGGCCGAGCCGATCAGGGCGAGCGGCTTGCGGCCGATCCGGTCGACCAGCAGGATCGCGATCACGGTGCCGAGGATGTTGATGACCGAGCCGATGAAGCTGATCAGCAGCGAGTTGCTCTGGTCGATGCCGACGGACTGCCACAGGATCGACGAGTAGTAGAAGATCACGTTGATGCCGACCAGCTGCTGGAAGACCGACAGGCCGATGCCGACCCAGACGATCGGGAGCAGACCGAAGCGGCCGCCGAGCAGGTCGCGGAAGCGCGGGCGGTGGTCGGAGGCGATCAGCGACTGGACCTCGGCGATCCGGGCGTCGGTGTCGACGCCCTCGCCCTCGACCTCGGTCAGCACCTTGCGGGCCTCGTCCAGGCGCTCGGCCTGGATCAGGTAGCGCGGGGACTCGGGGATCACCGAGGACAGCACGAAGTACACCACGGCCGGGACGACGCAGATGCCGAGCATCCACTGCCAGGCCTCCAGGCCGAGCAGGTGGCCGCGGGTGTCGCCGCCGGCGGCGTCCGCCAGCACCCAGTTGACCAGCTGGGATATCGCGATGCCGAGCACGATCGCGGCCTGCTGGAAGGAGGCCAGGCGGCCCCGGTACTTGGTCGGGGCGACCTCGGCGATGTAGGTCGGGGCGATCACCGAGGCGATGCCGATGGCCGCGCCGCCGAGGACGCGCCACAGGGCGAGGTCCCAGGGGGAGAAGGGCAGCATCGAGCCGACGGCGCTGACGGCGAACAGCAGGGCGCCCGCCTTCATGACCTTGATGCGGCCGTAGCGGTCGGCGAAGCGGCCGGCCAGCGCGGCGCCGACCGCCGAGCCCAGCAGCGCCGAGGAGACGATCAGGCCGGTCTCGCCGCTGCCCACCCCGAACTTCCCCTGGATGCCGGAGACGGCCCCGTTGATCACGGAGCTGTCGTAGCCGAACAGGAAGCCGCCGAGGGCCGCGGCGGCGGTGATGAAGACGACGAAGCCGAGGCGGCCGGGCGCGGTGGCCTCGGCCGCCCCGGAGGGCTTCTGGGTGACGCTCACGATCTTGACTCCTGGTACTCAACGCTGAGCTCGGTAGCCGAGATCGTAACCCCTATTCGTTCAACCCTTGTAAGCGGGGAGGCCCAAGCCCTGCTCGGAGAATTCGTAAGGTGAACAAGCAAATTGAGGCCCCCCGGCAGCTGTGGCCCGAGGACTCACGCCGGGGCGGACAGCGAGAGACCGAACCGGCCCCCGGCGTCGGTCCACCAGTGGGTCAGCCGCAGCCCGGCCGCCGTGAGCTCCTCGGCCACCCGCTCCCGGCGGAACTTGGCCGAGACCTCGGTGCGCATTTCCTCGCCCCGCTCGAAGTGCACCGGCAGGTCCAGGGCCGGGATCTTCACGGTCTGCGAGCGCAGCGAGCGCAGCCGCATCTCGATCCACTCCCGCTCCGGGTCCCAGAGGGCGACGTGCTCGAAGGCGGCCGGGTCGAAGTCGGCGCCCAGCTCGCGGTTGAGCACGTTGAGCACGTTGCGGTTGAACTCGGCCGTCACCCCGGCGCGGTCGTCGTACGCCGCGACCAGCACCGCCGGGTCCTTGACCAGGTCGGTGCCCAGCAGCAGGAAGTCGCCCGGGTCCAGGGCCGCGCGCAGCCCGCGCAGGAAGGCGGCGCGCTCCTTCGGCAGCAGGTTGCCGAGGGTGCCGCCGAGGAAGGCGACCAGGCGGGGGCCGCCCTCCGGGGGCAGGCCGAGCCGGGCGGTGAAGTCGGCCAGCACGCCGTGCACGGACAGTCCGGGGTACTCGGCGGCCAGCGCGGCGCCGGCCGAGGTCAGCGCGCTCTCGCTGACGTCCACCGGGACGTAGTCCTCCAGGGTGTCGGTCGCGCGCAGCGCGTCCAGCAGCAGCCGGGTCTTCTCGGAGGAGCCGGAGCCCAGCTCGACCAGGGTGCGGGCCCGGGTGGCGGCGGCGATCTCGTCGGCCCGGGCGGCCAGGATGGCCCGCTCGGCGCGGGTCGGGTAGTACTCGGGCAGCCGGGTGATCTCCTCGAACAGCTCGCTGCCCCGCGCGTCGTAGAACCACTTGGGCGGCAGCCACTTGGGGGCGGCGGTCAGGCCCTGCCGGACGTCGTGGCGCAGTGCGGTGCTGAAGTGGTCGGCGGGCAGCAGTCGGGTGAGATCGAAGGTGTCCATGACAGGGTGGTTCCTCTGTTCAGAAGATGAAGGGAGAGTGGATGGTCAGTAGTGGCTGGGGAGCTGCCGGACCCGGACGCCCCCGGCGTCGGCCAGCAGCAGGGAGCCGTCCGGGACGGACGTCCAGCCCGGGTCGTCGTCGTACGGCTCCGAGGCCACCACCGTGCCCAGGCCGGGCAGGCTGCGGTGGTGCAGGGTGTCGCCCCAGGTGGTCGCGGCGAGCGCGGTGCCGTCGGTGAGCAGCAGGTTGACCCGGCCGGTGGTGTGTGCGGCGACGTCGGCCACCGTGCCCGCCAGCGCCTCACCGAGGCCGGCGCCCCGACGCAGCCGGTGCAGCGTCAGCGCCCACAGCAGGGCCGAGTCGGTGCGGGCCTCCAGCTCCAGCAGCTCGGCGGGCGGCAGCAGGGCGGCCAGCGCGTCCAGCTTGCCGGGCCAGCCGGCCACCGCGCCGTTGTGGCTGAACAGCCAGCGCTCGGCGGCGAACGGCGCGGCCGCGCCCTCGCCCGCCGCACAGCCCTCGGTGGCGGAGCGGACGGCCGCCAGCAGCGCCCGGGTGCGGATCACCCGGGCGAGGTCGGCGAAGGTCGCGTCCGCCCAGATCGGCCCGGCCCGGCGGTAGCGGGCGGGCAGTTCGTCGCCGTCCGCGTACCAGCCCAGCCCGAAGCCGTCCACGTTGACCGTCCCGTACTGCTGGGTCCGGGGCGCCCAGGACTGCCGGTACAGCGCGTACGGCGGGTGCACCAGCAGCTCCTGCGGTGCCACCGGCTCGCCCAGGTAGGCGAGGTGACGGCACATCAGGTCTCCTCCGGGCTGCGGGCGGTGCGGAAGCCGGAGAAGATCTGCCGCCGGACGGGGTAGTCCCAGTTGCGGAAGGTGCCCCGGCAGGCGACCGGTGCCACCGCGAAGCAGCCGCCGCGCAGCACCTTGTACTCCGGCCCGAAGAAGACCTCCGAGTACTCCTTGTAGGGCCAGGCCCGGAAGCCCGGGTAGGGGCGGAAGTCGCTGGCCGTCCACTCCCACACGTCGCCCATCAACTGCCTCACGCCGTACGGGGACTGTCCGTCCGGGTAGCTGCCGGCGGCGGCCGGGCGCAGATGGCGCTGGCCGAGGTTGGCCTGCTCGGGGCCGGGCGGCCCGTCGCCCCAGGGGTAGCGGCGGGAGCGGCCGGTGGCCGGGTCGTGCCGGGCCGCCTTCTCCCACTCGGCCTCGGTCGGCAGCCGCCGCCCGGCCCAGCGGGCGTACGCGTCCGCCTCGTACCAGCTGACGTGCAGCACCGGCTCGTCCGGCGGGACGGGCTCGACCGTGCCGAAGCGGCGGCGAAGCCACTGGCCGTCCCGGCGCTTCCAGAACAGCGGGGCGGACAGCTCGGCCCGCAGGCGGTGCTGCCAGCCCTCCTCGGTCCACCAGCGCGGGTCGTCGTAGCCGCCGTCGGCGATGAAGCGCTGGTAGGCGGCGTTGGTGACCGGGGTGGTGTCCAGGTAGTAGGCCGGGAGGTCGACGGTGTGCGCCGGGCGCTCGTTGTCCAGCGCCCACGGTTCGGTGTCCGTGCCCATGGTGAACGGGCCCGCCGGGATCAGCACTTCGGCCGGCAGGGCGGCCGCGTCGGCGGGGGCGGGCGGCGGCGGGGGAGCGGCCAGGGCGGGTTCGCCCCGGCGGAGCTGGTGGGTGATCAGCATCGTCTCGTCGTGCTGCTGTTCGTGCTGGGCGATCATCCCGAAGGCGAACCCGGCGTCCAGCAGCGGTGCGCCCTCCAACGGACTGGCGGCCAGCAGGTCCAGCACCCGGCCGCGCACCTCGTGGGCGTAGCCGCGGGCCTCGGCGGGCGGCAGCAGCGGCAGGGCGGGGCGCTCGGCCCGGGGGTGCTGGAACGCGTCGTACAGCGGGTCGATCTCGGGGTGCATCGGGTCGCGGCCGCCGACGTTGCGCAGCAGCCAGAGCTCCTCCTGGTTGCCGATGTGCGCGAGGTCCCAGACCAGCGGGGACATCAGCGGGGAGTGCTGGGCGGTGAGGTCGGCGTCCTCGACGCAGTCGGTCAGCGCGGCGGTCCGGGCGCGGGCGGCGAGCAGTTCGGCGGCGATGGCCTCGCGCAGCGCCTCGGTGCCCGTCGTACCCGTGGCCGGGGCGGCGGGCGGTCGAACGTCGGTCATGATGCCTCCTCCTGCGGAGTGCGTCGGGTGCCGGACCGCAGGGCGTCCAGCTGGTCGTCGGCCGGGCAGCGGCCGCGCGCGGGGTAGCGCTCGGCGAACTCGGCGACGGCGGCGCGCAGCCACCCGGCGCCGGGCAGGCGGCCCAGCGCCGCGTCGGCGGCGGCGAAGCAGGTGAGGGCGGCGCGGCGCAGCTCGGGGTCGGCGACGCCGAGGGTGGCGGCGCGTCGCCAGGCGGCGCTGCGCGGCGGGCGCGGGGCGGCTGCGCCCTGCTGCCGGTCGAAGGCGTCCAGCGGTTCCAGGGCGGCGAACACGGTGTCGGCGGCCACCGGGTCGTCCAGCAGTGCGGTGACCAGAGCGGTGACCACCATCCAGCCGTCCCCGGGCTGGGCGTCGATCATCCGCAGCTCCAGGTGGCCGCGCGGGCGCACCGGGGGGAACAGGGTGGTGCAGTGGTACTCCAAGTCGGCGAGTGTGGGCGGTCGTTCACCGCCGCCGCGGATCCAGTCGCGGAAGGTGAGGTCGGGCGGGGCCGTCCAGGGCAGCCCCTCCGGCCTTCGCACGCACAGGACCTGGGCGTCCAGCACGTACTGGGCCCAGGCCTCGCGCGGGTCACCGTGGTCGGGCTCGGGGGCGAGGGTGCGGGTCGGGTCCATCCGGGACCAGACGGTCTGCCGGGTGGACCGGTGGCCGGTCGGCTTTCCGTCCAGCAACGGGGAGTTGGCGAAGGCGGCGACCAGCACGGGGCCGAGCCGGTGGACCAGCTGCCAGCGCCGTTCGGCCGCCTGCGGACCCTCCGAGTCGCCGGCGTCCAGGCACACCTGCACGGACGCGGTGCCGGTCATCATGACCCGGCCCCAGGGGCCGGCCGATTCGAAGAAGCGCTCCATCGCGAGGTAGCGGGGATGGTCCAGCACCATCCGGCGGGGGCGGGCGAGCGGGTCCGTGCCGGTGCCGGTGAGTCGCAGGCCCTGCGCCGCGAAGGCGGCCCGCAGGGCGGTCAGATCGCGACGGGTGTCGTCGACGCAGGCCAGGAGGCCGGTGGCGGGCGGGGAGCTGAGCTCGACCTGTCCGCCGGGTTCGAGCGTGAGGCGCGAACCGGAGGGGAGCGAGGTGCCGTCGGGGCCGCCGAGGGGCAGCGACTCCAGCGCGGCGTGGATCAGTTCCGGCTGGACGGGACGGGTGGGACATCGGTCGTCATGGACGAACCACTCGACCTCGACACCCACCAGACCGGGCGGTCCGATCTTGAAACAGACGCCCGACACATGGCTGCGCGCCCCCGATTCGGTCAGCGGGGTGACCCCTGTGGGGGGCGGCTGCGTGCTCTGGCGGTTGGGTGGAGTGGTGCGGGATGTCGGTATCACCGGACTCACCGTCCTCGGGATCACGATTGCGGCCCGGTCTACCTTGCCCAGTCTGCTACGGAGCATGCGAGGCCGCTTCGCAAATATCGCGTGAATGTTCGTTCAGGCAGGTCAGGGACGTGGCGATCGGGTGAATCCGGGGGTTCGGAGGTGGTGTGGACAGAGCGCCGGGGGCGTGTTCGACCGGGGCACATGCCCCGGTCACAGCCGGTCCAGCCGCGCCAGGACGGTGTCCAGGACGGGGCCCGGCAGGGCGTAGTTGAGACGCAGGAAGCCCGCGCCGCCGGGGCCGAACTCGGTGCCGTCGGAGGCCTCCAGGCCGCAGCGCTCCACCAGCGCCGCGCGGGCGGCGGCGGGCGGCAGGCCGAGGGCGGCAGCGTCCAGCCAGAGCAGGTAGGAGGCGTGCGGGGTGGAGCGGACGGCGGGGCCGAGGCGGTCGGTGAGCCGGGTACGGGCGGCGGCGAGGTGGGCGAGCAGCGCGTCCAGCCAGGGGCCGCCCTCGGCGAGTGCGGCGCGCTGCACGGTCTGCTCCAGCAGGCCGCCCTCCCAGAGGCCGTAGCCGGCCAGGGTGTCGGTGAGCCGGGCGCGTAGCCCGGGGTCGGGGACGAGAGCGTAACTGCTCGGAATGCCGGAGCAGTTGAAGGTCTTGCCGACGGAGCCGAGGGTGACGACGCGGTGCCGGAGGGCGGGGTCGACGGTGGTGACGGCGACGGGGTGGGCCCGGCCGGGGTGGGTGAGGTCGCCGTGCACCTCGTCCGAGACGAACAGGGCGTCCGCCTCGGCGGCCCGCTCGGCCAGGCGCCGTAGGTCGCCGGCCGGCCAGACCGTGCCGGAGGGGTTGTGGGGGTTGCTCAGCAGCACGGCGGACGCCGGACCGGGGAGCGGGCCGTGCGGGGCGCGGTAGCCGTCCGGGCCGGTGTGCAGCGGCAGTTCGCGGTACGGGAGGCGGGCCGCGCGGCAGAGCTGGGCGAAGCCGCCCCACTCGGGGGTGGGGAAGAGGGCGGGGGCCTGCGGACGCGGGGCGTCCGTGCGTACGGTCTCCAGGAGGAGGCGAAGGGCGGTGCGCGGGCCGCAGGGGAGCAGCAGGACCCAGTCCGGGTCGACGTCGGCGCCGTGCCGGGCGCGGTACCAGTCGGCGACCAGGGTCCGCCCGGCCGGGTCGCAGACGGTGTAGCCGTAGGCGCGGTGGCGGGCGCGCCGTTCCAGGGCTTCGGCGACGGCGGGCGGGCCGGGCAGGTCCATGTCCGCCAGGCCCATCGGGATCACCCCGGGGGCGGTGGTCCGGGACCACTTGCTGCTGCCGGTGCCGGTGCGGTCGAAGGGGGTGTCGAAGGAGAAGGGGGAGAAGGGGGAGAAGGGGGAGGAGGCGGGAGGGGTAAGCGGGGGAGGGGAAGGTGGCAGGGGCGGACGGCTGACAGCTGACAGATTTCGAAAGTTGTCATCTGTTTGCTGAAAGTCGTCAGCTGTCATCTGTTCGCCGTCTCCCGTCCGTCGTCCGTCCGTCCGCCGTCCGTCACCTCCGGCCGGCCACCGCCCGCCAGGTACGCCGCCAGCCCTCGCCGTCCCCGGCGCATCATCACGGCGTGGTTGGCGCGGAACACCGGGTGGAGCGGCAGGGCGAGGCGCCGCAGCAACGGCTTGCCGGGCCGGGTGTCCTCCTCGAACAGCACCCGGCAGCCCGCGCCGCCCGGCCCGTCCGCCGTGACGGTGAACCGCGACCACCCGTCGAGGTCGCCCCGCATCGCGGCCTCCAGCACCCCGGCCGCCGGGTCGCGCCGTCGCGTCTCCAGGCCGATCACCAGCCGGTACGGCAGCAGCGCGCGGACCACCACCACCCCGGCGTCCGGCTCGGTCTCCCGGGCCTCCCGGATCTCGGGCCACCACAGCGGGTAGCTCCGGACGTCCTCCAGCGCCGCGAACACCGCCGACGCGGGCGCCGCGAGCCGCCACACGCCCCGGAAGCGGTAGTGGTTGGGATCCACGGGCCCACCCTAGTCGGGCACCCGCCACCCGAGGGCCGAACGAGCGCCAACGGTCGCGAACGGTCGGCGCGGGCACCGAGTCGGCGTGCGTGGCCCGGATCACGCCGCCCCGGCGCTCCTCGACCGCGAACGAACCTGAGGAGAATTCTGGGCAAAGCACGCAGATCACGGGGAAGTGCGCACTCCGCTTGCACCCGTTCGGGGTGCGGGGCAGGATCTCGTGTGCTTGTAGTCTCATGAGTCACGGCAGCATCACCAGGCGCTGCGCCCCCGGAACCGGAGTGAAGGAGTCACAGGCATGCGGCGACCGAGCTGGGTACCGGAAGGTACGGACCTGGACAAACCGAACGCCGCGCGGGTCTACGACTACTACCTCGGGGGCTCCCACAACTTCGAGGTCGACCGCGAGATGGCCCGCAAGGCGCTCGCCCTGTGGCCCGAGCTGCCCCAGATCATGCGCTCCAACCGGGCCTTCCTGCGCCGCGCCGTGACCTTCCTCGCCGAACAGGGCATCACCCGCTTCCTGGACATCGGCTCCGGCATCCCCACCTTCGGCGCCGTGCACGAGATCGCCCGCGCGATCCGCCCCGGGGTGAAGGTCGTCTACGTGGACCGCGACCCGGTCGCCGTCGCCCACAGCCGCCTGCTGCTGGAGGGAGATCCGGACAACACCGTCGTCCAGGCCGACCTGCGCGACGTCGAGGACCTGCTGGACCGCCCCGAGGTGGCCGCGCTGCTGGCCGAGGGCGAGCCGGTCGCCGTCCTGCTGGTGGCCGTCGCCCACTTCGTCAGCGACGACGAGGACCCCTGGAAACTGATCGCCACGATCCGCGACCGGCTCCCGGCCGGCAGTGCGCTGGCCCTCTCGCACGCCTCCCTGGAGGCCCGGCCGGACCAGGCCGAGGACCACCAGAAGCTCTACCGGATGACCCCGACCCCGCTGACCATGCGCACCAACGAGCAGGTCACCGCCATGTTCACCGGCTTCGAACTGGTCGAGCCGGGCGTGGTCCCGCTGCCGCAGTGGCGCCCGGACCAGCCGGGCACGGTCGGCGAGCACCCCGAGCGGATCGCCGGGGTGGCGGGCGTGGGGTTCCGCGCTTGAACGTTCGCACCGGGCGCGCAACCGGCGGCCGTACGCCCCACCGAACGTCCGACGCCACCGGGCGCAGAGCCGGGGCGGCCGGATGAGCGGCGCGACCCCGGCGAACAGCGCCGCCGAGCGGTTCCACGAGGACTGGTCCCGGCTGCTCTCCGCCGACCACGGCACCGTCGTCCACCCCGGAGTGCTCGGCCGGCTGGTGGCGCGCACCGCCGCGCTGCTGCACCGCGCCCAGCTGGACGAGCCCTTCCAGCCCCGGCTGGCCGCCCAGGCCGGCGCCGAACTGGTCGACGCGCACTTCACCGACCCCGGCCTGCTCGCCCGCGCGGTCGAACTGCTGCAGTCCCAGCCGATCGGCGACGACCGCGGCCCCGCCCTCACCGGCGCCTTCGCGGCCGGCTGGGCGAACGCCCTGCGCGAGCGCACCCTGAGCGAGCAGGAGGCCATCCGCACCGCCGCCGACGCCGCCCGCAAGGAGGCCGAGCGCGCCCTGCGCGCCTCCGAGGCCAGGTTCCGCGCCCTGTTCGAGAGCGCCGCGATCGGCATCGGCATCGGTGACACCGACGGCAACATCCTGGCCGTCAACAAGGCCCTGCAGGAGCTGTTCGGCGCGAGCCCGGCGGACATGATCGGCCGCCGGGTCGGCGACCTCGTCCACCCCGAGGACACCCCAGGTGTCTGGGAGGCGTACGAGGAGCTGATCAGCGGCAAGCGTGAGTACTTCCAGTTCGACAAGCCGTACTACCGCCAGGACGGCGAGATCATCTGGACCCACCTGACCGTCTCGCTGATCCGCGACGACGACGGCGTCCCGCAGTACCAGGTCGCCATGCTGGAGGACATCACCGACCGCTACCGGCTCCAGGAGCGGCTGCGCCACCAGGCCACCCACGACCCGCTGACCGGTCTTCCCAACCGCGCCGCCTTCTTCGAACGGCTGGAGAAGCTGTTCGAGGCCCCGGAGCCGGGCGCCCGCTTCGGCCTGTGCTACGTCGACCTCGACGGCTTCAAGGTGGTCAACGACAGCCTCGGCCACGACATGGGCGACCAGTTGCTGTCCGCCGTCGCCGCCCGGCTGAAGGCCGCCCTCACCCCGCTCGGCCACCTGGTCGCCCGGCTCGGCGGCGACGAGTTCGTCGTCCTGCTGGAGAACTGCCGCGGCGAACAGGAAGCGGTGGCCGCCGCCAAGACCGTGCTCAAGGCGCTGGCCGGACCGGTGCTGATCGGCGACCACAAGCTCGCCGTCGGCGCCAGCGTCGGCGTGCTGGAGCGGCGGGTGTCCACCACCACGCCCGGCGCCGCCGTCCGGGCAGCCGACCTCACGCTGTACCGCGCCAAGGAGGCCGGCCGCGGCCGCTGGACGCTCTTCGACCCCAAGGAGAACGCCCGCGCGGTCAGCCGCTACGCGGTCTCGGTCCGGATGCCGGCCGCCCTGGACCGCGGCGAGTTCTTCATCGACTACCAGCCGCTCCACCGCCTCGCCGACGGCCGGATGGCCGCCGTGGAGGCACTGGTGCGCTGGCGCCACCCGCAGCTCGGCGTGCTCGGCCCGGACGAGTTCGTCACCACCGCCGAGGAGACCGGGCTGATCATGCCGCTCGGCCGCTGGGTGCTGGAGCAGGCCTGCGGCCAGGCCGCCGAGTGGATCAAGCAGTACGGCGACGCCGCACCGCAGCTGAACGTCAACCTGGCCGTACGGCAGGCACGCAGCGCCGCGCTGGTCACCGACCTCGGCCGGATCCTGGACAGCACCGGCCTGGACCCGGCCCGGCTGCAGCTGGAGATCACCGAGTCGACCGTGGTCGGCCCCGAGGACGAGGCGCTGCGCACCCTGCACGGGCTGGTCGACCTCGGGGTGTCGCTGGCGGTGGACGACTTCGGCACCGGCTGGTCCAACCTCGCCTACCTGCGCGACCTGCCGGTCTCCGGACTGAAGATCGCCGGCTCCTTCGTCGGCGACCTCCACGACCCGGCGAAGGACGGGGCCACCGGGTGGCGGATCGTCAGCGGCCTGGTGTCGATGGCGCACACGCTCGGACTGAACGTCACCGCGGAGGGCGTGGAGACCCGCAAGGACGCCGAGCGACTGCGCGGGATGGGCTGCGACTGGGCGCAGGGCTGGCACTTCGGCCGCCCGGTGCGGCCCGCCGAGATCGCCCGCCGGATCGTCGAGGAGCCCGAGGGGCGTCCGGTCGAGGAGGGCTGATCCCGGGGGCCCAGCTCGCGGCCTTCGAAGTTCCCGGGCTTCGAAGTTCCCGGGCTTCGAATCCTCTGCCCCCTTCCCGACGTCCTGACCTTCGTTCCGGTCCGGCAACCGTTCGGGAAGCGTTGCGGAAACCGCCCTGCGGCGCTGCCCCGTCTGCGGGATGATGACGCGTCAAAATCACCACCCGGCACCGGTGCGCCCGTGGTCACGGCCCTCGCACCGGCCCCGGGGCACGGGGAGGGGAGCGCCGCCATGGGCGCAACGGAGGACGCCGGGCCGGTCGGGGAGGACCGACGCCAGGGAACGCCGGAGGAGCCGCCGCGGACCAGGGTGGACTGGGGATCGCGGGAGCGGGGCTCGCGGTTCCGGGGCTCGTGGGACCGGCGGCGCGGTGTCCGGCCCGGTGCGGAGGCGGGCGCGGACCGGGCGTCCCGGCTCGGCGCCCGGCCGACCGCCGTGGTGGACCCGGAGGCCGCCACCCGGCGGATGCCCGGACCCCGCCACGACCCGGAGGCCGCGACCAGGGTCCGGCCCGGCGCCCCGGGCCGGTTCGACCCGGAGGCCGACACCGAGGTGGTGCGGCCACGGGGCGGCCGGGGTCCGTCCTGGCAGGACAACATCGGCCCGGGGCCGACCCCGAACGGCGGCCCCGCGCCCGGCGGCACTGCGGCCCCGAACGGCGGCCCGGGGCCCGTTGGTGCTGCGACCCCGAACGGCGGCCCCGGGCCTGTTGGCACTGCGGCCCCGCACAGTGACCCGTCCGAGGACGGCTTCCCCGACGCCCTGCGCGCCCGGTTCACCCCCCTGGGCAAGGCGGGCGCCGGCGCCGAGGGCACCGTCTGGTACGTCCGGCGCACCGACGGCGGCGCCGACGCCGCGGTCAAGGTGTCCGTCGTCGGCCAGCCGATGGACCACGAGCTGCTCGCCCACCTGCGCAACGACGGCTTCCGGCGGCACGTCCCGCACCTGATCGACTTCGGCCGGGTCCGCCACCACGGCGCGCTGGTCGACTGGGTGGCGATGGAGTACCTACCGGTCACCCTCTCCGCGCACGTCGCCGAGCTGCGCCGCAGCGGCGCCCACACCGATCCCCGGACGGTCGAGCAGATCGTCTACGAGCTGGTGTCGTTGCTGGAGTTCTGGCAACGGCGGATCCAGCGCAACCCGCTGGACTTCAAGCCCGCCAACATCCTGGTCCGGCCCGGCCGCGGGCCCGGGGAGTTCGTGATCGCCGACTTCGGCGGCGTCGACCGGCTCACCGACAGCCGCCGCTTCACCTCCGCGATGATGGTCACCGTCGCCTACATGGCACCCGAGCAACTGGCCGGCAAGAACCACGAGGCCGGGCCCTGGTGGGGCCTCGGCAACGTGCTCTACGAGCTGTTCGTCGGCCGCCCCCGGTTCGTCGGCGCGGACGGTGAGCGGGCCGCCGACCACGACCTGGAGCTGGAACTGGTCATGGGCGAGGAGGTGGACCTCACCGCGGTCACCGACCCTCGCCAACTTCTCCTCCTCCAGGGCCTGTTCACCAAGAAGCCGGAGGACCGCTGGACCGCCCCGGAGGTTCGCAGCTGGCTGGCCGGCGGCAGCCCGGCGGTGGTCCGGCGCCGCCCGCAGGCGCGTCGGCCGATCACCTTCCTCGGCGACCCGTTCACCGACCCGGTCCGGCTCACCGAGGTGCTGTTGCGCAACTCCGGTGCGGCCGCGCGCTGGCTGGCGGCGGTGGGGGCCGAGCGGTTGCGCGACTGGCTGCGCGACGAGGTCAAGGACTCCGTGTTCGACCTGCACTACCTCACCGACGTGGTCCGCGCGCCCGGCTCCCGGCGGGAGGCCGTGGCCGCCGTCGCCGTGCTCGCCCTCGGCGCGGCCTACGCGCCGTCCGCCGTCCCGCACTACCGCGACCGGCCGATCGACCCGGCCGGGCTGGAGCGCATCGCCACCGAACCGGACGGCGCCGCCTTCGTCGACGAACTGGTCCGCGGCGGCGCCCCGGCCGTCGCCGCGCGCTACGACTGCTTCCACCCCGAGTGCTCCGGCGAGCACTGCTCGCGGCTGCTCGCCCTCGCGGCGCTCCCGGAGGTGCTCGCCGAGGTCGAGCGCACGGCCCGTACGGTCGGCGGCGGGCGCCGCGGTGACGGCGGGCTCAGCCCCGAGGAGCGGGAGGAGGCGCACCGGCTGGCGGTCTGGCTGAGCATCCGCCCGGAGGAGCGGTACCGGCTGCTCGGCAGGCTCTCCCCGCTGCCCGCCGCGCTGCACCGACTGCCCCTGCCCGTACGGGTCTCGGAACTCGCCGCGGTGGTCGCGGCGGCGGTGGTGGACGGGGCCCTGACGGCGGGTGCCGGGGCGCGTACGGCGGTGCGCTCGGCGGCGCGGCGGCCGGCGCCCGACCCGGAGGCGGCCACCCCGCGGGACGTGGTGCGGCGCCGCTGGTCGGCGTTGCGGCGGCGGGCGGTCGGGGCCGACCAGGGGCAGGTCGCGGGACGGGCGGCGATGGTCGCCGCGGAGGCGCTGCGACGGCGGGGCCGCGGGCGGGTCGAGCGGCCCGAGCCGGAGGCGGGCGTGCTGCGGGAGGGGCGGGCGCGGGTCGGGCGGGCGGCCCGGCTGTGGCGGGAGCGGCGTCAACGGCCGCCGGTGGACTGGGCGGCCCGGCTGCGGCTCTGGTGGCCGTACGCCCGCACCATGGTGCCGCGCCGGGTGGCGGCGGTCGCGCTGCTGGTACTGGGCCTGGGGCTGCTGCTGTGGGCGGGGGCGGTGCTGCGCCTGCCGGTCGAGGCCGGGCACCAGCTGGACCTCTCGCCGGACCTGTTCGGCGGGCCGCTGCACTCCGGCGGGCAGCGCGCGGCGGAGCAGGTGGTCGGCAAACTCGGCGCGGCCTTCGTGGCGGCCGCCGTGCTCGCCTTCTTCCCGGCCCGGGTCGGCTTCGGCACGGCCCTGCTGACCGGTGTGGGCGCCCTCGCGATCGGCTACCTGCGGCTGGGACCGCCGATGACGGCGGTGGAGGCGCCGCAGCCGGTGGCCGAGCGGGTGGTCATGTTCGAGGGCGGGATGGGGAGTTGGGCCGGGATCGTGGCGGTGATCGCGGTCGTGGTGGCCTTCGTGCTGATCGAGCGGGCCTGCGACCGGCTGCTCAAGCCCGCCCACCGGGCCCGGCGGCAGGTCCGGGAGGGCTGGCGGGACCTCGACCGGCGCGCCGCGCGGGCGGCGGGGCGACCGCTGCCGGAGGCGGCCGCCTCCGGGGCGTGGCGGCCGGGCCGGGCGGGGACGCGCGACCGGCTCCGGTTCGCGCTCACCGGCACCGGCGTGCTGGTGCTGCTGCTCTGGGCGGCCGTGGAGGTGCGGCTCGCGGCCACCGGGGTGCACCGGACGCCGGACTCCTGGGGGACCGGCCAGACCGGAGCGTCCTACCAGGCGGGGTTCGTGATCCTGCTGGCGACGGCGTCGCTGCTGAGCACCCTCGGGACGCTGGTCACCGCGCGGATGCTGTTCGTCGTCTGGATCCTCGGGACGCTCTTCCTGGGGGCCTGGCCCGGGGCGCTGGGGCCGGTGGAGGCGCTGCGGATCCCGGTGTTCGAGGGACTGTTCGCCGCGATCGCGGGCTGGTGGGGGCACGGGGCCTTCTGGGCCGCGCTGCTGGTGGCGCTGCCGCTGGCGGCGTACGGGGTGCTGTGGACGGTGCGAGGGCGGGCGGCTGACAGGTGACGGGCAACGGGTGACAGATAACAGATGACAGATTTCGAAATCTGTCATCTGTTATCTGTCCGTTGTCATCTGTTCGCCGCGCGTCCCACCGCGTCCGACCGTCGCCCGACCGCCGGCCGCGATGGTCAGCCGACCAGCCGAGTGAGCTCGATCGAGTGCCCGGTCCGCTCCACCTTCGCCGTCAGGTATCGGACGTTGGTCGCCGAAAGGTGGACGCCGGTGGGCACCCGCCGCCGTACGGTGACGCCGAGCCCGGTCAACTGCGCGGCCTTGTCGGGGTTGTTGCTCAGCAGGTCGATGCCGCCCGTGCCGTCGAGGCCGCCCGTGCCGTCGAGGCCGCCCAGGCCGTCGATGCCGAGCGCGGCGAGCATCTGAGCGGCCGCGGTGTAGTCCCGGCCGTCCTCGGGGAGGCCGAGCGCGAGGTTGGCGTCGTACGTGTCCAGTCCAGAGTCCTGCAACGCGTAGGCGTCGAGCTTGTTGTACAGCCCGATGCCCCGGCCCTCCTGGCGCAGGTAGAGCAGGTAGCCGCCGGCCTCGCTGATCAGCTCCACCGACTCGCGCAGCTGCGGGCCGCAGTCGCAGCGGTCCGAGCCGAAGACGTCGCCGGTCAGGCATTCGGAGTGCAGCCGCACCAGCGGCGTTCCGCCGTCCGGGACCGTGCCGAGGGCGAGCGCCAGGTGCTCGGCGCCGTCGGCGAGGCCGTGGAAGGTGAAGACCTCCGCCTCGGCGCGGTAGCCGTCCGGGAAGGTCAGCGGGATGCGCACACGCGAGCGCACCGTGGCGGAGCCGGGCTGCGGCATGGGTGGGCCTCCGTCGATCGGGGGTGGACCGGGTTGGATCGGGGATCCGGATGGATCGGGTGTTGACCGTACTAGGTTGTTCCAATTTGAACAACTGCTTACGGATGGTGCCCGGCTCGGCACTCGTGGCGCACAACACTCCACCCGTCCCGTCTGTTCCCGTTCGCGGCGGTCCAGCATGTGGAAGGGATGGGAGTCGAGGTGTGGTCACTGCGAGACTTCCCCGTGTTTCCTGGGCACGGGAACGCCTTGCGCACGACCACCGACGACCAACGGAAGGTCCTGATCAGATGCCCACGAGCCGCGTCACCACCCCCTCCGCCTCCTCCGTCCCCGGCCCGCAGTCCCGCTTCGACGCCGAGCAGCGCGCGATCGAGGCGCTCTACGCGGACGTGGTCCGCCGCAACAAGGGCGAGGAGGAGTTCCACCAGGCGGTCCACGAGGTGCTGGAAACCCTCGCCCCGGTGCTCGCCCACCGCCCCGAACTCCTCGACGCCCGGCTCGTCGAGCGGATCTGCGAGCCCGAGCGGCAGCTGATGTTCCGGGTGCCGTGGACGGACGACTCGGGTGACATCCACGTGAACCGCGGCTTCCGGGTGGAGTTCAGCAGCGCCCTCGGCCCCTACAAGGGCGGCCTGCGCTTCCACCCCTCGGTGAACCTCGGCATCATCAAGTTCCTCGGCTTCGAGCAGATCTTCAAGAACGCCCTCACCGGGCTGGCGATCGGCGGCGGCAAGGGCGGCTCCGACTTCGACCCCAAGGGCCGTTCGGACGCGGAGATCATGCGGTTCTGCCAGTCCTTCATGACCGAGCTGTACCGTCACCTCGGCGAGCACACCGACGTGCCGGCCGGTGACATCGGCGTCGGCGGCCGGGAGATCGGCTACCTCTTCGGCCAGTACAAGCGGATCACCAACCGTTACGAGGCCGGCGTGCTCACCGGCAAGGGCCTCGGCTGGGGCGGCGCGCAGGTCCGCACCGAGGCCACCGGCTACGGCTGCGTGATGTTCACCGCCGAGATGCTGCGCAGCCGGGGTGACGACCTGGACGGGCGCCGGGTGGTCGTCTCCGGCTCCGGCAACGTGGCCGTGTACGCGATCGAGAAGGCCCAGCAGCTCGGCGCGACCGTGCTGACCTGCTCCGACTCCTCCGGCTACGTGGTCGACGAGAAGGGCATCGACCTCGACCTGCTCAAGGAGGTCAAGGAGATCCGGCGCGGCCGGGTCTCCGATTACGCCGAACTGCGCGGCAGCCACGTGCGGTTCGTCGAGGGCCCGGGCGTGTGGAGCGTGCCCTGCGAGGTCGCGCTGCCCTGCGCCACCCAGAACGAGCTGACCGAGGCCGACGCGCTCGCCCTGGTCCGGAACGGCGTGCTGGCGGTCGCCGAGGGCGCCAACATGCCCACCACCCCCGAGGCCGTGCGGGTCCTCCAGGAGGCCGGGGTCGCCTTCGGCCCGGGCAAGGCGGCCAACGCGGGCGGCGTCGCGACCAGCGCGCTGGAGATGCAGCAGAACGCCTCGCGCGACTCCTGGACCTTCGAGCGCACCGAGGAGCGGCTGGCCGGGATCATGAAGCACATCCACGACTCCTGCTTCACCACCGCCGAGCGCTACGGGCACCCGGGCGACTACGTGGTGGGCGCGAACATCGCGGGCTTCGAACTGGTCGCGGACGCGATGCTGGCCCACGGCCTGGTCTGAGCCCTCTCGTCCTTCCGTCCCCCGGCGACCGGGACCGGACCGGTTCGGCACCGGACCGGTTCGGCACCCGACCGGATCGGGCACCGATCGTCGGGTGCGGCAAGGTTGGTCCTTCCTACGGTGTGATCAGTAAGGGAAGGACGGGGTCGGCGTGCTGGAGCACCTGAACCGGGCGATGGAGGACATCGAACGGAACCTAGACCAGGAGATCGACGTGGCCGAGCTGGCTCGGACCGCGATGACGTCGGAGTACCACTTCCGGCGGCTGTTCTCGATGCTCGCCGGGATGCCGCTGTCGGAGTACGTCCGGCGCCGGCGGCTGACCGTCGCCGGGGCCGAAGTGCTCGGCGGCGGGCGGACGTTGCTCGACATCGCGGTCCGGTACGGCTACACCTCGGGAGAGGCGTTCGCCCGGGCGTTCCGGTCGATGCACGGGGTCGGGCCCGGGGAGGCCCGGCGCGACGGTGCGGCGCTCATCTCCCAGCCCCGGATGTCCTTCAGACTCGTCGTGGAGGGAAGCAGCAGCATGGAGTACCGGATCACCGAGAAGCCGGCCTTCCGGATCGTCGGCCGGAAGGCCCGGGTACCGCTGATCTATCAGGGGGTCAACCCGCACATCGCCGAGTTCATCAAGGGGCTCGGTGCGGAGACCGTCGAGCGGATCACGGCCCTGACCGGCAAGGACCCGCTCGGCATCGTGTCGGTGACCGACGACTTCTCGCCCAATCGGGAGGAGGGGTCCGAACTCGACTACTGGCACGCGGTGGTGGCGCGGGAGGATGCGGTCGTCCCGGACGACCTGGAGATCCTGCACGTCCCGGCCGGGACGTGGGCGGTGTTCAGCAACACCGGGCCGTTCCCCCACGCCCTGCAGAAGATGTGGGGGGACACCTACAGCCAGTGGTTCCCGTCCAACCCGTACGAGACCCGGCCGGGCCCGGAGATCCTGCGGACACGCTTCGTTCCCGGGTCGGGCGACGCGGAGGCGGAGCTCTGGATGCCGGTGACGCGGGCCGTTCGCAGCTGACAGCCGACAGGCAAGCGCGAACAGATAACAGCTGACAGATTTCGAAATCTGTCAGCTGTCCGCTGGTGATCGTTCGCCCACCCCCGTTCGGCCCACCAGCGCCCGCCCCCACCCCGCCGCGCCCCGCATGCTGGGGCGGGGGGCAGGGGCCGCAGGCCGTTACCCGAGGAGTGGGATCACCGATGGCCAAGGCATTCGGCTTCGTCGACTACGGCGGAGCGGAAGTGCAGGAGTTCCTCGACCGTCCGGTGCTCGCCCCCGGTCCCGGTCAGCTGGCGATCACGGTCCGGGCCGCCGGGGTGAACCCGGTCGACTGGAAGGTCCGCCGGGGCCACCTCGGGCGCCAGCGCCAACTCCCCGCCGTCATGGGCCAGGAGGCCTCCGGGGTGGTGCAGCAGATCGGCCCCGGGGTCACCGGGTTCACCCCGGGCGACGAGGTGTTCGGCCTCGCCGCCGCCGGGGGCTTCGCCGAACAGACGCTGCTGCGCGCCGAGTCGAGTGCCCTCAAGCCCGAGGCCGTCGGCTTCGACCGGGCCGCCGTGCTCGGCGTCTCGGTCGCCACCGCGGACGACGCCCTGCGCCAACTCGCCCTGGGCGCGGGGCGGGTGCTGCTGATCCTCGGCATCGCCGGTGGCGTCGGCAGCGCCGCCGCCCAGCTCGCCCGCGGCCAGGGCGTGAACGTGCTCGGCACCGCGAGCGACGCCAACCGCTCGTTCGTGGAGTCCCTCGGCGCAACCCAGGTCCGCTACGGCGACGGCGTCGCCGAACGGGTCGCCGCGGCCGCCCCCGACGGCGTCGACGCCATCCTCGACCTGGTCGGCGGCGACGCCCTGCGTGCCGTGGCCGCCGTTCGCACCGACCGCACCGAACTGGTCAGTACGGCCGACTCCGCCACCGTGGCCGAACTCGGCGGCAAGCCTGTCGCCCGCTCGACCACCTCCGGGAGCCTCGCCGCACTCGCCGCCCTGGTCGCCGTCGGCGACCTCGATCCGCACATCACCGGCCGTTACCCGCTCGACCGCGCCGCCGAGGCGGTCTCCGCGGTCGAGTCCGGCCACGTCCGCGGCAAGGTCGTCATTGAAGTCTCCTGACTGCCAGCGCTGTTGACGTTCCATCAGAGAAGTTCCCCAGCACCCCCTAGAGAGCCAGGGCCAGAACATGAAGCAGACCACTGTCACCACCAACGCCCCCTGCTGGGTCGAGCTGGGCACCGACGACCCGCCCGCCGCCCGGACGTTCTACACCGAACTGTTCGGCTGGCGCCCCGACAGCGGTGCCCGTCCCGAAGCCGAGGGCTACACCCAGATGTTCGTCGGCGACGCACTGGCCGCCGCCGTCACCCAGCGGTACGCGCCCCAGCAGCCGACGGCCTGGACGGTCGCCTTCGCGGTCGCCGACGCCGAGCTCACCGCGTCCAAGATCAAGGCGGCCGGCGGCAAGGTCATCAAGGAGCCCACCGACGTGCTCGACCACGGCCGATTCTCGGTCTCCGCCGACCCGTCCGGCGCGGTCTTCATCCTCTGGCAGGCCCGCGCCTTCAAGGGCGCCGGGGTGTTCAACGAGCCCGGCTCGCTGGGGTGGGTGGAACTGGCCACCCGGGACACGGCCGGCGCGCGGGCCTTCTACCCGGAGGTCTTCGGATGGTCCGTCGCGCCGTCCGAGCACTACACCCAGTGGGGCCTGGACGGCCAGGACTTCGGCGGCATGCTGGACATGGAGGACCGGTTCCCGCCCCAGGTTTCGCCGCACTGGCTGCCGTACTTCTCGGTCGCCGACGCCGACAACACCGTCAACCGGGCGGTCGCCATGGGCGGCGACGTGCTGGTGCCCGCCGTCTCCATGTCGGGCGGTCGGCGGACCGCCGTGCTGCGTGACCCCCAGGGCGCCGCGTTCGGCATCTACCGCGACGCCACCGAGCGCTGAGACGGGCCCTACACCGAGGGCTGGGCGTCCGGTCCGGCCGCTCCCCGGGCGGCGGCGCGCGAGCGCCGGGCGGCGGCCACCGCCGCGCTCGCCGTGACCAGCAGGGCGCCCATCGGCACCACGTCGCCGATCCGGTCGTACCAGGTCACGGTCCCGGGGGCGGTGAGCGGCAGCCGTACGGTCAGCGCGCCGGTGCCGTCGGTGCCCAGCCGGGCGAGCTCCCGGCCCTGGGCGTCGAAGGCCGCGGAGACCCCGGTCAGCGAGGCCTGGACGGCCGGGCGCCCGGTCTCGGCGGCCCGGATCGCCGCCAGCGAGACGTGCTGTTCGGGCGCCCAGGTGTGCTGGAAGGTCGAGGTCGAGGACTGGTAGACCAGCACCCGGGCGCCGTCCCGGGCCGCCGTCCGCGCCATGTCCGGGAAGGCCGACTCGAAGCAGACCAGCGCGCCGACCGGCAGCGGCCGGCCCGAGCGGTCGGTGGCGGGCAGCACGTGGAAGGCGGTGCCGGGCGCCCGGTTCTCGCCCGCCGCACGGCTGACCCCGGCGATCCAGCCGAGCACCGGCCGCAGCGGGATGTACTCACCGAAGGGCACCAGCCGGATCTTGCGGTAGCGGTCCACCACCCCGGTCGGCGAGACCAGCACCGCGTCCTTGGAGATCCGTCCGTCGGCCTTGCGGGCGTCCTCGCCGGCCATCACCTCGGCGCCGGTGGTGGCGGCGAGCCGGCGCAGGGCGTCCAGGGCGGCCGGGTCGCGGTCCAGGTCGGCGGTGGTGCTGCTCTCGCCCCACACGACCAGGTCCACCGGTTCCCCGACCAGGGCGGCGGTGTCCCGCACGCCGGCCTCGAACCGGGCCTGCGGGTCCTCGACGACGCCGGGCTGGACCAGCGCCACCGTCACCGCCCCGGCCCCCACCGGCGCCGGGCGCAGCGCGAACAGCAGCGGACCGGCGGCCAGCACCAGGACGGTCACCAGGGCGGCGGCCGCCCGGGGCCGTCGGTGCACCGCCGTCAGCGCGATCAGCACCCCGGTGTTCACCGTCGCCACCGCCGCGCTGACCAGCCAGATCCCGCCCGCCGAGGCCAGTGCGAGGATCGCCGGGTGCTGCCACTGGGTGGCGCCGAGCAGCGCCCACGGCCCGCCGAGCGCGTGCCAGGACCGCGCGTACTCGGTGCTCACCCACACCGCCGGGACCACCACCATCGCGAGCAGCGCCCGACGGGTGGTCAGCGGCGGGTGCAGCAGGCGGTGCACCGCGTAGCCGACCACGGCCTGCAGCGCGCCGAACAGCACCGCGAGCACCGGCAGCGCCGGTCCGATCGACGGCACCAGCCAGTACATCGCGGTCAGGATGAACCCGGCCCCGAACCACCAGCCCCGCACCGCCGCCTCCCGCCCCGACGGCGCCCGCTGCATCAGCAGCAGCCCCGGGACCAGCGCGACCCAGGCCAGCCACGCCTGCCCCGGCGTGGGAAAGGCCACCACCGGCACGGCGCCCGCCGCCAGCGCCCCGAGTCGCGCCCGGTACCGGTGCGGCGCGCGCGGCGGCCGTTCCTCCGTGGGGGTCGTGCTCGGGGCTGGGCTGGCGGTACCGGTGCGGCGCGACATGCCCCGTATTGTCCGCCCGGGTGGCGGCCGGTGCCAGACGGCGTCACGCGGGGTTGACACCGGCCCGACGACCGGCACTCCGGCGGGCCGGTTGGCGGGCCGGTTGACGGGCCGGTCGGCGCGCCCTCCGGCGGTGCGCCTTCCGGAGGGCCCGCGGGAGTGTCAGCCCTCGTCGCCCTCCAGGTCGCCCTCGGTCTCCAGGAACGCGGCCTGCAACTGCTCGATCAGCGCGGGGTCCGGCTGCTCCCACAGGCCACGGCTCGCCGCCTCCAGCAGCCGCTCGCTGATGCCGTGCAGCGCCCACGGGTTGGCGCCCGCCAGGAACTCGCGGTTGACCGGGTCGAGGACGTACTCCTGGGTCAGCTTCTCGTACATCCAGTCCGCGACCACGCCCGTCGTGGCGTCGTAGCCGAAGAGGTAGTCGACCGTCGCGGCCATCTCGAAAGCGCCCTTGTAGCCGTGGCGGCGCATCGCCTCGATCCAGCGCGGGTTGACCACCCGGGCGCGGAAGACGCGGGCGGCCTCCTCGGTCAGGGTGCGGGTGCGGACCGTCTCCGGGCGGGTCGAGTCGCCGATGTAGGCGGTCGGGGCCTTGCCGGTGAGGGCGCGCACGGTGGCCACCATGCCGCCGTGGTACTGGAAGTAGTCGTCCGAGTCGGCGATGTCGTGCTCGCGGGTGTCGGTGTTCTTCGCGGCGACGGTGATCCGCTTGTACGCGGTCTCCATCTCCTCGCGCGCCGGGCGGCCGTCCAGCCCGCGGCCGTACGCGTAGCCGCCCCAGACGGTGTACACCTCGGCGAGGTCGGCGTCGGTGCGCCAGTCCCGGCTGTCGATCAGCTGGAGCAGGCCGGCGCCGTAGGTGCCGGGGCGGGAGCCGAAGACGCGGACGGTGGCCTTGCGCTCGTCGCCGTGCACCGCGAGGTCGGCCTGCACGTGGGCCCGGACGAAGTTGTCCGCGTCGGCCTCCTCCTGGGCGGCGGCCAGGCGTACCGCGTCGTCCAGCAGGGCGACCACGTGCGGGAAGGCGTCCCGGAAGAAGCCGGAGATGCGCAGCGTCACGTCGATGCGCGGGCGGCCCAGCTCGTCGAGCGGGATCGGCTCCAGACCGGTGACCCGGCGCGAGGCGTCGTCCCACACCGGGCGGACCCCGAGCAGCGCGAAGGCCTCGGCGATGTCGTCACCGGCGGTGCGCATCGCGCTGGTGCCCCAGAGCGAGAGCCCGACCGAGGGCGGGTAGGCGCCGTCGTTGTCGGCCCGGTAGCGGTCGACCAGCGAGGCGGCGAGCGCCTGGCCGGTCTCCCAGGCGAGCTTGCTGGGGACGGCCTTCGGGTCGACGGAGTAGAAGTTGCGGCCGGTCGGCAGCACGTTGACCAGGCCGCGCAGCGGGGAGCCGGACGGGCCGGCCGGGACGAAGCCGCCCTGGAGCGCGTGCAGCACGGCGTCCAGTTCGTCGGTGGTGGCACCCAGCCGCGGCACCACCTGGGTGGCGGCGAAGGTCAGCACCTCTCCGACCGCCTCCGGGAGCCCCGCGGCGACCTTCTCCACGGCCTCGGGCGCCCAGTCCTCGGCCTCCATCGCCTCGACCAGCGCCCGGGCCCGGGCCTCGGCCGCGTCGGTGGCGCCCAGGGTGAGGGCCGCCTCGTCCAGGCCGAGCGCCTCGCGCAGGCCGGGCAGCGCGCTGACGCCGCCCCAGATCTGCCGGGCGCGCAGGATGGCGAGCACGATGTTGACCCGGTCGGTGCCGACCGGGGCCTGGCCGAGGACGTGCAGGCCGTCGCGGATCTGGGCGTCCTTGACCTCGCACAGCCAGCCGTCGACGTGCAGCAGGAAGTCGTCGAAGCCGTCGTCCTCGGGGCGCTCGTCCAGGCCGAGGTCGTGGTCCAGCTTGGCGGCCTGGATCAGGGTCCAGATCTGGGCGCGGATCGCGGGCAGCTTGGCCGGGTCCATCGCGGCGATGTTGGAGTGCTCGTCGAGCAGTTGCTCCAGGCGCGCGATGTCACCGTAGGAGTCGGCGCGGGCCATCGGCGGGACGAGGTGGTCGACCAGCGTGGCGTGGGCGCGGCGCTTGGCCTGGGTGCCCTCGCCCGGGTCGTTGACCAGGAACGGGTAGATCAGCGGGAGGTCGCCGAGGACGGCGTCCGGGCCGCACTCGGCGGACAGCGCGGCGGTCTTGCCGGGCAGCCACTCCAGGTTGCCGTGCTTGCCGAGGTGGATGACGGCGTGGGCGCCGAAGCCGCCGTCCTCCTGGGCGGCCTGGATCCAGCGGTAGGCGGCCAGGTAGTGGTGGCTCGGCGGCAGGTCGGGGTCGTGGTAGATGGCGACCGGGTTCTCGCCGAAGCCGCGCGGCGGCTGGATGAGCACCAGCAGGTTCCCGGAGCGGATCGCGGCGAGCACGATGTCGCCGTCCGGGTTCTGCGAGCGGTCGACGTACAGCTCGCCGGGGGCCGGGCCCCAGTGCTCCTCGACCTGGTCGCGCAGGCCCTGGGGGAGCGTGGCGTACCAGCGGCGGTAGTCGGCGGCGGGGATGCGGACCGGGTTGCGGGCCAGCTGGTCCTCGGTGAGCCAGTCCTGGTCGTAGCCGCCGGCGGCGATCAGCGCGTGGATGATGGCGTCGCCCTCGTGACCTTCGTCGGTGCTGTCGTCCAGGCCGGGCAGGTTGTCGCCGAGGTCCATGCCCTCCTCGCGCAGCCGGTGCAGCAGCCGGACGGCGCTGGCCGGGGTGTCCAGGCCGACGGCGTTGCCGACCCGGGCGTGCTTGGTCGGGTAGGCGGACAGCACCAGGGCGAGGCGGCGCTCGGCGGCCGGGACGTGGCGCAGCCGGGCGTGACGGACGGCGGTCCCGGCGACGCGGGCGGCGCGCTCCGGGTCGGCGGCGTAGACGGTCAGGCCGTCCTCGTCCAGCTCCTTGAAGGAGAACGGCACGGTGATCAGGCGGCCGTCGAACTCCGGCACGGCGACCTGGGTGGCGGTGTCCAGGGGGGACAGGCCGTCGTCGCTGGCCTCCCACTGGGCGCGCGACCAGGTGAGGCAGAGCGCCTGGAGGATCGGGCGGTCCAGGGCGGCCAGCGCGCCGGCGTCCCAGGCCTCCTCGTCGCCGCCGGCCTGGGCATCGGCCGGGCGGGTGCCGCCGGCGGCGAGCACGGTGGTGACGATCGCGTCGGCGGCGCCGAGCTCGGCCAGCAGTTCGGGCTCGGCGCCGCGCAGCGAGGCGCAGTAGTAGGCCCGGGCGCGGGCGCCCTGATCCTCGATCGCCCGGCAGAGGGTCTCCACGAAGGCGGTGTTGCCGCTCATGTGGTGGGCCCGGTAGTAGAGCACGGCGACGGTCGGGCCGTCGGTCGTACGGGCTTCGCGCTCCAGCGGGCCCCAGGCGGGGGCGGAGGCGGGCGGGGCGAAGCCGTGGCCGGTCAGCAGCACGGTGTCGGAGAGGAAGGCGCCCAGTTCGGCCAGGTTGGCCGCGCCGCCGTGGGCGAGGTAGGCGTGCGCCTCGGCGGCGATGCCGGCCGGGACGGTGGACAGCTCCATCAGCTGGGCGTCGGGGGCCTGCTCACCGGTCAGCACCACCACCGGGCGGGGGCCGGCCAGCAGCGCGTCCAGGCCCTCCTGCCAGGCGCGGCGCCCGCCGAGCAGACGGACCACGACCAGCTCGGTGCCCTCCAGCAGTGCGGGCAGGTCCTCGGGGGTCAGCCGGGTCGGGTTGCCGAGCCGGTACGGGACCGGGCCCGTCGAGGCGCGGGCACTGAGCAGGTCGGTGTCGGACGTCGACAGCAGCAGGATCATGCGAAGGCCCTCCCGGCCTCGTCGGTGGCCAGGATGGCCGCAGTGGTGGCCGGGGCGGCCGCGGTGGCGGCCGCGGGAACGCGCGCGGGCATGCGACGGCGCTGGTGCATTTCTGCCTTCCTCGGGGTCCGCGCCCCGGGCCGGTGGAGGACGGCGGGAGTTCCTGGCTCCCGCGGCCGACCGGCTTCCCGGTGAACCGCGGTCACAGTGGCGGGACCGCACCGGGCTTGCACCGGTTTCCTCCCCTGCGCCGTCTCTGGCGTGGCCGGCCCGCTGGGGACCGCCCGCCAGCATCGTACGGGTTGCGGCTGACCTGGGGGAGTGCCGGCTTCACCTCGCCCGCCGCAGCGCCCGGCGCACGGGCGGGCGCACGGTGCTCGGGCGCGCGGGCGGCGTGCCGGACGTGCTGCCCGGTGTGCTGCCGGGTGTGACGCAGCGGACGGAGGCAAGCGATCGGATCATCTGTATGCTCGCCGCCATGCCACCGACACCCGACGCCACCGCGCCGGGCGCCGCCGTGCCCGACCGGGGGCGCGCGGACGCCTGCCCCGGGGCGCTTCGCCTGCACACCGCCGACGACGGCGGCCTCGCCCGGGTCCGGCTGCCCGGCGGTCTGCTGACTGACCGTCAGGCGCTCGCGCTGGCCGAGGCGTCACAGGCCCTGGGCGACGGGGACTTGGAGACCACCTCGCGCGGCAACGTCCAACTCCGCGGTCTGGCCCCGGACTGCGGGGCCGACCTCGCCGAGCGCCTGCGCGCCGTCGGGCTGCTGCCCTCGGACACCCACGAGCGGGTGCGCAACATCGTCGCCTCGCCACTGGCCGGGCTCGACGCCGAGGGCAACGCCGATGTGCAGGCCTGGGTACGGGAACTGGACGAGCGGCTGTGCGCGAGCGACTGGGCGGCCGGACTGTCCGGCAAGTTCCTGTTCGCGCTGGACGACGGGCGGGGCGACGTCGCCTCGCTCGACGCCGATGTGACATTGATCGCAGCTCCGGGCGGCCCCGCCCTGCTGCGGCTCGGCCGGGCCGAGCGCGGACACCCGGTGGAGCCCGGGCGGGAGGTGACGGCCGTACTGGACGCGGCCCGCGCCTTCCTGGAGGCCCTGCGCCGCAGCGGCCGCGCGGCCTGGCACCTGCGCGAGGTCCCCGACCTGCTGCCGACGGGCTCCGAACCGCTGCCGACCGCCTACGCCCCGACCGTTCGCGCCCCGGCCGCCGTCGCCGCCCCGGTGGGCGCGCTGCCCGGCGGGCTCTCGGTGGGCATGCGGTTCGGCCGGGCGAGCGCCGCCCAGTGGCGCGCGCTGGTCGCCGCCTCGGCGGGCGAACTGCGGCTGACCCCCTGGCGCGGCGCGGTGCTGCCCGGTGCCCCGGCCGACCGGCTGCCCGCCCTGGCGGCGGCCGGGTTCCGTACCGAGCCGGGCTCCCCCTGGGAACGGGCCACGGCCTGCACCGGGCTGCCGGGCTGCGCCAGGTCGCTGGCCGACGTACGGGCCGACGCGGCCCGGGCGTTGGACGCGGCTGCCGGGGCCGGTGCGGGGACCGGGGCCGGTGCGGGGGCCGGCGGACTGCCCGTCCACTGGTCCGGGTGTGAACGGCGCTGCGGCCACCCGGCCGGGCGGTGGGTGGACGTGCTCGCCACGGGGCACGGCTACCGGGTGACGGTGAACGGGCCGACCACGACCGCGGGCGCACCCGTGGACGTGAGGAACGAGGAGATGGCCGAGGCGGTCGCCGAGGCCAGGAGGACCACGAAGTGATCGAGTACGAGAAGGACGGCGCGTCCATCTACCGCCAGTCCTTTGCCACCATCCGTGCGGAGGCCGATCTGGCCGCCCTCCCGGCGGACGTCTCCCAGGTCGCGGTGCGGATGATCCACGCCTGCGGGATGACCGACCTGGTCGAGGACCTGGTGTACTCGCCCGGCGTGGTCGCCTCGGCGCGCGCGGCGCTGCACGCCGGTGCGCCCATCCTCTGCGACGTCAACATGGTCGCGAGCGGTGTGACCCGCAAGCGGCTGCCCGCCGACAACGAGGTGATCTGCACCCTCACCGACCCGTCGGTGCCCGAACTCGCCCGCGCGATGGGCAACACCCGCAGCGCGGCGGCCATGGAGCTCTGGCTGCCCCGGCTGGAGGGTGCGGTGGTCGCCGTCGGCAACGCGCCGACCTCGCTGTTCCGGCTGCTGGAGATGATCGAGGCGGGCGCGCCGCGCCCGGCCGCGGTGATCGGGGTGCCGGTCGGCTTCATCGGCGCCGCGGAGTCCAAGCAGGCCCTGGCCGAACACCCCTCCGGCCTGGAGCACCTGGTTGTGCGCGGCCGGCGCGGCGGCAGCGCGATCGCCGCCGCCGCCGTCAATGCGATTGCGAGCGAGGAAGAGTGACGGACCGTCAGATCACCACCGGTCGACTGTACGGCGTCGGGCTCGGCCCCGGCGACCCGTCGCTGGTGACCGTCCGCGCGGCCGAACTCATCGGCAAGGCCGACGTGGTGGCGTACCACAGCGCCCGGCACGGCCGGTCCATCGCCCGCTCGATCGCCGAACGCTACCTGACGGGTGGCCAGATCGAGGAGAAGCTGGTCTACCCGCTCACCGTGGAGACCACCGACCACCCCGGCGGCTACCGGGGCGCGCTGGACGAGTTCTACGAGGAGGCCGCCGCCCGGCTGGCCGCCCACCTGGACGCCGGGCGCGACGTCGTCGTCCTCGCCGAGGGCGACCCGCTGTTCTACGGCTCCTACCAGCACATGCACAAGCGGCTCGCGCACCGCTACCCGACCGAGGTGGTGCCCGGCGTGACCTCGGTCAGCGCTGCGGCGGCCCGGCTCGGGCAGCCGCTGACCGAGGCGGAGGAGACGCTCACCGTCATCCCGGGCACCCTGCCCGAGGAGGAGCTGACCGCGCGGATCGCCTCCGCCGACTCCGCCGTGATCATGAAGCTGGGGCGTACCTTCCCGGCCGTCCGGCGCGCGCTGGAGCGGGCGGGGCGACTGGAGGACGCCCAGTACGTCGAGCGCGCCTTCATGGACGGGGAGCGCATCGCGCCGCTCGCCGAGGTCGACGGGGAGAGCGTCCCGTACTTCTCGGTGGCGGTGCTGCCGAGCAAGGTCGCCCCACTGGAGCCCGCCGTACGGCTCGCGGACGGCGTGGGCAGCGTGACCGTGGTGGGCACCGGGCCGGCCGGTCCGCTCTGGCTGACCCCCGAGGCGCGCGGCGCGCTGGCCGAGGCCACCGACCTGGTCGGCTACACCACCTACCTGGACCGGGTGCCGGAGCGGCCGGGGCAGCGGCGGCACGGCTCGGACAACAAGGTGGAGTCGGAGCGCGCCGAGTTCGCCCTGGACCTCGCCCGGCGCGGGCACCGGGTCTGCGTGGTGTCCTCGGGCGACCCGGGCGTCTTCGCGATGGCCACCGCCGTGCTGGAGGTGGCCTGCGAGCCGGACTACCGGGACGTGCCGGTGCGGATCGTCCCCGGGATGACCGCCGCCCACGCGGCAGCGTCCCGGGCCGGTGCGCCGCTGGGGCACGACTACGCGGTGGTGTCGCTCTCGGACCGGCTCAAGCCGTGGGACGTGGTGGCGAAGCGGCTGCGCGCCGCCGCCGAGGCGGACCTGGTGCTCGCGCTGTACAACCCGGGCTCGAAGTCCCGCACCACCCAGGTCGGCCTGGCCCGGGACGTACTGCTGGAGTACCGCGCGCCGGAGACCCCGGTGGTGATGGCTCGCGACGTCGGCGGCCCGACCGAGCGGATCCGGACCGTCCGGCTCGGCGAGCTGGACCCGGCACTGGTCGACATGCGGACCATCCTGCTGATCGGCTCCTCGCAGACCCAGGCGGTCGAGCGGGGCGGCGGCTTGGAGGTCGTCTGGACGCCCCGGCGGTACCCGGAGGCGTGACGGCGGACGAATGACGGACGACGGATAACAGCTGACAGATTTCATCATCTGTCAGCCGTTATCCGTTTTCTGTTCGCTGTTACCTGTTACTTGCTACCTGTCACCCGCGACAGGCCACCCGTCGCCCGCGACAGGCCACCCGGCGCCCGTCACCCGTCACCGGGTCGGCTTGGCGATCAGCAGCTCGGTGTTGTGGTCCTCCCCGGCGCCCAGCAGCGCCGAGACCCGCCCGTTCGGGTCGTTGTACGACAGCTCGCGGTACAGCGCCGCCAGGTTGGCGTCCGAGGTGCTGCCGAAGTCCGTCGTGTACGGCGCGGAGGACTCGATCAGCGTGGTGAACAGCGACAGCGTGCCATCCCCGTTGTCCGCGATCTCGATGATGCGGCCGTGCTGCGGGTAGTCGATGTGCGAGGCGGTGTTGATCTCCCAGAACGCCCGCTCCGGCACCGCGTGCCCGTGCGCCGTGATCTTGTTCATGTGGGTGTGCCCGTTCACCCAGGCCACCACGTTCGGGTAGCGCTGCAGCAGCGCGACCAGCTCGTTGCCGTCGTGCCGCTTCTCGAAGACGTTGCGCGGATCCGGCAGCAGGTTGCCCATCGAGCCGCTGGTGTGGTGGCTGAAGACCAGGATCACGTCATCGGTGCTGCCGCCCGCGACGCGGTTCCCGTTGGTGTCGTACCAGTGCCCGCTGTGGTCCTTCAACTGCTGCTCCAGCCAGCGCAGTTGCGCGGTGCCGAGCGAACCGTCCGCGAACCCGGCCTGGTTGGTGGTGTCCAGGCTGATGCCGACCACCTTCTCCGAGATCCGGAAGGTGTAGTAGAGCTTGCCGCTGCCCACCATGTCCGAGGTGAAGCCGTGCCCGAACGGGCCGGCGCCGGTGACGGCCGGGTTGAGGTGGGCCTTGGCGAACTCCTTGAGCGTGAACGGGTGCCGGCGCTCGTCCGGGGTCACCCGGCGCACCGCCTCGCCGTTCGCGAGCAGCTTGGCGAGGAGCAGCACGGCGCCCGCCGGGTCGCGGCGCAGCGAGTCCATCAGCTGGGCGGCGGTCGCGTCGTCGCAGCCCTCCAGCTTGAGCCCGCCCGTGTAGAGGTCGTTCAGCAGCCCGAAGTCCGGCAGCGAGCCCTCGATGCTGTCGTCGTGGTTGCCGACGGTGGTGTACCAGGGGGTCTTCAGGCCCGGCGCGTCGAAGGGCCGCCCGGCCGCGGACAGGAAGCCGGGCACCTGCGGGAAGCCCTTCGCCTTGTAGACGTCGTTGTAGGCGATCTCGGGGTTCCAGAAGGCCGAGTTGCCGGAGTTCTGGACGCCCTCGTAGCGGGTCGGGTCACCGGTGTTCTGGGCCATCCGCCCGCCGCCCATGACGGTGAGGTACCAGTCGAGCTCGGCCAGCTCGTGGTTGTCGGTGTTGTCGCCGGTGGCCATCACCATGCTGAACGGCATCCCGGTGTACGGGCCGCCGGACAGCGAGTTGACCCGCTCGACGAGCGCCGAGACACCGCGGGCGTTCAGGGCCTCCTGCGGCCGGTAGGCGCTGTCGTTGTACTTGGCCAGGAACTCGAAGCGCACCGGGGACTCGGTGTCCACCAGGTGCAGGTCGCTGAACTGGACGAAGCTGGCCAGCCCGGTGCGGCGGTCGTCCCGCCCGGCGCCCGGCGCCGCGAGGTCCCCGCGCACCACCAGCGGCCACCCCGGCCCGGCCGTCAGCCGCTTGTAGGCGCCGGTGCCGGACGGCGTGGCGACCTGCTCCAGGGTCGTCCCGGAGACGTCGACGGCCCGCGCGGCCGTGGTCGCCAGTGCCTGGTCCCGCCCGGCGGCCGAGGCGAACTGCGCCCCGCCCAGCGACAAGGCCGACCAGGCGGCGGCCACCGACGTACCGGTGATGAACGTACGTCGCTTCATGCCTGCCACAAAAACCCCCACATGCTGTCGGCCCGGCCGGGAAGTAGCGCCCCGCCCACCGGACCTGAGTGTCATGAACCCGCTTCTGGCGGACCGCCAGATTACCCACCGGTAGCCGCCGGGTGTTAGGTCCGGGCGGAGAACTCTTCGGGAACGCGGGCCGGCACTTCCCCCGCCCCCTACTGACGAGGTGGACACGGCCGCCACCCCGGACGGGGCGGCGCCGGACGGATGGGGGAAAATCGGCGGCGACGGCCGGTGCGGCCACAGACGGGACGAGGGCGGTGCGCGGGCGCCGCCCCGGCAGTGCGGAAGCGAGGCGCAGGGTGGCCGCAGCGGGAGCCGAGGCGGGAGGCCGGGCCGGTCAGCTGAAGAGCAGCGGGCTGCGGCACGGCTGGACGACGGGCGCCTGCGCCACCGCCGCCACCAAGGCCGCGTACACCGCGCTGCTCACCGGTGAGTTCCCGGACCCGGTCACCATCACCCTCCCCAAGGGCCAGCAGCCCGCCTTCGCCCTGGCCGCCGAGCAGCTGACCTTCGCCACCGGGCCCACGCAGCCGGCCGCCGCCGAGCGGCCCACCCCGGAGGGCGAGCGGCCGGTCGTCGCCATGGCCGGCGTGGTCAAGGACGCGGGCGACGACCCGGACGTGACCCACGGCGCGCTGATCCGGGCCACCGTACGGCCCGGAGAGCCCGGCGTCGGGGTGGTGTTCCGGGCCGGCCCGGGAGTCGGCACGGTCACCAAGGCGGGCCTGCCGCTGGCGGTCGGCGAGCCCGCGATCAACCCGGTGCCCCGCCAGATGATCCGCGACGCGGTGGCCGAGGTGGCGGCGGCGCACGGCGGCAGCGGGGACGTGGTGGTCGAGGTCTCGGTGGACCACGGAGAGGAGATCGCCCGCTCGACCTGGAACCCCCGACTCGGCATCCTCGGCGGTCTGTCCATCCTCGGCACCACCGGGATCGTCGTCCCCTACTCCTGCTCGGCCTGGATCGACTCGATCCGCCGCGGCGTCGACGTGGCCCGGGCGGCCGGGCGCACCCATGTGGCGGGCTGCACCGGTTCGACCTCGGAGAAGGTCGCGGTCGCGGTGCACGGACTTCCCGAGGACGCGCTGCTCGACATGGGTGACTTCGCCGGGGCCGTCCTCAAGTACCTCAAGCGCCACCCGGTGCCCCGGCTGACCATCGCGGGCGGCTTCGCCAAGCTGTCCAAGCTCGCCCACGGCCACCTGGACCTGCACTCGGCGCGTTCCCAGGTGGACAAGGGGTACCTGGCGGAACTGGCCCGGCGCGGCGGGGCGGACGAGGAGCTGGCGGCCGCGGTGGCGGTGGCCAACACCGGGCTGGAGGCGGTGCAGCTGTGCCGGGCGGCGGGGGTGCCGCTCGGGGACCTGGTCGCCGAGGCGGCCCGGGCGACGGCGCTCGGCGTGCTGCTCGGCTCGCCCGTCGCGGTGGACGTCATCTGCATCGACCGCGCCGGCACCATCGTCGGCCGGGCGGAACCGCTCGGCCCCTGAACGGCGTCGAGCGCGAGGACGAACGCGAACTCCTCAGCGAAACCTCAACACTGTCACGCGGTGATGTGAAGATCTGACGCTCATACGGGGTGAGAAACGGACAAAAGTAGCGCCATGCCCGTCGGTGATTCCGGTGCCATCTCAACCATGAGATATGGTCTGCCGAGTGACAGGCGACTACCTCACCCGTATCGGCACCCTCATCCGTACCGCGCGCCAGCACCGCGGCTGGTCCCAGGCGCAGCTCGGCGAGGCCCTCGGCACCAGCCAGAGCGCGGTCAACCGCATCGAACAGGGCAAGCAGAACGTCAGCCTTGAGATGATCGCCCGCATCGGCGAAGCGCTCAACAGCGAGATCGTCTCCCTCGGCTACTCCGGCCCGATGCACCTGCGCGTCACCGGCGGCACCCGCCTCTCCGGCGCCATCGACGTCCGCAGCAGCAAGAACGCCTGCGTGGCGATCCTGTGCGCCTCGCTGCTGACCACCGGCCGGACCACGATCCGCAGCGTCGCCCGGATCGAGGAGGTCTACCGCATCCTTGAGGTGCTGACCAGCATCGGCGTCAAGAGCCGCTGGCTCAACGAGGGCCGCGACCTCGAACTCACCCCGCCGGCCGAGCTCGACCTCGCCGCGATGGACGTCGAGGCCGCCCGCCGCACCCGCAGCGTGCTGATGTTCCTCGGCCCGCTGATGCACCGCGCCCAGCGCTTCGCCATCCCGTACGCCGGCGGCTGCGACCTCGGCACCCGCACCGTCCAGCCGCACCTGACGGCGCTGCGCCGCTTCGGCCTGGAGGTCGCCACCACCGGCGGCGCCTACCACGCCTCGGTCGAGCCGGGTGCCCCGATGGACCGCCCGATCGTGCTGACCGAGCGCGGGGACACCGTCACCGAGAACGCCCTGCTGGCCGCCGCGCGGCACGACGGCGTCAGCGTCATCCGCAACGCCTCGCCCAACTACATGGTCCAGGACCTCTGCTTCTTCCTGGAGAAGCTGGGCGTCAGGATCGAGGGCATCGGCACCACCACCCTGACCGTCCACGGCGTCCCGCAGATCAGCTGCGACGTCGACTACACCCCGGCCGAGGACCCGGTGGAGGCGATGAGCCTGCTCGCCGCCGCCGTGGTCACCTCCTCCGAGCTGACGATCCGCCGGGTGCCGATCGAGTTCTTGGAGATCGAGCTCGCGGTGCTGGAGGGCATGGGCCTCGACTACGACCGGACCCCCGAGTACCGGGCCCACAACGGCCGGACCCGCCTGGTCGACCTCACCGTGCGCCCCTCCAAGCTGGCCGCCCCGATCGACACCATCCACCCGATGCCGTTCCCCGGCATCAACATCGACAACGTGCCGTTCTTCGCCGCCATCGCCGCGGCCGCCCACGGCACCACGATGATCCACGACTGGGTCTACGACAACCGCGCGATCTACCTCACCGAGCTGACCCGGCTCGGCGCGGACGTCAAGCTGCTCGACCCGCACCGGGTGCTGGTCCAGGGCCCGACCCGCTGGCGCGCCGCCGAGATGGTGTGCCCGCCCGCGCTGCGCCCGGCCGTGGTCATCCTGCTCGCGATGCTCGCCGCCCAGGGCACCTCCGTCCTGCGCAACGTCTACGTCATCAACCGCGGTTACGAGGACCTCGCCGAGCGTCTCAACTCGATCGGCGCCCAGATCGAGACCTTCCGCGACATCTGATGACGGCATCTGCCTGACGCCCCGCCGGAAGGCGAAGGCGCCTCACCCGTTGAGGCCGGTCAGCAGTACCGCCACGTCCAACCCGGTGTTCAGGTAGTCCACGAACACCGGGTTGTTCAGCGCCCAGGGCGAACGCCGCTCCCGCACCAGCCGGACCGCCTCGTCGGCGGGGTGCCCGAGGTCGACCAGCGCCTGCGCCACCACCAGGCCCGAGCGGTTGTAGCCCGAGTGACAGCGCACCAGGGTCGGGCGGCCCCGGCGTACGGCGGCCGCGGTGAGCCGCGCCGCCTCCTGGACGGCGAGCAGCTGGCCGGGGGAGAGCGGACGGTCGGGCACCTCCCGCACGACGTGCTCCACTCCCGGTGCCGGGCCGTGCCCGGGGAGCGTGAAGAGGCTGACCACCACGTCGAACTGCCGCCCGACGACGACGGGTTCCAGCTCCCCGCCGGGCGGGGTGTGGTAGTGCCCGCCCATCCAGAGCCCGGGAACGATCTCGTTCCACGGTTCGGACGGTCCCGGCGTCCCGCGGTCCTTCTGACGGGTTCGCATCCTGCCCCCCCCTCGGGCCCGCCGGCGCCGGCGTCGCCCCGGCACCGGCGCGGCCGCTACTCGCCGGTGCTGCCGTCGAGGTGCTCGCGCAGGAGATCGGCGTGGCCGTTGTGGCGGGCGTACTCCTCGATCATGTGGGTGAGGATCCAGCGCAGCGAGAAGGCCTCCTCGCCGTAGTGGCCCAGGACGTCCAACGACGGTGCGGCGGCGACGAGTTCCCGCGCGTGGTCGCACTCGCGGCGCCAGACGGCGAAGGCCTCCTCCGGGGCGGCGGTCTCGACGTCGAACTCGGCAGAGCTGCCGTCGGGGTGCTTCCAGAAGCCGGGTCGGCCCTCGCCGTCGAGGACGTTGCGGAACCAGCTGCGTTCCACCTCGGCGAGGTGGCGGACCAGTCCGAGCAGGGAGAGCCCGGAGGGTTCGAGCACCCGGGTGCGGAGCTGTTCGGCGGTCAGGCCGGCGCACTTCATCGCCAGGGTGTCGCGCTGGTGGTCCAGGAAGCTGGCCAGGGTGGCCCGTTCGTCGGCGGTCTGCAGGGTGACGGTGCGCTGGTCATCGGTCATGGCCCCCATCCTGACCGTCCGACGGGCTCGGCCGCACGGTGAATTCCACGGACCGGACGCGCCCCTGGACTCAGGCCCTACGCTCCAGCCATCGCACCGCGCCCGCCACGTCCGCCGCGACCGGTACGCCCTCCGGCACCGGCGGGCGTTCCACCACGACCACGGGCAGGCCGAGTTCGCGCGCCGCGGTGAGCTTGGGCGCGGTCGCCTCGCCCCCGCTGTCCTTGGTGACGAGCACGTCGATCCGGTGGTCGCGCAGCAGCGCCCGTTCGCCGTCGAGGGTGAACGGGCCGCGGTCCAGCAGGACTTCGAGCGAGGACGGCAGCGGCGGCTCCGGCGGGTCCACCGAGCGGGCGAGGAAGTGCATTCCCTCCAGGTGGGCGAAGGCGCCGATGCCCTGGCGGCCGGAGCTGAGGAAGACCCGCCGTCCGAGGCCGGGCAGCAGCTCGGCGGCGGCCGCGAGCGAGGGCGCGAGGTGCCAGCGGTCCCCGGGGACGGACGCGAAGCCGGGGCGGCGCAGCACCAGCAGCGGCACCCCGGTGGCGGCGGCCGCCAGAGCGGCGTTGCGGGACATCCCGGCGGCGAAGGGATGGGTGGCGTCCACCACGGCGGTGACCCCTTCGCCGCGCAGCCAGGCGGCCAGGCCGTCCGGGCCGCCGAAACCGCCGATCCGCACCTGCCCGGCGGGCAGCCGGGGGCGGGCGACGCGCCCGGCCAGCGAGCTGGTGACCCGCAGGGACGGGCGGCCGTCCAGCGCGGCGGCCAGCGCCCGCCCCTCCGTCGTCCCGCCGAGGATCAGGACGTGGGCCGGGGCCTGCCCGGTCATGCGCCGCAGGGCTCGTGCGGGCGCTCGCGGTCCGCCGAGTAGAGGTGGCTGTCGCGGAACTGCTCTGCGGCGAGCGTACGGCCGACGATGATGACGGCGGTGCGCACCACGCCCGCCTCCTTGACCTGCCCGGCGATGTCGGCGAGCGTGCCGCGCAGCACCAGCTCGTCGGGGCGGCTGGCCATCGCGACCACGGCGGCCGGGCAGTCCGCGCCGTAGTGCGGGAGCAGCTGCTCGACCAGGTCGTCCACGTACCCGGCGGCCAGGTGCAGCACCAGCAGGGCGCCGCTGCGGCCGAGGGTGGCGAGATCCTCGCCTTCGGGCATCGGGGTGGCCCGCTTGGCGATCCGGGTCAGGATGACGGTCTGGCCGACGGTCGGCACCGTCAGCTCCCGCTTCAGCGCGGCAGCGGCGGCGGCGAAGGCGGGCACCCCGGGGACGACCTCGTACGGGACGCCGGCCGCGTCCAGGCGGCGCATCTGCTCGGCGACGGCGGAGAAGACCGACGGGTCGCCGGAGTGCAGCCGGGCCACGTCCCGGCCCGCCCGGTGCGCGGCGACCAGCTCGGCGGTGATCTGGTCCAGGTTGAGCTGGGCGGTGTCGATCAGCCGGGCGCCGGGCGGGCACTCCTCCAGCAGCTCGCGCGGGACGAGGCTGCCGGCGTAGAGGCAGACCTCGGCGCGGGCCAGGACGCGCTGGCCGCGCAGGGTGATCAGGTCGGCGGCGCCCGGGCCTGCTCCGATGAAGTAGACGGTCACGAGGCGTCCTCCTGGGGGGTGTTGGGCTTGACGGCGGACCACTGGGTGACCGGCATGGCCTGCCGCCAACCGGTGAAGCCGCCCACCGGGACGGCGTGGGCGACGGCCAGCTTGACCAGCTCCCCGCCGTGGCGCCGGTACCACTCGGTGAGCAGCGCCTCGGACTCCAGCGTCACGGTGTTGGCGACCAGCCGCCCGCCGGGGCGCAGCGCGGCCCAGCAACTGTCCAGCAGGCCGGGCGCGGTGAGGCCGCCACCGATGAACACGGCGTCGGGAGTGGGCAGTTCGGCGAGCGCGGCGGGGGCGGGGCCGGTCACCACCCGGAGCCGGGGCACGCCCAGCGCGGCGGCGTTGCGGGCGATCCGCCCGGCCCGGACGGGATCGCGCTCGATGCTGACCGCCCGGCAGTCCCGGTGGGCGCGCAGCCACTCGACGGCGATCGAGCCGGATCCGCCGCCGACGTCCCAGAGCAGTTCGCCGGGCGACGGGGCGAGGACGGCCAGGGTGGCGGCGCGCACGTGCCGCTTGGTGAGCTGGCCGTCGCTCTCGTACGCGGCGTCGGGCAGGCCGGGGACGACGGAGCCGCGCGGGCCGTCGCCGAGTTCGACGGCGATGAGGTTCAGCGGGTCGCCGGGCGGGTGCGGCCAGTCGTCGGCGCGGCCGTCGAGGCGGCGCTCGGCGGGGGAGCCGAGCTGCTCCAGCACGTGCAGTCGGGCGGACCCGAAGCCACGCTCGGTGAGCAGCGCGGCGACGGCGGCCGGGGTGGCGGCGTCGGCGCTGAGCACCAGCAGGCGGCGCCCGGGATTGAGGGCGGGCGTGAGGGTGTCCAGCGGGCGGCCGACCAGGCTGACCACCTCGGCGGCCTCCAGCGGCCAGCCGAGCCGGGCGCAGGCGTAGGAGACGGAGGACGGGTGCGGCAGCACGCGCAGCCGTTCGGCGCCGACGGTCTCGGCGAGGGTGCGGCCGATGCCGAAGAACATCGGGTCGCCGCTGGCCAGGACGGCGAGGCGGCGCCCCGCGTGGTCGGCGAGCAGCCCGGGGACGGCCGGGCGCAGCGGGGACGGCCAGGCGACGCGCTCGGCGGCGACCTCGTCGTGGGGGAGCAGCTCCAACTGCCGGGGGCCGCCGACGACCACCTCGGCGGAGCGCAGCGCGGCCCGCGAGCCGGCGGCGAGGCCGGACCAGCCGTCGGCCCCGATCCCGACGACGGTGATCGGAGGTGGCTGCTCGGGCACCGGGTGGCTCCTCGTCGTTCGTTCCTGCTGGCCGGGGCAGCCTACCTGGCGGTATCCGGGCCGGAACCGGCCGCCCTCACCTGTCCGTCCAGTCCCCCGAGGCGATCAGCGCCGGCCGTGCGCGCAGCCGTGCCGCGGCCGCCGGACCGGCGAGGTACACCCAGGCCTCGCGCCGCTCGCCCGCCGCCGTCCGGACCGTCGTGCGGCGTCGCAGGTACAGCCCCGTCCCGTCCGGCCGGCAGTCCTCCAGCCGGTCCAGGTCGGCGAGCACTCCGGCGTACGCGCCCGGGCGCACGATGACCAGCTCACCCAGGATCCGGCGCCCGGGCGTCGCGTCCGGCACGGCGTACGGGTAGCCGGGGCCGTCGTGCAGGGCGGCGCCGTCCAGCACCGCGGGCAGGATCCCGGCGCAGCGTCCGGCCAGGTGGAGGGCGTGGTTGCGGCCGCCGCTGCGCAGGGTGCCGTACACGAAGAACGGCAGGGCCGCCTCGACCGGTGGGTTCTGCTCGGACGCAAACACGGGTTGGACCTCCTCGCGGGGGGAGCGCCCACGCTACGTTCCGCTGACCGATCCGTGATACCCACTGGCGCGGTGGGCCGCCGATGCGCTGTCATGTCGGGTGTTCAGCCAGCACCGTCCCAGGGGGACACCCATGACATCGCCCGCCTCCCCACCACCGGCGACGACGCCCGGCAGCGCCACCACCGCCACCCCTTCGACTTCCTCCGCCCCCACCCCCACCCGGCTCTCCGGCGCCGTCTGGATCGCCCTCGCGGTGGTCTACGTGGTCTGGGGCTCGACCTACCTCGCGATCCGGATCGCGGTCGAGACGATGCCCTCGTTCTTCTCGGCGGCCGCCCGCTTCCTGACCGCGGGCCTGCTGCTGGCCGGCTACCTGCTGGTCCGCCAGGGCCCGGCCGGTCTGCGGGTGAGGGGGCGTCAGCTGGCCTCGGCCGCCCTGGTCGGGCTGTTGCTGCTGACCGGCGGCAACGGGCTGGTGGTGCTCGGCGAGACCTCCGTCCCGTCCGGGCTGGCCGCCCTGTTGGTGGCCGCCGTCCCGCTGTGGATGGTCGTGCTGACGGCCGTCGGCGGCGGTGAGCGCCCCAAGCGCGCCGAACTGGCCGGGGTGCTGCTGGGCCTGGTCGGCCTCGGGGTGCTGTCCGCCCCCGCGATCGGCGGGTCGGTCGAGCCGATCGGCGTGGTCCTGATCATCTGCGCCACGCTGGCCTGGGCGGCCGGCTCCTTCGCGAGCAAGAAGATCCCGATGCCGGGCAACGTGCTCGCCGCGAGCGCCTACCAGATGCTGGCGGGCGGCCTGTGCAACGTGCTGATCGGGCTGGCCCGGGGCGAGCAGCACGGGCTGGACCTCGGGGCCGTCTCGGGCCGGTCCTGGCTGGCCCTCGCCTACCTGGTGCTGTTCGGCTCGTTGCTGGCCTTCACCGCGTACGCCTGGTTGCTGCAGTCGGCGCCGCTGACCCTGGCCGGCACCTACGCGTACGTCAACCCGGTGGTCGCGGTGCTGCTGGGCTGGCTGATCCTGGCCGAGCCGCTGACCGGCCCGACGCTGGCGGGCGGGGCGATCGTGGTGGTCGGCGTCTGTCTGGTGGTCAGCGTCAGCCGGCGGTCGGGGAGCCCGTCAGGGAGCCCGTCGGGGAGGCCGTCGAAGGGCCTCCGCCGGTCCTGAACGGATCGGCGGAAGCCCGTGGGGCGAGCCCGCGCGGTTGGGCCCCTGGGCTGGGCCCGTGCGGTTGAGGGTGGGGGTCAGAGCGCGTGGGGCGGCTTCCCCGTCCACCAGTTGCCCGGCGCGTCCGGGTCGCGGCTGGTCCAGTACTCGATGATCGCGCTGGTGAACTCGGCCGCCGACAGCGTCCCGTCCCCGTCCAGGTCGAGGTGGCGGAACGCCTCGTCGGCGTCGTCGCGGCAGAGCCCGGCGAAGTGGCCGCGCTGGAACACGAAGAACTCGCCGGCGTCCACCGTTCCACTGCGGTCGGCGTCGGCGACGGTGAGGAAGGCCTCGGCCAGGGCGCCGAGGATCTCCCGGGCGGCCTCCGGGTCGTCGGCGAGCGCGCCGGTCGAGGCGACGAACTGCTCGCGGGTGATCGCCTCCGTCCCGGCGGGCTTCCCGGCGAGGTGGAGGTCGTGCCAGACGGTCAGGTAGGCGCGGACGATCAGGGCCTCCGCCTCCGAGCCCTCCTGGTGGCCGAGCGAGCGGGCCACCGAGTGGCCCATCAGCACGTGGTCCCGCTCGGTGAGCAGTCCGTCCCCGTCGGCGTCGAGGTGATCGAAACCGTGATTGATCTTTGCGATGAGCAGGTCGTCCGACAATGTGCCCCCTCTGGTGGCGATCCCGCGGCTCGGGAGGGCCGCGGCACGTTGAGCGACGTCACGTCGCCAGCACGCTAACGCCTGGAGCCGTGCTCGCGCAGCCGAACGAAGGGCGAACGGCGGCGCACGGCTGCGCGCTCGGTCCACCTTGTGACCGGCCCGGACGTACGAGGCCGGCAGCAGCTCCCGCACCGGCACGGTGCGCGACTCCGGGCCCCGTTCGAGGGATGACGCCCCGATCCGGGAAGCCGTCGAGCGCGGCCTGACGACAGCACCCGCACGGCGGTCCGACCATGACCGCCCCGCCCGGGACAGCGCCAGCCGTCCTCACCGGCGCTCCGGCCCGGGGCGCCGGCCCCTCCGGCCCGTAGCACCGGCCTCAGCGCGCCGCCGCCAGCAGCTCCCGGGTGTACTCGGTGTGCGGCGCACCGAACAACCGCTCCCGGTCGGCCGACTCGACCAGCCGCCCCCGGTGCATCACCGCCACCCGGTCGCAGAAGTGCCGGACCACCGCGAGGTCGTGCGAGACGAACAGGAAGGCCACCCCGAGCCGTTCGCGCAGCTCCATCAGCAGGTTGAGCACCTGCGCCTGCACCGACACGTCGAGCGCCGAGACCGGCTCGTCGGCGATGATCAGGCGCGGCTCGGGCGCCAGTGCCCGGGCGATGCCGATCCGCTGGCGCTGACCGCCGGAGAACTCGTGCGGGTAGCGGTCCAGGTGCCCGGCGGACAGCCCGACCTGCTCCAGCAGCTCCGCCGAGCGCTCCCGCCGCCGCGCCGCGTCCAGCGCGGTGTGCAGCCGCAGCGGGGTGTCGATGGTCTGGGCGACGGTGCGGCGCGGGTTGAGCGAGGCGTACGGGTCCTGGAACACCAGCTGGACCTCCCGGCGTGTCGGCAGTGCGCTGCCCAGGGCGGAGTCCAGCCGCAGCGCCGCCCCCACCAGCGCCCGGGTGTACGGGGCGCGCGGCGCGGCCAGCAGCTCGCCGGTCGGCGCGGACTCCACCTCGGTGCCGTCGCGCAGCACCAGCGTGCGGTCCGTCGTCCCCGCGACCACGCCCAGGTCGTGGCTGACCAGCAGCACCGCCGTGCCGTTCTCGCGCTGCAACTCGCCCAACAGGTCCAGCACTTGCCGCTGGACCCGGGCGTCCAGCGCGGTGGTGGGCTCGTCCGCGATCAGCAGCTGGGGGTCGTTCATCAGCGCCATCGCGATCATCACGCGCTGCCGCATCCCGCCGGAGAACCGGTGCGGGTGGTCGCGCAGCCGGGCGGACGGGATGCCGACCCGGTCGAGCATCGCGGCCGCACGCCGGCGGGCCTCGGCGCGCCCGGCCCCCGGGTGGTGCAGTCGGTACGTCTCGGCGAGTTGGGCGCCGACGCCGTGGAAGGGGCTGAGCGAGGTGAGCGCGTCCTGGAAGACCAGCGCGGCCCGGCCGCCCCGCACCCCGCGCAGCACCGGCTCCCCGGCGCCGACCAACTCCTGCCCCCCCAGCCGGATCGAGCCGCTGACGGTGGTGGTGCGGGGGTCGTGCAGGCCGAGGACGGCCAGCCCGACGGTGGACTTCCCGGAGCCCGACTCACCCACGTGACACCGACGCCGAGGAAGGACAGCGCGGCCTCGGAGGCGACGAAGGTCGGCACCGCCATGGTGGCGTGCACCAGCAGCTGGGAGCGGAGGTTCGGCAGCAGTTCGTGGACGACGACGTGGAACCGGCCCGCTCCCTGCGCCCGCGCGGACTGCACGAAATCCCTTTCCCGGAGCGAGCGCACACTGGCTCGCAGGGAAAGCGCGAGCGGAATCCAGCCGAACGCGGAGAAAACCAGGACCAGCATCAGGAACTGCATCCACTCCGGTTCCGCGGTGCCCGGATCGACCAGCCGGGACTGGATCACCGGGCTGAGCGCGAGCAGCAGGAGCAGCGTCGGGAAAGCCAGCAGCACATTGGCCAGAAATCCGAACAGCCGGTCCGTGATTCCGCCCAGATAGCCGACCGCGACCCCGGCCGGCACGCCGAGCGCGGTCGTCACGGCCGCCGAGGCGAGGGCGATCAGCAACGAGGTGCGGATGCCGTACAGCAGCTGGGTCAGCACGTCCCGGCCGAGGCCGGGCTCCAGGCCGAACCAGAACTCGCCGGAGATCCCGCCGTTCGGCAGCATCGGCAGGCCACCGTCGCTGAGCAGGCGAGGAGCGTTCTGGCCGTAGTGCTCGACCGGGTTCCTCCCGTACAGGGCGGCGATCAGGGGTGCGGCCAGGGCGAGCACCAGGAACAGCAGGACGACGGCGAGCGCCGCGGCGCCGACCCGGTCGCGCAGCACCCGGCGCAGCAGGTTCGGGGCGGCGGGCCGGGAGGCCGTGCCGGTGACTGCGAGTGTGTCGACCGCTGTCATGACAGGCTTACTCCCCGAATTCTCCGCCGCCCTGTGGGTGAGGGGCGCTGGTGGGCATTTCAGATCGGGCTGCCGGGGGTTTCCCGGTGACCGTTCGAGTGACATCAGATCGGATGCGTCCGGGGTTCCGCAAATCACCTGGAAGGCGCTCCTGGGGAATTCCTTCCGGACTGTTTCGGGAATTGTGGCGGCTTCATTTCCCCGCAACACGACCGTCGCAGAAGAGCGGACATGTCCGGACGAACCGGGCGGGCCGTCCCGCATTCTGAGACCTCCGCCACACTCCGCGGGGTGTTGGTACGATCCCGGTGGACCGCGACTGGCGCGTAGGGATGGAATCGACCATCGGGAAGCGGTCCCGTGAATCCTCACGTCGGTTGCCGAGCGCCTGGGCCGCCCGCATCCGCACCAGGAGACCGCCATGGCCCAGCCCCAGCAGACCCCCGCCCAGCCGCACACCGCCGCGAGTCCCGCCGCCGACACCGCCTTCCGCAGCGCCCTGGACGTCGTCGCCGGCGTCGAGCCGCGGATCGCCGCCGCCATCGGCCAGGAGCTGGAGGACCAGCGCGCCTCGCTCAAGCTGATCGCCAGCGAGAACTACGCCTCCCCCGCCGTCCTGCTCGCCATGGGCAACTGGTTCAGCGACAAGTACGCCGAGGGCACCGTCGGCCGCCGCTTCTACGCGGGCTGCCGCAACGTCGACACCGTCGAGGCGCTCGCCGCCGAGCACGCCCGCGAGCTGTTCGGCGCCGAACACGCCTACGTCCAGCCGCACTCGGGCATCGATGCCAACCTCACCGCCTTCTGGGCCGTCCTCTCCCAGCGGGTCGAGAGCCCGGCGCTGGAGCGCGCCCAGGTGCGCAACGTCAACGACCTCACCGAGCAGGACTGGGCCCGGCTGCGCCAGGAGCTCGGCAACCAGCGCATGCTGGGCATGTCCCTGGACACCGGCGGCCACCTCACCCACGGCTTCCGGCCCAACATCTCGGGCAAGATGTTCGAGCAGCGCAGCTACGGCACCGACCCGGAGACCGGCCTGATCGACTACGACGCGCTGCGCGAGACCGCCCGCGAGTTCCGCCCGCTGATCCTGGTGGCCGGCTACTCCGCCTACCCGCGGCTGGTGAACTTCCGCAAGATGCGCGAGATCGCCGACGAGGTGGGCGCGACCCTCATGGTCGACATGGCGCACTTCGCCGGCCTGGTCGCGGGCAAGGTGCTGACCGGCGACCACGACCCGGTGCCGCACGCCCACATCGTCACCACCACCACCCACAAGTCGCTGCGCGGCCCGCGCGGCGGCATGGTGCTCAGCAACGCCGAGCTCGCCGAACACGTCGACCGCGGTTGCCCGTTGGTGCTCGGCGGCCCGCTCTCCCACGTCATGGCCGCCAAGGCCGTCGCCCTCGCCGAGGCCCGCCGCCCCGAGTTCCGGTCCTACGCCCGCGCCGTGGTCGACAACGCCCAGGCGCTCGCCGAGGGCCTGCTGCGCCGCGGTGGCAAGCTGGTCACCGGCGGCACCGACAACCACCTGGTGCTCGCCGACGTCTCCGGCTACGGCCTGACGGGGCGTCAGGCCGAGGCGGCACTGCTCGACTCGGGCATCGTCACCAACCGCAACTCCGTCCCGCAGGACCCGAACGGCGCCTGGTACACCTCGGGCGTCCGGCTCGGCACCCCGGCGCTCACCACCCGTGGCCTGGGTACCGCCGAGATGGACGAGATCGCCGCCCTGATCGACACCGTCCTGCGCGGCACCACCCCCACCACCACCGCCAACGGGGCGCCCTCCAAGGCGAACTACGCCCTCGACGAGTCCCTGCGCGACGGCATCGCCAAGCGCGCCGCCGACCTGCTCGCGCCCTTCCCGCTCTACCCGGGCGTCGACCTGGCCTGACCCGGGCAGGCCCGGGTCGGCCTCGGCCGGCCCGGGCCGACCCGGCTAGTACTGCAGCGACTTGTACTGCAGGAACTCCTCCAGCCCGTGCCGGCCCAGTTCGCGGCCGAGCCCGGAGGCCTTGTAACCGCCGAACGGGGCCAGCGGGTTGAAGCGTCCGCCGTTGAGGTCGACCTGGCCGGTGTCGAGCCGGCGGGCGAAGGCGGCGGCGGTGTCCGTGTTCGCGGCCCAGACGCCGCCCGCCAGGCCGTAGGCCGTGCCGTTGGCCAACTCGACCGCGTGGTCCTCGTCCCGGTAGGGGAGGACGGCCAGCACCGGGCCGAAGACCTCCTCCTGGGCTACCGTCATGTCCGGGGTGACGTCGGCGAGGACGGTCGGGCGGACGTAGAAGCCGGTGGGGAGCTCGGGCAGCGGCTCCGGGCCGCCGGCCACCAGCCGGGCGCCCTCGGCGAGCGCGCCCTCCAGGTAGCCGCGCACCCGGGCCAGTTGCTCCGCGTTGACCAGCGGACCGATCCGGGTCTGCGGGTCGGTCGGGTCGCCCGGGACGTACTTCTCGGCGGCCTTGGCGGCGAGCGCGACCGCCTCGTCGTACTGGTCCCGGTGCACCAGCAGCCTGGTCCAGGCGCTGCACGTCTGGCCCGAGTTGGCGAAGACGTTGGCGACGTTCACGTTCACGGCACGGGTCAGGTCGGCGCCCGGCAGCACCACGTTGGCGGACTTGCCGCCCAGCTCCAGGGCGACCCGCTTCAGCCCGCGCCCGGCCGTCTCGGCGACCCGCCGGCCGACCGCGGTGGAGCCGGTGAACGACACCACGTCCACCTCCGGGTGGGCGGCGAGTGCCGCGCCCGCCACCGCGCCGGTGCCGGTCACCAGGTTGAACACCCCGGCCGGGAACCCCGCTTCGTGCACCAGCCGGGCGAACAGCCGGGCCACCAGCGGGGTGTCCTCGGCCGGCTTCAGCACCACCGGGCAGCCGGCCGCCAGGGCCGGCACGACCTTGGCCGTGATCTGGTGCAACGGGTAGTTCCACGGCGTGATCGCCGCGACCACCCCGGCCGGTTCGGCGAGCACCACCGAGTTGCCGATCCGCTCCTCGAAGGGGTACTCGGCCAGCAGGCTCAGGTAGGAGGTCGCCACGGTCAGCGGCAGCCCGGCGTGCACCGCCCCGGCGAAGCCGACCGGGGCGCCCAGTTCGGCGACCACGGTCGAGGTGATCTCCGCCTGGGCGCCGGCGATCCCGTCCCGCAGCCGGGTCAGCAGCGCGAGCCGCTCCTCGCGGGTGGAGGCCGCCCAGCCGGCGGCAGCCCGGCGGGCCGCCGCCACCGCGGCGTCGACATCGGCCGTCCCGCCCGCCGGTACGGTGGCGAGCACCCGCTCGGTGGCCGGGTTCAGCACGGTGATGGACCCGGAGTCCCCGGAGGGCCGCCAGGCGCCGTCGATGTACTGGTCGCCGTACGCCGTGTACTCCTGCACAGGTCGTCCTCTCAGCCGCATTGATCAACAGCGATAGGGCCTCAGTCAAAGCGGCCGGACGGGCCGCGCGCAAGAGCCGGTCCCGCGGTGCGGAGCGGCCGGTTACCGCGGGGCGAACCGCGCGGTGTACTCGTCGAACGGTTCGATCCCCACCTGCGCGCGGCGTTCGTCCAGCCGGTCCGGGTCCTCGCACGGCCACGGCACCGGGCGACCGTCCGTCACCGCACCGATCTGGGTGCCGTAGCGCTGCTCGCGTCCTTCGTTGACGGCCAGCCGGTCCTGGAGGAAGGCCAGGTCCCGGGCGCTCGCCGCGCCGGCCGCCACCGCCTCCGCCATCAGCTCCACCGCCCGGCGCTGGAAGTCCAGTTGACGGTCCGCGTGCTGGGCGATGAGCCAGGCCGCCCGGGCGGCGTCGGGGCCGTGGACCTGCTCGGTGGGCCAGCCGTGCTCCGCCATGATCTCCGCAAGCCGGTCCCCGTGCCGGGCGGTGAGCCGTCGCCAGACGGCCTGTTCGGCCAGGTCGGCGCTGTGCGCCAGCGGTGCGGTCGCGTTGTCCTCGGCCATCATCGCCACCAACTCGGCGGCCGGCGGCTGTTCCTGTGCAGTCGTCCGGTCACGCTGTGCTTCTGCCATGTCGGTCTCCTCCGTGCGTCAGGTCCCGTCGTTCGGGCGCCCGCCACCACGGTAGGAGCGGAAATTGCGACCAAGATCGTCCATGAGGCCGGTGACAACGGGTGGTTGGTCGGGGAACAATTGGACGTAGCCCATCCGCCAGACCGTGTTCACCTCCGGTTGCGAAGGCCCGGGTTCCGCAGGTCGGCAAATCGGCAGCCCAGAGCCCTCCTCATCGCCCGGGTACCCGCTGTAGATTGCAGCGAACTCCGTGGTGGGGCCTACTGTCAGTGGGGGCGACTCGCGTGCGGCCGGGTTGCCCGGGCGTCGCCGAGGCCGAGCAGGCTGCCACCGCGCCGAGATGTGGCTCAGCACCCTCAGGTCATCCGTACCGCTAAGGAGCATCCCGTGACCGACACCGCGATGCAGGGCGAAGCGCAGCAGCCCGGCGAACCGGCCGTGTTGGAGGACGTCCCGGGCTGGTTCTGGGACCACGACCGCCACTCCTTCGAATGGTTCCTCGACCGGCAGACCGAGTGGGGCGTGACCGGCGACCTGCTGGAGATGGGCGCCTACCTCGGCCGCAGCGCGATCGTGATCGGCGAACACCTCCAGCCCGGCGAGACCTTCACCGTCTGCGACCTCTTCGACTCGGACGCGCCGGACGCGGAGAACTCCAGCGAGATGGACATCTCCTACCGGAAGACGCTGACCCGGTCGGCCTTCGAGGCCAACTACCTGTCCTTCCACGACAAGCTGCCGGACATCATCCAGGCCCCGACCTCCGCGCTGGCCGGCGGACGGATCCCGGCCGACGCCTACCGCTTCATCCACATCGACGCCTCGCACCTCTACGAGCACGTGGTGGGCGACCTCCAGGTGGCCCGGATCGCGCTGCAGGACCAGGGCGTCGTTGTGCTGGACGACTACCGGGCCCAGCACACCCCCGGCGTCGCGGCCGCGACCTGGGAGGCGGTGTTCAACCACGGTCTCAAGCCGATCATGCTCACCGAGTGCAAGTTCTACGGCACCTGGGGTGACCCGGAGCCGTTCCAGCGCGACCTGCTCGACCGGCTGGGCCTCGCGTCCGGCTGCGACCTCAGCACGGAGACCCTGAACGGTCGGCAGCTGCTGCGGATGACCGGCAGCTCGGAGGGCATCCGGCCGTTCCGCGCCTCCCGCCACCAGCGGCGCCCCGCCGTCGAGCCGTCGGTGTCCCGCGACGAGCTCCGCGTGGCCCAGGACGAGGCGGCGCTCGACCTCGCCGCCCGCCGCGCCCGCGCCGCTGAGGCGCGCCGCCCGGTCAACGTCGCCAAGCGCGCGGCGAAGGACCTCCTCCCGCCGGTCGTCACCTCGGCCATCCGCCGCGCCCGCCGCGGCTGACCGGCCCGCGGATGCCGTCGGCGAACAGCCGACCGCCGGTCGCGAACAGCCGTCCGTGACCGGATGCCGGCGAACAGCTGACAAATGACAGATAACAGCTGACAGATATCAGCGAACAGATTTCAGACTCTGTCAGCTGAACCCTGTCCCTCCCCGCCAACGCCGAAGGGCCGGTCGGAAACCCGACCGGCCCTTCGAAAGCGAGTACCCGCTCAGACCCGCGAGGGCTCCGAAGCCCCGGCGGCCCCCGAAGCGTCGCCCGACGCCTCGGCCTCGGCCTCGACCGCCAGCTCACGGCGCACCTCGGCCAGCGAGGGGTTCGCCCAGGAGCTGGCGACGCCCCAGTAGTAGAACGCCAGCCCGATCGCGGCCACGATCAGCAGGTCCCAGCCCTCCGGCAGGTAGCCGTGGCCACCGAAGTCGGTGCTGCCGGCCCAGGAGATCCCGGCCATCACGAACAGGTAGGCGACCATCCAGGCGCCCGCCTTCAGGTGCGGCTTGAGTTCGGCGAACGGCTTGCGCAGCTCGTAGAAGGCCCAGATCGGCAGACCGGCGGCCATCAGCAGGATGACCTTGCCGGTGAGCGGCCAGCGGGCCCAGTACAGGACGAGCGAACCGAACACCATCGCGACCGGCGCGATCACCGGCATGGCCTTGAGCCGGACCGGACGCTTCAGGTCCGGGGCGAGGCGGCGCAGCGACATCACGGCGACCGGGCCGGTGATGTACGAGATCACGGTGGCCACCGAGACGATCTCGGCCAGCGAGCCCCAGCCGCGGAAGACCGCGAGGAACAGGAAGGCGACCAGCAGGTTCAGCAGCAGCGCCGGACGCGGGATGCCGGTCTTGGCGTCGACCTTGCCGAAGATCTTCGGCAGGTGGCCGTTCTCCTGCACGCCGTGGATCATGCGCGAGGTGGTGGCGGCGTAGATCATGCCGGTGCCGGACGGCGAGACGAAGGCGTCCGCGTAGAGCAGCAGCGCGAGCCAGTTGATGCCCCAGGCGATCGCGAGGTCGGCCAGCGGCGAGGTGTAGGAGAGGCTGCTCCAGCCCTTCGACAGGTCGGCGGCCGGGATGGCGCCGATGAAGGCGATCTGCAGCGCGACGTAGATCACCAGGGCGATCAGGATCGAGCCGATGACGGCCTTCGGCAGCGACCTGCCCGGGTTGCGGGCCTCGCCGGCCATGTTGAGCGGGGACTGGAAGCCGTTGAAGGCCCAGACGATGCCGGAGACGGCGACGGCGGTGAAGACCGCGCTCCAGCCGTTCGGCGCGAAGCCGCCCTGGTCGGTGAAGTGCGAGGTGTCGAAGTGCGCGAGGAGCAGCGCACCGGCGGTCAGCGTCGGCACGACGACCTTGAACACGGTGATAGCCGTGTTGGTCTTGGCGAACAGCGTGATCGCGAACCAGTTGAGGGCGAAGTACACGACGAGCAGCACGCTGGCGAGCGCCACACCGCTGACGGTGAGCTCCTTGCCGTCGTACAGCCCCTTGGCCCAGCCGAAGTGCCAGGAGCTCATGTACTGGACGGACGCGGTGGCCTCACCCGGGATGACCGAGACGATGGCGATCCAGTTGGCCCAGGCGGCCAGGTAGCCGGCCAGCGAACCGTGCGAGTACTGGCCGTACCGGACCATGCCGCCGGCCTTGGGGAACATCGACCCCAGCTCGCTGTACGTGAGGGCGATGGTCAGCGCCACGGCGGCGCCGATCACCCAGGCGAGGATCGAGGCGGGGCCGGCCAGCTTGGCCGCCCGCTCGGCACCGAACAGCCAGCCGGATCCGATGATCGAACCCAGGCCGACCGCTGTCAGGCTGATCGTCCCGAGCGATCGGCGGTAGTTCTGGTGTGATGCCGTCGACGAAGCGGGCTCACTCAACGTATCGGTCCTCTCGCTCGGGGTTCAGCGGATGGTGTCGGTGCTTTTACGGTTTTGGGTCGGTATTCCGGACAAACCCCAGCAGCCTATGGTTCGAAAAGGGGCGAATACCTCAGAGGAAGCTCAAACTGCCCGATCGTTGCCATCTCGTGTCCGGCTTCCGGACGGCCGGACCCGCTCAGCGAGACCAACACCACACCGCCGGACGGCAGTTGATCACGGGTGGGAGCCGAGCTCGGGCCGAAAAAAGGAAATTCCCCGTGGCTTCCTTTCGGATTCCACGGGGAATTTCGACTGTGTCCGAGGGGGGACTTGAACCCCCACGCCCGATAAAGGGCACTAGCACCTCAAGCTAGCGCGTCTGCCATTCCGCCACCCGGACGGGGTGTGTGCTCCGGGGGTTTTTCTCGCCCCCTCGGCGACAGAGAGAACATTACCAGGGTTCTGGAGTGCTTCTCACCTGCGTTTCCTCGCCCGGGCCCCGCGGGCCGTGCCGCCGCCCCGCCCTGGTGGCCCCCCGCCAGGCCCCGGCGGGGACGCCGGGCCTGGCAGGACTGGCTGGGACGCTTCGTGAGGGCGCTCGAACCCCGGCCGAAGCGGTGGCGAGCGCGAAGCAAACGATCGGTTCCGACCCCACCCGCGATCGATCTCGATCGGAACCGATCCGACACGGGCAACTTGTCGACGGTGGCCCGGCCGCGCCGACCGCTCTCCTAGCCTCTGTGGACCGAGGGCGCCATGAGCGGATCGCCTGATTCGCGGGTCGCGGACGAAGGGCGGCTGGACGTGGAGCAGATCAGCGGGTCGGCGAAGGCCGAGCCGAGACCCGGCGGCCGGTCGGAGCGGCGGCAGGCCGCCGAGGGCCCCGCCGACGGCGTGTGGCGCTTCCGGGTGCCCGCCGTCGAGGCCTCCGTGCCGCGCACCCGCCATGCGGTGCGCGACCGCCTGCTGGCCCAGGGCATGACCGGGGTGCGCTACCAGGAGCTGGTGGACGACGTGCTGCTGATCGTCTCCGAACTGGTCGGCAACGCGGTGCGGCACGCGGCCGAGCTGTCGCCCGAGGTGACGACGGAGCTGTCGGTGCGCCGCGGCTGGGTGCGGGTCTCGGTCGAGGACGGCGACCCGTACCGGCCGAAGGCGCTGGAGAGCGACACCGGCCGCACCGGCGGGCGCGGCCTGCTGCTGGTGAAGAGCGTCACCCTGCAGGCCGGCGGGGTGTGCGACGTCGAACGCACGGGGGAGGGCGGCAAGGTCATCTGGGCCTCGCTCCCCGTGCCCCCGGAGCCCGCGCGCTGAAGCCCGGCCCCGCGAAGGGGGCGGCCCGCGCCGAGGCGGCCCGCCGGAACACGACACCGCCCCACCCGGACACGACGCCGCCCGTCCCGAACCCGAGGACGGCTGCCCCGGAAACGACACCGCCCGTCCCGAACCCGAGGGCGGCTGCCCCGGACACGAGGACGGCCGCCCCCGGAAGGACGGCCGCCCACGCGCAGGCGCGCGGGCTGCTACCAGTCCCGCCCGGCGATCTCCCGGATCCCCGGCAGCGCCGCCTCGAAGACCGTCTCGAACCAGACCGAGAAGGGCCGCTCCGCCCGCAGCTCGCGCAGCTCCTGCGCGGTCACGAAGGCGAAGTCGTCCACCTCCTCCGGGGCCGGCTCGACCGGCGCGGTCACCAGCCCCACGAACAGGTGGTTCCATTCCCGCTCGATCAGCCCGGAGGCCTCGTCCGGCAGGTCGTAGCGGACCGTCCCCGCCTCGCAGAGCAGCGCCGGCGCGACGCCCAGTTCCTCGCCGGTGCGCCGGGCGGCGGCGACGAACGGCGGCTCGTCCGGGTACGGGTGCCCGCAGCAGGTGTTCGACCAGACGCCGGGGGAGTGGTACTTGCCGAGCGCCCGGCGCTGGAGCAGCAGCCGGCCCTGGCGGTCGAAGAGGAACACCGAGAAGGCCCGGTGCAGCCGGCCCGGCTGCTGGTGGGCCCAGTGCTTCTCGGCGGTGCCGATCGTGACGCCCTCGTCGTCGACCAGTTCCAGCAGGATCTCGGCGCCCGCGGCGGCGGAGGCCCGTGGGTCGACCGTCACGTCGGTCTCGACGTCGAGACCGGTGTCGATCTCGGCGGCGAAGTGCGTCGGGTCGGTCGGCAGACTCTGGGGCATGGGGCCTCTTTCGGGGGCGGGAGCAACGGAAGCATCGGGTGCGTCCCGTGCACCGGGTGGAAGGCACGGGACACAGTGGGGGCACCGGCGCCGGCGTCGGGCTCCAGTCTGCCGTATGGGTGGCGGTCGGGACGGGTCCCACGCACAACCGGACGGATCATGACCCGGGGGCGCCCGGATCCGGGCAGAGACGGGCCCGGGAAGTCCCCGGAAGGGTCATTCGACCCGCAGACCAGTTCGATATCCGTTCCCATCCCGTTCGATCACGGCTCCTCCACCCCGCCGTCACCTCACCGCCTCCGGCCGCGTTCGGGAGGGTGGTCCCGGTCGCCTACCATCGCTTACGACACGCTGCCCGGATCTGTGCCGGTCCGGCGCGCCGCCACCGGACCCGGCCGAAGGCCGCTCCGGGGCGATACAGCGCTGCCGCGCCCGTCGGCACATACCGCGCGCACCGCACGACGCACGACGGATCAGGAGACCCCGCATGATCGGCCTCGTTCTGGCAGCCGGCGCCGGCCGCCGGCTGCGCCCGTACACCGACACCCTGCCCAAGGCGCTGGTGCCGGTCGACGGGGAGCGGACCGTCCTGGACCTCACCCTCGGCAACTTCGCCGAGGTCGGCCTGCGCGAGGCGGCGATAGTCGTCGGCTACCGCAAGGAAGCGGTGTACGACCGCAAGGACGCCCTGGAGAGCAAGTACGGCGTCAAGCTCCACCTGGTCGAGAACGACAAGGCCGAGGAGTGGAACAACGCCTACTCGCTCTGGTGCGCCCGCGAGCTGTTCTCCGAGGGCCTGCTGCTGGCCAACGGCGACACCGTCCACCCGGCCTCGGTGCAGCGCACCATGCTGGAGGGCAACCGGCAGCTCGCCGAGGCCGGCCGCGCCCCGGGCATCCTGCTCGCCCTCGACACGGTGAAGAAGCTCGCCGACGAGGAGATGAAGGTCGTCGTCGACCCGGCCGCCGGCATGCGCCGGATCACCAAGCTGATGGACCCGGCCGACGCGACCGGCGAGTACATCGGCGTCACCGTGATCAACCCCGCCGCTGCCGCCGACCTGACCGACGCGCTGCGCGCCACCTACGAGCGCGACCCGCAGCTGTACTACGAGGACGGCTACCAGGAGATGGTCGACCGGGGCCTGCGGATCGACGTCCAGCCGATCGGCGAGGTGTCCTGGGTCGAGGTCGACAACCACGACGACCTGGCGAAGGCGCGGGAGATCGCGTGCCGGTACTGACCCGACTGGTCCCGTCGCCGCTGTTCGCCGAGATCCGCCCGGGCGCGCTGGACGCGCTCGGCGGCATCCTGGCGGACCAGCGGCTGTCGGCGTCGGGCCGGATCGCCGTGGCGATCAGCAACGGCTCCGGCGCCGCGATGCGCGAGCGCCTGGAGCCGGCCCTGCCCGGCGCCGACTGGTACCACGTGGACGACGGCAGCCTCGACAGCGCGGTGCGCTTCGCCGAGGAGATGCGCGGCAAGCACTACGACGCGGTCGTCGGCCTCGGCGGCGGCAAGATCATCGACGCCGCCAAGTACGCCGCGGCCCGGGTCGGCCTGCCGGTGGTCGCGGTCGCCACCAACCTGGCCCACGACGGCATCTGCTCGCCGGTCTCCACCCTCGACAACGACGCCGGCCGGGGCTCCTACGGGGTGCCCAGCCCGATCGGCATCATCGTCGACCTGGACGTGATCCGGCAGGCCCCGCAGCGCTTCGTGGCGGCCGGGATCGGCGACGTGGTCTCCAACATCTCGGCCTGCGCGGACTGGGAGCTGTCCCACGCCGTCACCGGCGAACCGGTGGACGGACTGGCCGTGGCGATGGCCCGCTCGGCGGGCGAGAACCTGCTGCGGCACCCGGGGAGCACCCAGGACCAGGACCTGCTGACGGCCCTCGCGGAAGCCCTGGTACTGTCCGGCATCGCGATGAACATCGCGGGCAGTTCCCGGCCCTCGTCGGGTGCCTGCCACGAGATCTGCCATGCCCTGGACGTGATGTACCCCAAGCGTTCCGCCCAGCACGGCGAACAGGTGGGCCTCGGCGCCGCGTTCGCCAGCTTCCTGCGGGGCGAGCGCGAGCTGACCGGCCTGATCGTGGAGCGCCTGGCGCGTCACGGACTGCCGGTGACCGCAGCTCAAATCGGCTTCACCGAAGCAGAGTTCACCGAAGCGGTGCACTACGCTCCGAACACCCGCCCGGGCCGCTACACCATCCTGGAACACCTCGACCTCTCCCCTTCCGCAATCAGGGACGCGTACGCCGACTATGTCCAAGCCGTCAACAGCTGACCCCTCCACCGCGGGCGCCGTGCGGCCCCCGGTGGACCTGACCCGCCGGCCCTCGATCGAGGAACTGCGCGCGGTGATCCACCCGGAGGGCATGCTCCAGCGCCGCAGCGCCGAGCACTGGGCCGGGCGTCTGTACATGCGGAAGATCTCGCTGCGGATCACCCGCGTGCTGTCCACCATGACGGCGATCACGCCCAACGGCCTGACCTACCTGATGATGTTCACCGGCATCCTGGCCGGTGCCGCGCTGGTCGTGCCGGGCATCACCGGCGCGGTCCTGGGCGCCCTGCTGATCCAGGTCTACCTGCTGCTGGACTGCGTGGACGGCGAGGTGGCCCGCTGGCGCCGGCAGACCTCGCTCACCGGCGTCTACCTGGACCGGGTCGGCCACTACATGTCCGAGGCGGCGCTGCTGACCGGGCTCGGCCTGCGCGCCACCGACCTGCTGCACCGCGAGGGCCACGGCTCCCACTGGGAGTGGGCGTTCCTGGGCACGCTGGCCGCGCTCGGCGCGATCCTGATCAAGTCCGAGACGGACCTGGTGGACGTGGCACGGGCCCGCAGCGGCATGACGGCGGTCGAGGACAGCGCCTCCGTGCCGCGCTCCTCCTCGGTGGCCAGGGCCCGCCGGGCGGCCTCCTTCCTGAAGTTCCACCGCCTGGTCGGCGCGGTCGAGGCCTCGCTGTTCATCCTGGCGGCCGGGATCGGCGACGCCGTGCACGGCGGGCTGTTCCTCACCCGGCTCGCGGTCGTGGTGCTGGCGGCCATCGCCATGCTGCAGACCGTCCTGCACCTGCTGAGCATCGTCCTTTCGAGCAGGCTCCGATGACCACTACCACCACCACCGCGGACACCTTCCGCCTCGGCGTCGTCATCATCACCATGGGCAACCGGCCCGCCGAGCTCAACGCCCTGATCGAGTCCGTCCGCGCCCAGGAGGGCCCGGCGGTCGAGCTGGCCGTGGTCGGCCAGGGCGTCGAGCTGCCCCCGCTGGCCGAGGGCGTGCGCACCGTCGAGCTGCCGGAGAACCTCGGCATCCCGGGCGGGCGCAACGTCGGCATCGAGCTGTTCGGGCCGGACGGCCGGGAGGTGGACGCCGTCCTCTTCCTGGACGACGACGGCCTGCTGCCCCGCACCGACTCGGCCCGCCTGCTGCGCGAGGCCTTCACCGCCGATCCGGAGCTGGGCATCGTGTCCTTCCGGATCGAGGACCCGGACACCGGCGTCACCCAGCGCCGGCACGTCCCCCGGCTGCGCGCCAGCGACCCGATGCGCTCCTCCCGGGTGACCACTTTCCTGGGCGGCGCCAGCGCCGTGCGCTGCAAGGTGTTCGAGCAGGCCGGGCAGCTGCCCGCCGAGTTCTTCTACGCCCACGAGGAGACCGACCTCGCGTGGCGCGCCCTGGACGCCGGCTGGGCCATCGACTACCGGGCGGACGTGGTGCTGCACCACCCCGCCACGTCGCCGGCCCGGCACGCCGCCTACTTCCACAACGTGGCCCGTAACAGGGTCTGGCTCGCGAGGCGGAACCTTCCGGCCCCGTTGGTGCCTCTCTATCTGGGAACCTGGTTTCTGCTGACCCTGGCCCGACGTCCCTCCGCGGAGGGGCTGAAGGCCTGGATGGGCGGATTCCGGGCGGGCTTCCGCGAACCCTGCGGCCCGCGCAAGCCCATGCGATGGCGGACCGTCTGGCGACTGACCAGGATGGGCCGACCTCCGATCATCTGATTGGATCGAGTGATCGATCGTCGCGGCCGGTGACCACACACCGGCCGCAACCCCCGTGATCCCAGTGGATCCCCATCGGCGCAAGGCCGGCGGACCCCCGCCGACCGGCCGCCCCGACCGATCCCGCGTGAAGGACGAATGTGTCGACAGTGAGTGAACCCGTCAGCCTCTCAGCCCCCCGGGGGGCGGACGCGGGCCTGACCCCCAAGCAGCTTGCGGACAAGTACGGTCTGTCGGTGAGCGGTGCCCGGCCGAGCCTGTTCTCCTACACCAAGCAGCTCTGGGCCCGACGCCACTTCGTCTGGGCCTTCGCCACCGCCCGCCTGGTGGCGCAGTACACCGACGCGAAGCTGGGCCAGCTCTGGCAGGTCGTGACCCCGCTGCTCAACTGCGGTGTGTTCTACCTGGTCTTCGGCGTGATCCTGAAGAGCAAGGACAACTTCCCGCCGAACACCTACATCGCCTGGCTCTGCATCGGCGTCTTCATCTTCCAGTTCACCCAGAACGCGGTGCAGTCCGGCACCCGGGCGATCTCGGACAACCTCGGCCTGATCCGCGCGCTGCACTTCCCGCGCGCCAGCCTGCCGATCGCCTTCACCGTGATCCAGCTCCAGCAGCTGCTGATCTCGATGGTCGTGCTGGTCATCACCGTGCTGGCGGCCGGCATCACGCCCGGCAAGACCTGGCTGCTGATCATCCCGGCGCTGTTCCTGCAGACCCTGTTCAACACCGGCGTCTCGCTGATCTTCGCCCGGATCGGTTCCAAGACCAGCGACATCTCGCAGCTGATCCCGTTCGTGATGCGCGCCTGGATGTTCCTGTCCGGCGTGATGTTCAGCATCCAGGACAAGATCTCCGGCTGGCCGCACTACATCCAGACGATCATGGCCCTCAACCCGGCCTCGGTCTACATGGACCTGCTCCGGCACGCCTTCGCGCCGATCATCTACAACAAGCACCAGGCCGCGCACCAGACCATCCCGCCGCACCAGTGGACGTACGGTCTGGCCTGGGGCGTCGGCATGTTCGTCATCGGATACGTCTTCTTCTGGAAGGCCGAGGAGGAGTACGGCCGTGGCTGACACCGACCTGAGCAAGCGCGACGCCGTCCCGACCGTGGACGTGGCCCGCGAGCCCACCGTCGTCGTCGACGACGTCCACATCGTCTACCGGGTGCACGGCGCCGGCTCCGGCAAGGGCAGCGCCACGTCGGCGCTGAGCCGCATCCTCAGCCGCAAGCGCGGCGCCGGCGTGCGCGAGGTGCACGCGGTGAAGGGCATCAGCTTCACCGCGTACAAGGGCGAGGCGATCGGCCTGATCGGCTCCAACGGCTCCGGCAAGTCGACCATGCTGGCCGCCATCGCGGGCCTGCTGCCGACCGAGAAGGGCGGCATCTACACCAACGGCCAGCCCTCGCTGCTGGGCGTCAACGCGGCCCTGATGAACGAGCTCACCGGTGAGCGCAACGTCATCCTGGGCTGCCTGGCGATGGGCATGACCCCCGCCCAGGTGAAGGCGCGCTACCAGGAGATCGTCGACTTCTCCGGGATCAACGACAAGGGCGACTTCATCTCGCTGCCGATGCGCACCTACTCCTCCGGCATGGGCGCCCGGCTGCGCTTCTCGATCGCCGCCGCCAAGACCCACGACGTGCTGCTGATCGACGAGGCGCTGGCCACCGGTGACCAGGCCTTCCAGCAGCGCAGCAAGAGGCGCATCGACGAGCTGCGCGGCTCCGCCGGTACGGTCTTCCTGGTCAGCCACGACAACAACTCGATCCGCGAGGTCTGCGAGCGGACCATCTGGATCGAGGCGGGCGAGCTGGTCATGGACGGCCCGACCGACGAGGTCGTCGGCCGCTACGAGCGCGGCGAGCGCCCGTAGCCGTCCGCCTCGGAAAAGCCCTGGCTCCTGAGGGCCGGCCCCGGAAGACTCCGGAGCCGGCCCTTCGGCGTGCGGCCCGGCGCTAGTCCGGCTGGCCGTCCCCGCGGGGGGTGAGCGCCACCGTGCGCCGGGCGGGGCGCTCTTCTCGGGCGCGTCGCGTGGTGTCAGGCTGGGGGCACGGGGGCGCTGTGCCGTGCGTGACGCCCGCGCTCGGACGCGTGTCCGAGTCGGACCGGTGGTACCCAGCGGTGTAGAACGGGGGAGTGACTGCAGTGTCGGCTTCGGCCCAGCCCAGAGATACGCCGGTGAACCCTTCCGCGGTAGAGACCCTGGAGAAGGCGGGTGCGGAGAACTTCCCGGTCGCCCCCTTCTTCCTGCCCGCGGCCTGGCGCGACGACCTGATGGCCGCCTACGGCTTCGCCCGGCTGGTCGACGACGCGGGCGACGGCGACCTGGCGGACCCGGCCGCCACCGCCGCCCTGCTCGGGGTCGAGCAGCGGCCCCCCGCCACCCCTTCGGCCCAGTCCGGCCCGCCGAGCCCGGCGGAGACCGCTTTCCGGCTCGCCCTGCTCGACGGGCTGGAGCGCGACCTCGACCGGGCGTTCGAGACCGCCCTGCGCTCCGCCGGCGCCGAACCGCCCCGCCACCCGCTGATGAGCGCCCTCGTCCCGCTGGTCGACCGGCACGGGCTGACCCCCGAGCCGTTCCGCCGTCTGATCGAGGCCAACCGGGTGGACCAGACCATCACCCGCTACCCCACCTACGACGACCTGGCCGGCTACTGCACGCTCTCCGCCGACCCGGTCGGCCGCCTGGTGCTGGCCATCGCGGGCGTCTCCACCCCCGAGCGGATCGCCCTCTCCGACGCGATCTGCACCGCCCTCCAGGTGGTCGAACACCTCCAGGACGTGGCCGAGGACCTCTCCCGCGGCCGGATCTACCTCCCCACCGAGGACCTCGAACGCTTCGGCGTCACCGAGGAGGAGCTCGCCGCCCCCCGCGCGACCGGAGCGGTGCGGGAACTGATCGCCTTCGAGGCCGAACGGGCCCGCACCCTGCTCGACCGCGGCGCACCATTGGTAGGTACGGTTCGGGGGAGGCTTCGACTGCTCCTGGCGGGATTCACCGCAGGCGGCTACGCGGCCCTGGCGGCCGTCGAGGACGCCGGGTTCGACGTGCTCGCCCGGCAGGCGAAGCCGGACAAGCGCCGCCTCGCAGTGAAGGCGGCGGCCATCTTCGCGAAGGGAAGGTGAACGCCCGAGTGGCGGCATCACCACTGGCGTCGGCCCAGGTCATGGCGGCGTACCGGTACTGCGAGGCAGTCACCGGGCTGCAGGCGCGCAACTTCAGCTACGGCATCCGGCTGCTGCCCGAACCCAAGCGGCTGGCCATGTCGGCCCTGTACGCGCTGGCCCGCCGGGTGGACGACATCGGCGACGGCGACCTCCCGGCCGACCGCAAGGCCGAGGCGCTGGTGCGCACCCGGGAACTGGTGGACGAGGTCCGCTCCGGGACGGTCACCGAGGACGACACCGACCCGATCAAGGTCGCCCTGGCCGACGCGTCCCGGCGCTTCCCGATCCCGCTCGGCGGCTTCGACGAGCTGATCGACGGCGTGGAGATGGACCTCAAGGGCGCCGAGTACCAGACGTACGAGGAGCTGAAGGTCTACTGCCGCTGCGTGGCCGGCGCCATCGGCCGGCTCTCGCTCGGCGTCTACGGCTGCGAGGACCCGGAGCGCGGGGCGCGCTACGCGGACACCCTGGGCCTGGCCCTGCAGCTCACCAACATCCTGCGCGACCTGCGCGAGGACGCCCTGAACGGCCGCACCTACCTGCCCACCGAGGACCTGGTCCGGTTCGGCTGCGAGCAGGGCTTCGCGCTGTCCAAGCCGCCGGTCGGCGCCGACTTCACCGGCCTGGTGGCCTTCGAGGCCGCCCGCGCCCAGGCCGCCTTCGAGGAGGGCCTGCGGCTGCTGCCGATGCTCGACCGCCGCAGCCGCGCCTGCACCGCCGCGATGGCCGGGATCTACCACCGGCTGCTCGGCCGGATCGCCGCCGATCCCGAGTCGGTGCTGCGCGGCCGGGTCTCGCTGCCGGGCTGGGAGAAGGCGTACGTCGCGCTTTCCGGGCTCGCCGGGGGGCGTTCTTGATTCTCGCCACGGTTCTGTCACGCTGTGTCAGCGGGGAATCACATCCGGGTAGAGCCGCGTTGACCACGATGCTGAACACGACGGTGCCGGCCGCGAGCGCGCCGGCCGCACCGACCGCCACCGGGCGGTCGAGCGAGGGGGAGGGCCGATGACCGGGCGAGCCGATGCCGCGCGCCCGGCCGCCGTCGTGGTCGGCGGCGGCCTGGCCGGAATCACCACCGCACTGCGCCTGGCCGAGGCCGGCCACGACGTCACCCTGGCCGAGGGGCGCCCCCGGCTCGGCGGCCTGGCGTTCTCCTTCCAGCGCGGCGAGCTGACCGTCGACAACGGCCAGCACGTCTTCCTGCGCTGCTGCACCGCCTACCGCGGCCTGCTGGAGCGCCTCGGCGCCGCCCGGATGACCCACCTCCAGGACCGCCTGGACGTCCCGGTGCTCTCCGTCACCGGCCCCGAGCACGCCCCGGTGCGCACGCTGGGCCGACTGCGCCGGGCCGGTCTGCCCGTTCCGCTGCACCTGGCCGGCAGCCTCGCCCGCTACCCCCACCTGTCGCCGGCCGACCGCGCCCGGGTGGTCCGCGGCGCGCTCGCCCTGAAGGGCCTGGACCTCGCCGACCCGGCGCTGGACCGGCTCTCCTTCGGCGAGTGGCTGCGCCGCAACGGCCAGAACGCCGCCACCACCGCCGCGCTCTGGGACCTGGTCGGCGTCGCCACCCTGAACGCCCGGGCCGACGAGGTGTCGCTGGCGCTCGCCGCCATGGTCTTCAAGACCGGTCTGCTCTCCGACCCGGGGGCCTCCGACATCGGCGTCCCCGCCGTCCCGCTCGGCGTGATCCACCACGACCGGGCGCTCGCCGAGCTGGAACGCGCCGGCGTGCGGGTGCTGCTGCGCGCCCGGGTCGCGGAACTCAAGCCCGCCGCCCCCCAGCACGCCGTCCGGCTGGAGGACGGGCAGCTGCTCACCGCCGACACCGTCGTGCTGGCCGGTGCCCAGGACACCGCGGCCGCCCTGCTGCCGCCCGGCGCCGTCCCCGGACAGGAGCGGCTGGCGGAGTTCGGCACCACGCCGATCCTCAACGTGCACGTGGTCTACGACCGCAAGGTGCTGCGCCGGCCGTTCTTCGCCGCGCTCGGCAGCCCGGTCCAGTGGGTCTTCGACCGCACCACCCACTCCGGCCTGGCCGGCACCGGGCTGGGCCGCGCCCACCCCGGCGCCCAGTACCTGGCCCTGTCCCAGTCCGCCGTGCGGGACGAGATCGACCTGCCGGTGGCCGAGCTGCGCCGCCGCTACCTGCCCGAGCTGGCCCGGCTGCTCCCGGCGGCCGCGGGCGCCGAGGTGCTGGACTTCTTCGTCACCCGGGAGCGCACCGCCACCTTCGACGGGGCGCCCGGCAGCGCCGAGCTGCGCCCCGGAGCCGCGACCGGCGTCCCCGGCCTGTTGCTGGCCGGCGCGTGGACCGCCACCGGCTGGCCCGCGACCATGGAGGGCGCGGTGCGCAGCGGCCACGCCGCCGCCGACGCCGCGCTGGCCGCGGCCGGTACCCGGGTGCCGGTGGACCGGGGCGACGGGCGGTGGCCCAGGTGACGGCGGGCCCCGTCCCCGGGGAGCCCGCCAGAGCCGACGGGCGTACCGTCGGCCCCATCGGCCGTACGGACACCGTTCGCTCCGCCACCAGCACCACCGGCACCAGCACCACCGGCACCAGCACCGCCGGCACCAGTACCGCCGGCACCCGCACCGACCGCACCGGCACCGGCACCGGCCGCACCGACAGCACCCGGCCGCCCCGTGCGGTCCGGCACCACGAGGGAGAGGGAACGCACGTGGAGTCACGCACCGGCTTCGCCGTCGGAGGCACGGCGCACGCCGAACCGGTCTCGGTGCCGGAGCTGCTCGCCCGCAGCCGTACGCTCTGCACCCCGCCGCTACGGGCCACCGTCGCCCGTCTGGCCGCACCGATGGACACCGTCGCGGCGTACCACTTCGGCTGGATCGACCGGGACGGCACCCCGGTGGAGGGGGACGGCGGCAAGGCCGTGCGCCCGGCGCTGGCGCTGCTCTCGGCCCAGGCCGCCGGTGCGGCGGCCGAGGTGGGCGTGCCCGGTGGGGTGGCTGTTGAACTGGTGCACAACTTCTCCCTGCTCCATGATGATCTGATGGACGGTGACGAGACCCGCCGGCACCGGGCCACCGCGTGGACGGTCTTCGGACCGGCCCAGGCGATCCTGGTCGGCGACGCCCTGGCGACGCTCGGCACGGAGGTGCTGCTCGACGCGGGGGACACCGGCGGCACCACCCCGGCCGACGCCGGGCGTGCCGTCCGGCTGCTCACCACGGCGACCCGCCGCCTGATCGACGGCCAGGCCATGGACGTCGCCTTCGAACAGCGCGACAGCGTCACCGTCGCCGAGTGCCTGGAGATGGAGGGCGGCAAGACGGCGGCCCTGCTGGCCGCCGCCTCGGCGATCGGCGCCGTACTGGCCGGGGCCGACGACAAGGTCTCCGGCGCGCTCCAGCGCTACGGCCACCACCTGGGCCTGGCCTTCCAGGCGGTGGACGACCTGCTCGGCATCTGGGGCGCGACCGAGGTCACCGGCAAGCCGCACTGGGGCGACCTGCGCCAGCGCAAGAAGTCCCTGCCGGTCGCCGCCGCGCTCGCCGAGGGCGGGGCCGCCTCGCGCCGGCTCGCCGAGGCGCTCGCGGACCCGAAGGGCCGGGGCGAGGAGAGCGAGCCCGAGCTCGCCGCCCGGGCCGCGCTGATCGAGGAGGCCGGAGGCCGGGCCTGGACCCAGGAGGAGGCCCGCCGCCAGCACACGACTGCCCTCGCCGCCCTGGACGAGGTGCCGATGTCCGACGCGGTGCGCGAGCACTTCGTCGCACTCGCCGAATTCGTGGTGGTACGAGAGAGGTGACGTTACGTTGACAGCAACCGCGGACGGCCGGCTCGACCCTGAGTACGATTCCGAGCCGGTCGCGGTGGGCGACCGCCCCCCGGCCCTGCTGGGTCCGGGGCGGTGGCAGCCCGAGGACACCGACCGGCCGCGGCCGGCCGGTGAGGCGGACGGGCAGCCCGGCGACGCGCGCGAGGCCCTGGCGCGTGCCACCACCCACCTGCTCTCGCTGCAGTCCTCCGAGGGCTGGTGGAAGGGCGACCTGGAGACCAACGTCACCATGGACGCCGAGGACTTACTGCTCCGCCAGTTCCTGGGCATCCGGACGGAGGACCAGACCCGGGCCACCGCCGAGTGGATCCGGTCCCAGCAACGGGAGGACGGCACCTGGGCCACCTTCCACGGCGGACCGGCCGAACTGTCCACCACCGTCGAGGCGTACGTCGCCCTCAAGCTCGCCGGCGACGACCCGAACGCCCCGCACATGCTGGCCGCCGCGCGGTACGTCCGCTCCGCCGGGGGCATCGCGGCCGCCCGGGTGTTCACCCGGATCTGGCTCGCGCTCTTCGGCTGGTGGCCCTGGGAGCGGCTGCCCGAGATGCCGCCCGAGATCATCTTCCTGCCCAAGTGGCTGCCGCTGAACATCTACGCCTTCGGCTGCTGGGCCCGCCAGACCATCGTCCCGCTGACCGTCGTCTCGGCCCACCGTCCGGTCCGTCCGGCCCCCTTCGCGCTCACCGAGCTGCACACCGACCCGGACCACCCGTACCCCGACCGGCCGCTCGCCCCCGCCACCAGCTGGGACGGCCTGTTCGAGCGCCTGGACAAGGTGCTGCACGCCTACCACCACCGGGCCTTCCGGCCGCTCCGTCGGCTCGCCGTCGCCCAGGCCTGCCGCTGGATCGTCGAGCGCCAGGAGGCCGACGGCTGCTGGGGCGGCATCCAGCCGCCGGCCGTCTACTCGCTGATCGCCCTGCACCTGGAGGGCTACGAGCTGGAGCACCCGGTGGTGAAGGCCGGCCTCTCCTCCTTCGACCGCTTCACCGTGCACACCGAGGACGGCATGCGCTGGATGGAGGCCTGCCAGTCCCCGGTCTGGGACACCTGCCTGGCCACCATCGCCCTGGTCGACGCCGGGGTGCCGGCCGACCACCCGGCGCTGGTCTCCGCCGTCGACTGGATGCTCGGCGAGGAGATCCGCAAGCGCGGCGACTGGTCGGTCCGGCGGCCCGCCCTGCCGGCCGGCGGCTGGGCCTTCGAGTTCGAGAACGACACCTACCCCGACATCGACGACACCGCCGAGGTGGTGCTCGCGCTGCGCCGGGTCGCCCACCCCGACCCGGCGAAGGTCGAGGCGGCGGTGGAGCGGGGCGTGCAGTGGAACCTCGGCATGCAGTCCAAGAACGGCGCCTGGGGCGCCTTCGACGTCGACAACACCAGCCTGCTGCCGAACAAGCTGCCGTTCTGCGACTTCGGCGAGGTGGTCGACCCGCCGTCCGCCGACGTCACCGCCCACGTGGTGGAGATGCTCGCCGAGACCGGCCGGGCCCGCGACCCGCGGACCCGGCGCGGCATCGAGTGGCTGCTGAGCAACCAGGAGGCCGACGGCTCCTGGTTCGGCCGCTGGGGCACCAACTACATCTACGGCACCGGCTCGGTGCTGCCCGCCCTGGTCGCGGCCGGGGTCCCGGACGAGCACCCGGCGATCCGCCGGGCGGTGCGCTGGCTGGAGGACCGGCAGAACACCGACGGCGGCTGGGGCGAGGACATGCGCTCCTACGAGGACCCGGCGCGCTGGGCCGGGCGCGGCGAGTCCACCGCCTCGCAGACCGCCTGGGCGCTGATGGCGCTGCTCGCGGCCGGCGAGGGCCCGGACGGCCGGGCCAACCCCGCGGTGGAACGCGGCGTGGAGTGGCTGGTGCGCACCCAGCTCCCCGAGGGGACCTGGGACGAGCCGCAGTTCACCGGCACCGGCTTCCCTTGGGACTTCTCCATCAACTACCACCTGTACCGGCTGGTCTTCCCGGTCACCGCGCTCGGCCGCTACCTCCACGGCGCGCCGGGCATGGTCAAGCCCGGCGGTGCCCCGGCGATCGGGGCGGCGCGGTGACCACCGCACCCCTGCTGGTGCTCTGCGCGCTGGGCCCCGAGGTGTGGGCCCTGCGCGGCGGGGACTGGCGCGGCGCGGTCGGCGGGTCCCCGGTGCTGGTACGCACCGGGGTCGGCCGGCGGCGGGCCGGGTCGGCCGTCCGCCGGCTGCTCGGCTCGGCCCCGGGCAGCTACGGCGCGGTCGTGGTGGCGGGCTTCGGCGCCGCCGTCGGGCCGGGCGTGGCCCCGGGCGACGTGGTGGCCGCCGACGGCGTGCGCGACGCCGAGGGCCACCTCTACCCGGTCGACTCCGGGCCGGATCTGGCCCGGGCGCTCAAGGAGCAGGGCCTGACCGTGCACACCGGGGTGCACCACACCGCCGACCACGTGGTGCGCGGCATCGAACGGCGCGCCCTGCACCGGCTGGGCGCGCTCGCCGTCGACATGGAGGCCGCCGCCGTGCTCGCCGCGCTGCGGGAGGTGCGCCCGGCCCTGCCCGTCGCGGTGCTGCGGGTGGTGGTCGACACCCCCGACCACGAACTGCTGCGCCCCGGCACCCTGCCCGCCGGGGTGCGCGCCTGGCGGACCCTTCGGGCGACGGTACCCGCCCTGGTCGACTGGTACCGGCCGGAGCCCGGCGACGGCTCCGCAGACCTGAACCACCCCACATCCTCGACGCTCCCCCAGGAGGCGAGCTAGCCATGGCCATGCCGTTGCGCCAGACCGTGCGGGTCGGCACCTACCTGATGCAGCAGAAGCTGCTCAAGCGACGGGACAAGTTCCCGCTGATCGTGGAGCTGGAGCCGCTGTTCGCCTGCAACCTCGCCTGCGAGGGCTGCGGCAAGATCCAGCACCCGGCGGGCGTGCTCAAGCAGCGGATGCCCGTCGCCCAGGCGGTCGGCGCGGTCCTGGAGTCCGGTGCCCCGATGGTCTCGATCGCCGGCGGCGAGCCGCTGATGCACCCGCAGATCGACGAGATCGTCCGGCAGCTGGTGGAGCGCCGCAAGTACGTCTTCCTCTGCACCAACGCGCTGCTGCTGCGCAAGAAGATGGACAAGTTCAAGCCCTCGCCCTACTTCACCTTTGCGGTGCACATCGACGGCCTGCGCGAGCGGCACGACGAGTCGGTGGCCAAGGAGGGCACCTTCGACGAGGCGGTGGCGGCGATCAAGGAGGCAAAGCGGCGCGGCTTCCGGGTGACCACCAACAGCACCTTCTTCAACACCGACACCCCGCAGACCGTCATCGACGTCCTCGACTACCTCAACGACGAGCTCAAGGTCGACGAGATGATGATCTCCCCGGCCTACGCCTACGAGAAGGCCCCCGACCAGGAGCACTTCCTCGGCGTCGAGCAGACCAGGGAGCTCTTCCGCAAGGCCTTCGCCGGCGGCAACCGCAAGCGCTGGCGCCTCAACCACAGTCCGCTCTTCCTCGACTTCCTGGAGGGCAAGGCCGACTTCGAGTGCACCCCCTGGGGCATCCCCAACTACTCGCTGTTCGGCTGGCAGCGGCCCTGCTACCTGATGGCCGACGGCTACGTGCCGACCTACCGCGAGCTGGTCGAGAAGACCGACTGGAGCAAGTACGGACGCGGCAAGGACCCGCGCTGCGAGAACTGCATGGCCCACTGCGGCTACGAGCCGACAGCCGTCCTCGCGACCATGGGCTCGCTCCAGCAGTCGCTGCGCGCGATCACCGAGACCGTCAGCTCCGGCCGCGGGCACTGAGACCGGGCCGGCGACGCCCGGCTCAGCAGCCGTACCGCCCCGAGCTCCCGTCCGGCCCGGGCCACCGTGCCCGGGCCGGCCCCGCCCCGCCGGGCGGAGGCACCACCGCACCGCTCCGAGTCGTGAGGTGTACCCATGTCACTGCTCTCCCGCGTCACGTCCCCGGCCGAGCTGCGCAAGCTCCCCGCGTCCGAACTGCCGCTGCTCGCCGACGAGATCCGCGACTTCCTGATCGACGCCGTCACCCGTACCGGCGGCCACCTCGGGCCGAACCTCGGCGTGGTGGAGCTCACCATCGCGCTGCACCGGGTGTTCGACTCGCCGTACGACCGGATCGTCTTCGACACGGGGCACCAGAGCTACGTCCACAAGCTGCTCACCGGCCGCCAGGACTTCTCCCGGCTGCGGATGAAGGGCGGGCTGTCCGGCTATCCCTCGCGGGCCGAGTCCGAGCACGACCTGGTCGAGAACTCGCACGCCTCCACCGCCCTCTCCTACGCCGACGGGCTGGCCAAGGCCGTCCAGCTGCTCGGCCAGCAGGACCGGCACACCGTCGCGGTGATCGGCGACGGCGCGCTCACCGGCGGGCTCGCCTGGGAGGCGCTCAACAACATCGCCGACGCCAAGGACCGGCCGCTGGTCATCGTCGTCAACGACAACGAGCGCTCCTACGCCAGGACGATCGGCGGGCTCGCCCACCACCTGGCCACCCTGCGCACCACCCAGGGCTACGAGCGCTTCCTCGCCCTCGGCAAGGAGGCGCTGCAGCGCACCCCGCTGGTCGGGCAGCCGATCTTCGACGCGCTGCACGGCGCCAAGAAGGGCTTCAAGGACGCCTTCGCGCCGCAGGGCATGTTCGAGGACCTCGGGCTGAAGTACCTGGGGCCGATCGACGGCCACGACGTGGGCGCGGTGGAACAGTCGCTGAGACAGGCCCGCAACTTCGGCGGACCGGTCATCGTCCACTGCCTGACCGTCAAGGGCCGCGGCTACCTGCCAGCCGAGCAGGACGAGGCGGACCGCTTCCACGCCGTCAACCCGATCGACCCGTACACCTGCCTGCCGATCTCGCCCAGCGCCGGGATCTCCTGGACCTCGGTGTTCGGGGAGGAGCTGGTCGCGCTCGGCGCCGAGCGGCCCGATCTGGTGGCGGTCACCGCCGCGATGCTCCAGCCCGTCGGGCTGACGCCGTTCGCGAAGGCCTACCCGGACCGGACCTTCGACGTCGGGATCGCCGAACAGCACGCCGTCACCAGCGCGGCGGGACTGGCCACCGGCGGGCTGCACCCGGTGGTGGCGGTGTACTCGACCTTCCTGAACCGGGCCTTCGACCAGGTCCTGATGGACGTCGCCCTGCACCGGCTGGGCGTCACCTTCGTGCTGGACCGCTCCGGGGTGACCGGCTCGGACGGGGCCTCGCACAACGGCATGTGGGACATGTCGATCCTCCAGGTCGTCCCCGGGCTGCGGCTCGCCGCGCCGCGCGACGCCGAGCAGCTGCGGGCCCAGCTGCGCGAGGCCGTCGAGGTCGAGGACGCGCCGACCGTGGTCCGCTTCCCCAAGGGGAACGTCGGACCGACCGTCCCGGCGGTCGAGCGGATCGGCGGAACGGACGTGCTGCTGCGCACCGGGCCCGCTCCGGAGATCCTGCTGGTGGCCGTCGGCAGCACCGCCTCCGCCTGCCTGGACGCCGCCCGGCTGCTGCTCGCCGAGGGCTTCACGGCGACCGTGGTCGACCCGCGCTGGGTCAAGCCGGTCGACCCGGTGCTGCCCGAACTCGCCGCCGCCCACCGGCTGGTGGTCACCGTCGAGGACAACGGGCGCACCGGCGGCGTGGGTTCGGCCGTCTCCCAGGCGCTGCGCGACGCCGATGTGGACGTCCCCGTGCGGGTGCTCGGCCTGCCGCAGGAGTTCCTCGGCCACGCCGCGCGCGGCGAGATCCTGGAGGAGACCGGCCTGACCGGCACCGGGGTCGCGGCCCAGACCGCCGTCGTCGCCAAGAACCTGCTACCGACCCGAGGAGCGAACCCGCGCCATGCCGGCTGAACCAGACCGCCCCGCCTTCGACCTCGCCGCGCTCCTCGCCGAACGCGGCCGCGAACGCTACGAGTTGCACAGCCGCCACCTCAACCCCCAGCTGCCCCGGATGCTGCGCACCATCGGGTTCGACAAGTACTACGAGCGCGCGGAGGGCCAGTACTTCTACGACGCCGAGGGCAACGAGTACCTCGACATGCTCGCGGGCTTCGGCATCTTCGCCCTCGGCCGGCACCACCCGACGGTGCGCTCGGCGGTCCAGCAGGTGATGGACCTGGGCCTCCCGGACCTGGTCCGCTTCGACTGCTCGCCGCTGCCCGGGCTGCTGGCCGAGCGGCTGCTCTCCCACGCGCCCGGGCTGGACCGGGTGTTCTTCGGCAACAGCGGCACCGAGGCGGTGGAGACCGCGCTGAAGTTCGCCCGCTACGCCACCGGCCGCAAGCGCGTCCTCTACGCCGACCACGCGTTCCACGGGCTGACCACCGGCTCGCTGTCGGTCAACGGCGAGAGCGGCTTCCGCAAGGGCTTCGACCCGTTGCTGCCGGACACCGCCGTCCCGCTCGGCGACCTCGGAGCGCTGGCCAAGGAGTTGAAGCGCGGGGACGTCGCGGCGCTGATCGTGGAGCCGATCCAGGGCAAGGGCGTGCAGGCGCCGCCGCCCGGCTGGCTGCGCGCCGCCCAGGCGCTGCTGCACGAGCACAAGGCACTGCTGATCTGCGACGAGGTGCAGACCGGGATCGGCCGCACCGGCGAGTTCTTCGCCTACCAGCACGAGGAGGGCGTGCTGCCCGACCTGGTGTGCGCGGCCAAGGCGCTCTCCGGCGGGTACGTGCCGATCGGGGCGACGCTCGGGAAGAGCTGGATCTTCGAGAAGGTGTACTCCTCGATGGACCGGGTCCTGGTGCACTCGGCGAGCTTCGGGTCCAACGCCCAGGCGATGGCGGCCGGGCTGGCGACCCTGGAAGTGATGCGCGAGGAGAAGGTGGTGGAGAACGCCCGGCAGGTCGGCGACCGGCTCCGCGAGCGGCTCACCGCGCTGATCGACCGGTACGAGCTGCTCGCCGAGGTGCGCGGCCGCGGGCTGATGATCGGCATCGAGTTCGGCCGGCCCAAGTCGCTGAAGCTGCGCACCGCTTGGACGGCCCTCCAGGCGGCGCGCAAGGGGCTGTTCGCGCAGATGGTGGTCGTCCCGCTGCTCCAGCGGCACCGGATCCTGACCCAGGTGTCCGGGGACCATGTGGAAGTGATCAAACTTATTCCCCCGCTGATCATCACCGATCGGGACGCGGACCGGTTCCTGGAGGCCTTCACCGAGATCATGGACGAGGCCCACCGGGGGAACGGCCTGATGTGGGACTTCGGCCGGACCCTGGTGAAACAGGCGGTGGGCAACCGGTAGCCGGGCGGGGAGTGGGAAGTCGGCCGGACCGGCTTCCCACTCCCGGGGAGACACCGCGTCAGAGCTCGGTCCGGCGGCGCCGGATCACCACCACGAGATCGACGACGGCGAACAGGGTGATCAGCCCGAGGGCGATCGCGAAACCGGTCAGGGTGCCCCGGCTGGGCGCGCCGTCCACCGGCGTGGAGGCCGCCCAGAGCGCGAAACCCACCGTCCCCAGTGCGAACAGCGGGGTGAAGACCAGCGAGAGCAGGTAGCGGAGCCTGAGGTCGCTGCGGGCGGTGGCCGGCTCGGTGCCGCTGCGCCACCGTCGCGGGGTGGTGGTGCGCATCTCCGTTCACCTCCGGGCCGCGCGGGTGGGGGCTACGATTCCAGCGTACGTCCGAGGGGGAGAGCCGGGGAGGCGCGATGACGGGGTCGGACGCCGCGGGGGCGGGCACGGGCGGGGAGGACGCCGAGGGGTACGCGGGGCTGCGGATCGAGCGGGCCCGGGAGCTCGCCCGGCGGCACGGCTGGGCCTCTGTCCGGGTGCTGGAGCCGGGGCAGCTGATCACCATGGAGTACCGGCAGGGGCGGCTCAACCTCGCGGTGCGGGACGGTGTGGTCGAGCGCAGCTGGGAGGGGTAGCCCTCCCGGGGGTGCGGCTCAGCGGGCGAACCGCCGGTGGAGGCGCTGCTCGGCGACGGAGAGCAGGGGTTCCAGCAGCGGCAGGGAGAGCAGCACCAGCAGCCCGGCGGCCCAGCCGGCCAGTACGTCGGAGACCCAGTGGGTGCCCAGGTAGACGGTGGTCAGGCCGATCGAGCAGGCGGTGGCGGCGGCGATCACCGCGCCGGTGCGCCGCCAGCGGACGGCGAGATAGGCGAGCACGCCCCAGGTGACCACGGCGTTGGCGGTGTGGCCGGAAGGGAAGATGGTGCCGCCGGAGAACAGCTCGGGCGAGCCGACGTACTGGGCGTAGTGCGGGCCGAGCCGACCAGTGATGATCTTGACCGCGCCGACCGTGACGTTGAGGAGCAGCAGGGCGACGCCCATGACCAGCAGCGGGCGCAGCCGGCCGAGTCGACGGGCGCGCCAGAGCAGCCAGGCGAAGGCGGCGATGGCGCTGGGCCCGCGCTGGCCGACCACCACCCAGGCGTTGAGCACCGGTTCCAGGCTGGGCCACCGCTCGTACGGGCGCAGCAGGCGGACCGACCAGTCGAGGTCGACCAGGTCGGTGTTGAGCAGCACCCCGGCCAGCACCAGCAGGTAGACCGCGAAGGTCCCGCCGAACAGGACGGCCCGGCGGCGGCTCATCGGGGGCCAGCCGGGCTCGCCGCGGTCGCGGCCGGTCGGGCCGGGGCGGGTCGGACCGGGGCCGGTCAGGCCGGGGCGGGTCGGGCCGGGCACGCGGGCCGGGGCACGGTCGGCGGCCGGGAGTTCCCTGCGGCCGTCGGTGCGGTGTTCCGGCTCCTGCCGCGGAATGCGAGCGGCGGTACTTCTGGATTGCACGAGGGTGACCATACCCATCCGACCGGGAGTATCCCGGAGCAAATTGTCATTTTCCCGGGAAATCGACAATTGGGTCGTCCCCGGGTGACCCGGGGAGTGATTTCCAGTATTCCAGGATCGAATGCCCGTGTGGTCTTCGAATGATTCTGCAAAAGCCCCGGTAAAGAAAACGGAGCGGGAGGCCGGTCCGCCCGGCTTCCCACTCCGTGGTAACCCTGTGTAGGTTCCGTGCTCAGTCGAGGGGGCCGCCCGCGACGTAGATCACCTGGCCGGAGACGAAGCCGGCGCCCTCGCCGGCGAGGAAGGAGATGGTGTTGGCGACGTCCTCCGGCTCGCCGACCCGCTGGACCGGGATCTGGGAGGCCGCAGCGCGCTTGAAGTCCTCGAAGTCCATGCCGACCCGGGCGGCGGTGGCCGCCGTCATGTCCGTGGCGATGAAGCCGGGGGCGACGGCGTTGGCCGTGATGCCGAACTTGCCCAGCTCGATGGCCAAAGTCTTGGTGAAGCCCTGCAGACCGGCCTTGGCGGCCGAGTAGTTGGCCTGGCCGCGGTTGCCCTGGGCGGACGAGGAGGACAGGTTGACGATGCGGCCGAAACCGGCGTCCACCATGTGCTTCTGCACCGCGCGGGTCATCAGGAAGGCGCCGCGCAGGTGAACGTTCATGACCGTGTCCCAGTCGGACTCGGACATCTTGAAGAGGAGGTTGTCGCGGAGCACGCCCGCGTTGTTGACCAGGACGACGGGGGCGCCGAGCTCGGCGACCACCCGGTCGACGGCGGCCTGGACCTGCTCGGCGTCCGAGACGTCGGCGCCGACGGCCAGGGCCCGTCCGCCGGCCGCGGTGATCCGGTCGACGGTGTCCTTGCCGGCGGCCTCGTCCAGGTCCAGGACCGCGACCGCGTAGCCGTCGGCGGCCAGCCGCACGGCGGTGGCGGCGCCCAGCCCGCGGGCGGCGCCGGTGACGACCGCGACCCGGGGGGCGGTGCTCTGCTCGGTCATGCTCGCTCTCGTCTCTCTCGGGGGTGCCTCCGGGGAGTGCCCCCGGAGAGGGTGCCCACACCCTACCGGCGGGTAGGGGTGGCGGCCAGGGTGGAGAGGTGCAGGTGACGGTCGGTAAGGACCGACCGGTCGGCTTTCTGCTGAGAACGGGTTACTGCAAGGGCGTGGCAGCGCGTAAATATGCCAATGTTGCCGAACCTGCGTCTACTATCCGCCCCTGCCTGCCAGCAAGGGCCCGCCGTTTGTATAGTGTCCGCCAGCAGCCACCGGCTGCACGGCTGGAGCGCCCTCCCTCATAGCTGGACGCCCACTCGCCGTTACTGCCCCACCCGGGTGTCCCACACACACCGGGTGTGACATCGGGACGGATACATGGTGCTGGGGGAGATCCCGACAACCCGCGTGTCCGCGCGACTGCAGCAGTCGCCCGGACACCTCATTCGCGTTGCGCAGCAGGTCCACACCCGTCTGTGGTCCGAGCACGTCGGAGCCGATCTCACGGCTCCGCAGTTCGCCGTCCTGCTGGTACTCGCCCTCGAACCGGGCGCGGACCAGCGGACGGTCGGCGAGCGCGCCTCGCTCGACAAGGCCACGATGGCGGAGATGGTCGCGCGGCTGGTCCGCCGCGGCCTCGTGCTGCGCAGGCGTGACCCGGCCGACGGCCGACGCAAGCTGCTCGCCCTCTCGCAGAGCGGCGCCCAGGCGGTGCGCGAGGCCACCGGTGGTGTGGTCCGCGTCCAGCGGGTGCTGTTCGAGCCCCTCACGCCCGAGGAGCAGGTCGAGATCGTCCGGGTGATGGCCAAGATAGCCAGGCTGGAGCCCGCGGCGGTGGCCGTCTTCTCCGACGCGCGGCCGATACTGGACGCCCAGCGGGCGATCGGCTACCTGATCAGGGTCGGTCAGCAGGTGCACACCAAGCTCTGGTCGGAACACGTCGGGGCGGAGCTGACGGCTCCGCAGTTCGCCGTGCTGGACGCGCTGGAGCTGGAACCGGGCGCGGACCAGCGCACGGTCGGCGAGCTGGCCTCGCTGGACAAGGCCACGATGGCCGAGATGGTCAGCCGACTGGTGCGCCGCGGTCTGGTGCAGCGCCGGCGCGACCCCTCGGACGGGCGGCGCAACCTGCTCTCGCTCTCACCGGCGGGTCAGGACCTGTTGCACCGCTCGGCCGCCGGGGTGGCCGAGGTCCAGCGGCTGCTGCTCGCGCCGCTGGCGGAGGAGGAGCACGAGGCTGCGCTCTCGCTCATCGCCAAGGCGGCCAGGCTCTAGCCCAAGCTTTGGTAACAATAGCCAAAACGATTCACCAAGGGTTCTGAAGTCCTCGGTCGTCGACGTCGGCCGACCGTGGGCGCAGGTGGATCCGGGCACACCGAAGTACCGCTCGTCCCTGACCGGACGGAGCGGTACTTCGCCATGACCGACTGTCAGATTCGTTCCGACCGTCGTTGTCGGGGGCGCCGGGCCGGTTCGGCCGGCGCCCCCGCCGCCGTCAGTTCCAGTCGAAGCCCTGCGGGTCCGGGCCGATCCGCTTGCCGGTGGCGACACCGGCGATCGCCGCGAGGTCCTCGCCGTCCAGCTCGAAGCCGGTGACGTCGAGGTTCTCCCGGATGCGGGACGGGGTGACCGACTTCGGGATGGCGATCACGCCGCTCTGCAGGTGCCAGCGGAGCACCACCTGGGCGACCGTGCGGCCGTGCTTCTCGGCGATCTTCGCCAGTGCCGGCTCGGCCAGCAGCTCCCCGCCCTGGCCCAGCGGACTCCACGCCTCGGTGGCGATGCCGTGCCGGGCGTGGAAGGCGCGCAGCTCGTCCTGCGGGAAGTACGGGTGCAGCTCGACCTGGTTCAGCGCCGGGGCGACCGAGGCCTCGCCCAGCAGGCGGGTCAGCTGCTCGGGGCCGAAGTTGGAGACGCCGATCGACTTGACCCGGCCGCCCTCCTTCAGCTGCTCCATGGCCTTCCAGATGTTCAGGAAGGTGCCGTGCATCGGGCGCGGCCAGTGGATCAGGTACAGGTCGATGTAGTCGAGGCCGAGCTTCTCCAGGGAGGCGTCGAACTCGCGCAGCACCGCGTCGCGGCCCTGCTCGCCCGACCAGTCGCGGGTGCCCGAGTTCCACAGCTTGGTGGTGACGTAGAGGTCCTCGCGGGCGAGGCCGCCCGCCAGTGCCTCGGTGATGGCCGCGCCGGTGCCGGTCTCGTTCTCGTAGATCGCGGCGGTGTCGATGGAGCGGTAGCCCGCCTCGATCGCGGTGCGGACCGCGGGGGCGGCCTCGGCGTCCGGCACCTGCCACACGCCGAATCCGAGCTGCGGGATCTGCGTGCCGTCGTTCAGGGTGACGCTGGGGATGTTGCTCACGGGAAGGGGTGCCTTCCTGGTCGTCCGTTGGTTCCGAAAAGGGGCAACTGGTGCCCCGGCACGATTGTTCCCGCCGTTCGGGCGAAACCTGGGCGAGGCTTTACGACGGCGTGGCGTACGCCGGGGCGCGCCGGCCGGGCCGGCGCGCCCGGGCCGCGGAAAACCTGTTGCGCGGATCACACCGGGGTTGGCAGGCTCGCGGACATGACCTCCTGAGACCGGGTCCTTCGTGCCCACCCCGTGTCCGTCCGGCGCCTCCGCCGGACGCGTCGACGTCGCCGCGCAGTCGCGCCGCGCGTCCATCGCCCGTCCTCGTGCGTGAGCGGGGCGGCCGCGCCGTACGGCCCGCGCCCGTGTCTCCCGCATCCCGGTACCGCGCGCCTCCGCTCCCGCGGTACCTCCGCTCCCTCGGTACCCCCGTACCTCCGTACCTCCCGCACCTTCGCATCGGAGTGTCATGCCGCTCACCCCACTTCCGCTCGCCGATCCCGGCAGTCCCGACCTCTCCTCACCCCTCGCCTTCCTCCGCTGGTTGCAACGCGCCCAGCGGCGCGGGCAGATCCGCGCCACCTGCTGGGCGCTGGTCGAGATGGGCGCTCAGGCCGCGTTCCCGGTGGCGCTCGGGTGCGGCGTCCAGGCCGCCGTCGATGCCGACGCCGGCGGGATCTGGCGGGCCGGCGCCCTCGCGCTGCTGCTGTCCGCGGTCGCCGCGCTCGGCGCCGTGCTGCTGCACCGGCAGGCGGTCTGGAACTGGATCCAAGCCGCCTGCCACGTAAGGCAGTTGGTGGCAGGTCAGGCCTCGCACCTCGGGGCCGGGCTGTCCCGGCGGATCGCCACCGGCGAGGTGGTCGCGGTCGGCAGCGGGGACGTCGAGCGGATCGGCTGGTACGTCGAACTGGTCGCCCGGGTCCGGGCCGCGGTGATCGTCTGGCTGACCGTCAGCTCGGTGGTGCTGGTGGTCCAACCGGTGCTCGGGGCCGGGGTGCTGCTCGGCGTCCCGGTGCTGGCCGCCTCGGTCTGGCCGCTGATCGGGCCGTTCGAGCGGCGCTACGAGAAGCAGCGCGAGCTGGGCGGCAAGGCCACCGAGCTGGCCGCCGACACGGTGGCCGGGCTGCGGGTCCTGCGCGGCATCGGCGGTGAGGAGCTGTTCCTGGAGCGCTACCGGGCGGCCTCCCAGAAGGTCCGCGCGGCGGCGGTGCGCTCGGCCCGGACGTGGTCGCTGATGCAGGCCCAACAGGTGTTGCTGCCGGGCCTGTTCGTGGTCGGGGTGACGTGGTACGGCGCCCGCCTGGCGGCATCCGGCGAGCTCGGCGTGGGCACCCTGATCGCGGTCTACGGCGCGACCGCCTTCCTCGCGGCGCCGCTGCGGATCCTGGGCGAGGCGGCGCACGCCTGGAGCGTCGCCCGGGTCTCCGCCGGGCGTGCCGTGCGGGTGCTCTCGCTCAGCCGGACCGGCGGCGGGGCCGAGGGCGTGCTGACCCGGCCGGGCCGGTCCGACCTGCACGACCCGGCCACCGGACTGACCGCCCGGGCGGGCGAGTTGACCGCGGTGGTCTGCGGGGACCCGGACTTCGCAGGGGCGCTCGCCGGGCGGCTCGGCGGGCACGTCCCGCTGGCCGAGGGCGAGCCGCAACCGCCCTCCGTCCGGCTCGGCGGCACCGAGCTGGACTCCGTGCCGCTGGCCGAGGCCCGGGCCGCGGTGCTGGTCCACGACAAGGAGCCGGTGTTGCTCTCCGGCACGCTGGCCGAGCTGTTGGACATCCCGTCCTCCGGCCGGATCCCGGTGGCCGAGGCGCTCGCCGCGGCCCGCTGCGAGGACGTGCTGGAGGCGCTCGTGGACGGTTCGCCGGAGTGCGCGGGGGACCCTATGCTCGCCCGGATCACCGAGCGCGGGCGCTCCCTCTCCGGCGGGCAGCGCCAGCGGCTGGCACTGGCCCGCGCGCTGCTGGTGGACCCGCCGGTGCTGGTGCTGGACGAGCCGACCAGCGCGGTGGACGCCCACACCGAGTCCCGGATCGCCGGCGGGCTGCGGGACACCCGGGCCGGGCGCACCACCGTGGTGTTCGCGACCAGCCCGCTGCTGCTCGACCAGGCGGACCGGGTGGTGCTGGTCCGCGACGGCCGGGCGGTCGCGACCGGCCGGCACCGCGAACTGATGCGCACCGAACCGGCCTACCGGTCCGTGGTCACCCGGGACGAGGAGGCCGCGCCGGTATGAGCACCGCCGTCAACGGCGTCCCCGCCGTCCACCGTCCGACCTGCTGTTCGGCCCAACGAGCGAGGAGTACGTCATGAAGCCCCCCGTCCACGAGGAACGGGGGCCGGCCACCACCCTGCCGGTCGGCTCCCCGGCCGCCGTCCGCCGCTACCTGGGGCTGCTGGCCCGGCGGCACCGGCGCGGGTTCGCCGCCGTGGTGTCGCTGCACTCGGTGGCCACCCTGGCCGGGCTGGTCGGGCCCTGGGTGCTGGGCAACCTGGTCGAGTCGTTGGCCACCGGCACCGCCGAGGCCACCATCGCGGTGGCGGTGGGCTGGTACCTGCTGGCGCTGGCGGTGCAGTCCGCGTTCACCGGCTGGTCGCGGATGCGCGGGTCGGTGCTCGGCGAACGGGTGCTGGCCGACCTGCGCGAGGACTTCCTGGTCCGCTCGGTCGCGCTGCCGACCGGAGTGCTGGAGCGCGCCGGCACCGGGGACCTGGTCTCCCGGGGCACCACCGACATCGACCGGCTGGACAAGTCGGTGCGCGAGGCGGTCCCGGAACTCGCCGTCGCGGTGGTGTCGTTGCTGCTGGTGATCGGCGCGCTGCTGGTCACCTCACCGCTGCTCGCACTGACCTCGCTGGTCGGTCTGCCGCTGCTGCTGGCCAGCTCCCGCTGGTACTTCCGGCGCGCCCCGCAGTCCTACCGCAACGAGGCGGCCGGGTACGCGGCGGTGAGCAACGTGCTGGCCGAGACGGTGGACGCCGGGCGCACGGTCGAGGCGCTGCGCCTGGGCGAGCAGCGGATCCGGCTGACGGACCGCAAGCTGCGCGAGTGGCTGGCCTGGGAGCGCTACACCCTGTGGCTGCGTTCGGTCTGGTTCCCGACGATCGAAGCGGTCTACAGCTCGGCGGTGCTGGCCACCATGGTGGTCGGCGGGCTGTTGACCCTCAAGGGCTGGCTAACCGTGGGCCAGTTGACCACCGGCGTGCTGTACGCCCAGATGCTGATCGGCCCGGTGGACCTGATCCTGCGCTGGTACGACGAGCTGCAGATCGGACAGGCCTCGCTGGCCCGGCTGGTCGGCGTGCACGAGGTGCCCGAGCACGAGGGGGACGAGTCGGCGCGTCCGGAGGGCCGCCGGGTCGAGGCCCGGGACGTCCGCTTCGGCTACCGCGACGGCGCGGACGTGCTGCACGGGATCAGCCTGGACGTCGCCCCGGGCAGCCGGGTCGCGCTGGTCGGCCCGTCCGGGGCGGGCAAGTCCACCCTCGGGCGGCTGCTGGCCGGGATCTACGCGCCCGGCCGCGGCAGCGTCACCCTCGGCGGAGCGGTGCTGTCCCGGATGCCGGCCGAGCGGGTGCGGTCGGAGGTAGCCCTGGTCAACCAGGAGCACCACGTGTTCGTCGGCACCCTGCGGGACAACCTGCGGCTGGCCGCGCCCGGGGCGGACGACACCGAACTGCGGGCCGCGCTGGACGCGGTGGACGCCGGGGCCTGGGTGGACGCCCTCCCGGAGGGGCTGGACACCGAGGTGGGCTCCGGAGGCACCTCGCTGACCCCGCCGCAGGCCCAGCAGCTCGCCCTGGCCCGGCTGGTGCTGGCCGACCCCCACACCCTGGTGCTGGACGAGGCCACCTCGCTGCTGGATCCGCGGGCCGCCCGGCACCTGGAACGCTCGCTGTCCCGGGTGCTGGCGGGCCGGACGGTCATCGCCATCGCCCACCGGCTGCACACCGCGCACGACGCGGACGTCATCGCGGTGGTCGAGGGCGGCCGGATCAGCGAGTACGGCAGCCACCCGGAACTGGTCGCGGCCGGCGGCCCGTACGCGGCGCTCTGGCGCTCCTGGCGGGACGAAGGGTGAGCGCGTCGGCCCGCGCGGGCGCGGCAGTGTAACGGGGTTCGAAACCCGCGCGGGGCCGGATTGCCCCGTGCGGGTTACTCCTGGCCCGCAAGGGCGCGTAACCGGGCAAATCGTCAGCCCGACCAGCAGACTGCTCCGGTGACCAAGATTTCAGACGGCTCGTCCCGCCCCCGGCGCAGCGAAATCGGCGGGATTCCCACGCGGTACATCGGGATCGGCGTCATCGTCGTCCTCGCGGTGTGGTTCCTCTTCGCCAACCTCGACAAGGTCAAGATCCAGTTCTGGGTGTTCACCGTGACCGCGCCGCTGTGGATCGCGCTGCTGGCGACCCTGGTCGCCGGCGGCGCGCTGGGCTGGCTGCTAAAGGGACGGCGCGACCGGTGAGCAGCGTTCCCGAACCGGCCCCGGCGGGTTCCCCGGCCTTCGCGCCGCTGATCGAGATGCGCGGGGTCAACAAGCACTTCGGCGATCTGCACGTGCTGAGGGACATCGAGCTGACGGTCGGCCGGGGCGAGGTCGTGGTGGTGATCGGCCCGTCCGGCTCCGGCAAGTCCACGCTCTGCCGGGCGATCAACCGGCTGGAGCCGATCGAGCGCGGCACCATCCTGATCGACGGCCGGCCGCTGCCCGCGGAGGGCAAGGGGCTGGCCAAGCTGCGCGCCGAGGTCGGCATGGTGTTCCAGTCCTTCAACCTGTTCGCGCACAAGACCGTGCTGCAGAACGTCTCGCTGGCCCAGATCAAGGTCCGCGGCCGCGACAGGACGGAGGCGGACGCCAAGTCCCGCTCGCTGCTGGACCGGGTCGGACTCTCGGCACACGCCGACAAGTACCCGGCCCAGCTCTCCGGCGGCCAGCAGCAGCGGGTCGCGATCGCCCGCGCGCTGGCGATGGACCCGAAGGCGCTGCTGTTCGACGAGCCGACCTCGGCGCTGGACCCCGAGATGATCAACGAGGTGCTGGACGTCATGCGCCAGCTCGCCAGCGAGGGCATGACGATGGTCGTGGTCACCCACGAGATGGGCTTCGCCCGGGCCTCCGCGAACCGGGTGGTGTTCATGGCCGACGGACGGATCGTCGAGGACCGCGCCCCGGAGGACTTCTTCAGCGCTCCCGAGAGCGAGCGCGCCCGGGACTTCCTGTCCAAGATCCTGAAGCACTGAGGGCGGCGCCGTGAACCGTACGACGACGCCCGCCGCGCGGGCGCGCGGCCGCCTGACCGCCGCCGCCCTGCTGCTCACCCTGCTGGCCACCGGCTGCGGCAAGCCCGGCACCCCGCCGCCCAAGGGCCCCCAGCCCAGCGCGCTGCCGAGCTACCAGGTGCAGGACGCCTCCTCGATCACCGGCTCGCCGACCCTGGACGCCGCCCGCAGCCGGGGCCACCTGGTGGTCGGCGCCAAGGAGGACCAGCCGTACCTCGGCCAGAAGAACCCGGCCACCGGCGTGTACTCCGGCTTCGACATCGAGATCGCCAAGATGGTCGGCGCCTCCCTCGGCTTCCCGCCGGAGCGGATCCAGTTCAAGACCATCGCCTCGGCCAACCGCGAGACCGCGCTGCAGAACGGCCAGGTGGACTACTACGTCGGCACCTACACCATCAACGAGAACCGAAAGAAGCTGGTCGGCTTCGCCGGGCCGTACTTCGTCGCCGGGCAGTCGTTGCTGGTGCGCAAGAACGACAGCAGCATCCACGGGCCGCAGGACCTGGACGGCAAGAAGGTCTGTTCGGCGTCGGGCTCGACCCCGTACCAGCGGATCCAGTCGCAGTACCCCAAGGCGCACCTGATCGGCTACGACACCTACTCGGCCTGCGTGGACAACCTGATCACCGGTCAGGTCGACGCCGTCACCACCGACAACGCGATCCTGCTGGGCTACGCGGCCAAGGTGCCGGACGAACTCAAGGTGGTGGGACCGCTGTTCTCGACCGAGCCGTACGGGATCGGCACGCCGAAGAACGACACCGTGCTGCGCGGGGCGCTGAACGACGCGCTGGAGCACCACGAGCAGAACGGTGACTGGAAGAAGGCCTTCGAGGCGACCCTCGGCCTGTCCGGGGCACCCGCTCCGACCCCGCCGACGATCGACCGGTACTGAGAGGGCCGCGCCGTGAAAACGCTGACCGACAACTGGTCGACCTACTGGCAGGGCTTCCTCGGCACGCTCTCGCTGTTCGCGGCGAGCGCCGTGCTGTCGCTGGTGCTGGGCGTGCTGATCGCGGGCTTCCGGGTCTCGCCGGTCCGGCCGCTGCGGGTGTTCGGCACGGTGTGGGTGACGGTGCTGCGCAACACGCCGCTGACCCTGCTGTTCTTCATCGTGGTACTGGGCCTGCCCCGGTTCAACATCACCCTGCCCTTCTACACCTTCGCCGTTCTCGCCCTCGGCTGCTACACCTCGGCCTTCGTCTGCGAGTCGATGCGCTCGGGCATCAACACCGTGCCGTCCGGGCAGGGCGAGGCGGCCCGCAGCCTGGGCATGAGCTTCGGGCAGACGATGAGCCTGGTGGTGCTGCCGCAGGCGTACCGCTCGGTGGTGGCGCCGATCGGCAGTGTGATGATCGCGCTGGCGAAGAACACGGCGATCGCCGGCTCGTTCAGCGTCACCGAGCTGCTGGGCACCTACCGGACCATCAACGAACTGGGCTACAGCATCATCTGGACCTTCTTCTGGATCGCCGTCGGCTACCTGATCATCACCCTGGCCATCAGCGCCGTCTTCAACCTGCTGGAACGACGAGTGGCGGTGTCCCGATGACCGGTGAATCCTCGGCGCTGTACGACATCCCCGGCCCCAAGGCGCTGGCCCGGCACCGGCTCTACGGCGGGATCGCGCTGCTGCTGATCGCGGCGCTGATCGGCTGGGTCGTCTACATGCTGTTCCACACCCAGCAGTTCACCTCCGCCAAGTGGGAGCCCTTCACGTACCAGGGCGTGCAGGACCTGTTGCTGCGCGGCCTGGGCAACACCCTGCGGGCCTTCGGCTGGACGGTGCTGTTCGCGCTGCCGTTCGGCGCGCTGTTCGCGGCCGGGCGGCTGTCCGACCACCGGGTGGTGCGCTGGTTCGCCACGCTGGTGGTGGAGTTCTTCCGGGCCATGCCGGTGCTGGTGATGATCTTCTTCGTGTTCGTCGCCCTCAGGGTGCAGCCACTGTGGGCGCTGGTCGCCGGGTTGGTGCTCTACAACGGCTCGGTGCTGGCCGAGGTGTTCCGGGCCGGTGTGCTCGCGGTGCCCAAGGGCCAGCGGGAGGCGGCGTACGCGCTGGGCATGCGCAAGACCCAGGTGATGGCGTACGTGCTGGTGCCGCAGGCCAACCGGGCGATGCTGCCGGCCATCATCAGCCAGCTGGTGGTCGCGCTCAAGGACACCTCGCTGGGCTTCCTGATCACCTTCGAGGAGTTCCTGCACGCGGGCAAGCTGATCGCCACCAACCTGGACTACGACCTGCCGTTCATCCCGGTGGTCATGGTGATCGCGCCGATCTACATCGGCATGTGTCTGCTGTTGTCCTGGCTGGCCCGCTGGGTCGAGCAGCGCAGCCGCCGCAGCCCGAGCGTGCGGGGCGGGGCGCCGGTGGCCAAGGCCGAGGTCACGATGGGGCTGCCGCCGTCGGCGCAGTAGTGCCGGCTCGCCCCTGGCGGGGAAAGGCTGGTTCGAGTCTGAACCATAGGCACCGGTGGGGTCGGGACCGGAACCTCCAAATTCCTCTTATGATTGCGGAGGCAGGCGGCAGACGACCGGGCGGAGGGGCCATGGAGCCGGTGTTCGACTCGCGGCACATCAGGACGTTCCACGAGGTCGTCCGGGCCGGTTCCTACTCGGCCGCGGCCCGGGAGCTCGGCTACACCCAGCCCGCCATCACCCAGCAGATGAAGGCCCTCGAACGCACCGTCGGTGTCCCGCTGTTCACCCGCGCCGGGCGCGGCCTGCGGCTCACCGAGGCGGGCGAGGCGCTCTCCCGGCACGCCGAACTCATCCTCGGCAGCCTCTCCGCCGCCCAACAGCAGCTCGCCGCGCTCGCCCGGCTGCGCGCCGGGAGGGTACGGGTCTGCGCCTTCCCCAGCGCCAACGCCACCCTGATACCGGAGGCGATGGCCCGGCTGCTCGCCGAGCACCCCGGCGTCCGGGTCGAGCTGCTGGAGGCCGAGCCGCCGGACTCCGTCCAGCGGCTGCTGCGCGGCGAGTGCGACATCGCGCTGGCCTTCCGCTATCCGGGCCAGGCCACCGAGGTGCCGGACGGACTGGACGAGATCCCGCTGATGGAGGACCTGCTCACCGTGCTGCTGCCGGTCGGGCACCCGCTCGGCCGCCGGCACGCCGTCCGGCTGGCCGACCTCGACGGCGAGCGCTGGATCGCCGGCTGTCCGCGCTGCCGGGCCAACCTGCTGCACGTCTGCGCGGAGGAGGGCTTCGCGCCGGACATCGTGTTCTCCACCGACGACAACCTCGCGGTGCAGAGCCTGGTCGCCGCCGGGGTCGGGATCGCGCTGATGCCCGCGCTGGTGCTCTCCTTCATGTGCCACCGCAAGGTGACCGGGCGGGCCGTCGAGCCGCACCTGCGCCGGCAGGTGAGCGCGTACGTGCTGCGCGAGCACCGGCGGATCCCGGCCACCGCGCTGGTGCTGGACCACCTGCGGCAGGCGGCGGCGAGCCGGGTCGGCTGCTGAGGCCCGTCCGAGCTGCCCGGGGACCGCCGATCCATAAGTGCGAGTGGGGGTGTCGCTTAGCAACCCTCGTTGGACCTGATAGGTCGGTCGGTCCGAACCTGCTGGTATGACACCCTCAGCCACGGTCGGCAGCGACCGGCTCACCGAGCGGATGACCGCACTGGTCAGCGAGATCCGCGCCGTAGTGGACCGCGGACTGCCTCCCGAACTCACCGCGTACCTGGTCGGCGAACGCCTCGCCCCGCACCTGCTCACCGCCCCCGAGGGGCCCGACGCCCTGCTCACCCCCGCCCAGCGCGAGGGCGACCCGCAGCGCTACCGCCAGCACGTCCTGCACGCCGAGGCGGACGGCAGCTTCTCCGTCGTCGCCCTGGTCTGGCTGCCCGGCCAGCACACCCCGATCCACGACCACGTCTCCTGGTGCGTGGCCGGGGTCCACCAGGGCCAGGAGAGCGAGACCCGCTACCGGCTGGTCTCCGACGGGCGCAGCTCCCGACTGGTCGAGACCGAGCACGTGGCCGGCCCGGCCGGAACGGTCGCCGCCTTCGCCCCGCCCGGCGACATCCACCTGGTGCGCAACGCCTGCGGCACCACCGCCATCTCCATCCACGTGTACGGCGCGGACATCTCGCGGCTCGGCACCAGCATCCGGCGGGTCTACCGGCTCCCCGCCGACCAGGAGCGGTGAGCGGCGGCGTGGCACTGACCCTCCGGGAGCGGGCCGCCCGCACCCGCTCACTGCCCCCGCTCGGCGGGGACGCCCCCGGCCTGCTGCTCGCGGCGGTCGGGGTGGCCGCCGCGATCGCCGTCCACGCGGCCGTCCCGGCCGTGCCCGAGCTCACCGCCGCCGTGGTGCTCGGCATGGCGGCCGCCCACCTGCCCGGGCTTCGCCCGGTGGTCCGCGGGGTCGCCCGGCCCGGGCTGTCGACGGCCGGGAAGCGGCTGATGCGGGCGGGGATCGTCCTCCTCGGGCTCAAGCTCAGCCTGGACGACGTGCTCGGCCTCGGCTGGGCCACCGTCGCCATGGTGCTCACCGTGGTCGCCGCCACCTTCGCCGGCACGCTCTGGCTGGGCCGGCGGCTCGGACTGCCCGGGGACCAGCCGCTGCTGGTCGCCACCGGCTACTCGATCTGCGGCGCCTCGGCGATTGGCGCGGTCAGCCAGGCGGCCGGCAGCGAGGAGGAGGACGTCGCCTCCTCGGTCGCGCTGGTCACCCTGTGCGGGACGCTGGCGATCGCCGTACTGCCGCTGCTGCAGCACCCGCTGGGGCTCGGCGAGATCGAGTTCGGGCGCTGGGTCGGCGCGAGCGTGCACGACGTCGGGCAGGTGGTCGCCACCGCGCAGACCGGCGGACCCGGCGCCCTGCGCGAGGCGGTGCTGGTCAAGCTGATGCGGGTGGTGCTGCTGGCGCCGCTGGTCGCGGGCGTCGCCGTGGTGGCGCGGCGCAACGCGCGCGGGGCGTCGGCCGTCGGGGCGGACGGTGTGGCCAGGAGCGGCAGCCGGCCGCCGATCGTGCCGCTGTTCGTGGCCGGGTTCCTGGCGATGATCGTGCTGCGCACCACCGGGGCGCTGCCCGAGCGGGCGCTGACGCTGGCCGGGGACGCCCAGGAACTGCTGCTCGCCGCCGCGCTGTTCGGGCTGGGGAGCGCGGTGCACCTGCCGACCATGGTGCGGACCGGCGGGCGGATCGCACTGCTCGGGCTCGGCTCGTGGGTGGTCGTCGCCGGAGTGTCCTACGCGGGCGTGCTGATCACGACCTGACGGGGGCGGCTTGCGTCCGGGCCGGGTTCGCCGGGGGCCCGGCCCGGTCCGCTGGGCCCTTCCGTTTTCACGGGCCGGACGTGTGCGGACTCGGTTATTGTCGGGCGGGTGACCGCCCCCACCGGGACGGTCCCGCTGCCGAGTCCGTCGAGGAGGACGCATGACCACCGCACTGCCCGAACGGGACGGCCACGAGGTCGTCGTCACGCTCGACCGACGGGAGGGCCCGTTCGGCGAGGTGGTGTTGCGGCAGCGCGGACGGCACTACGAGATCATCGCCAACGGGTGCTTCCTGATGGACACCGCCGACGGGCGCTCCGAACGGCTGCTGATCCAGGCGGCGCTGGACGAACTGGACCGGACCGGCGGCGTGGCCGCGCCGTCGGTGCTGATCGGCGGCCTCGGGGTCGGCTTCTCGCTCGCGTACGCGGTGGCCGAACCGCGCTGGGGGCGGATCGCCGTCGTCGAGCGGGAGAGCGCGATCATCGACTGGCACCGCAGCGGCCCGCTGGGCGGCTTCTCCGACGGTGCGCTGGACGACGAGCGGGTCGCGGTGATCCACACCGACCTGCTGGAGTACCTGGCGGCCTCCGACGGCGAACGCTACGACGCGCTGTGCCTGGACATCGACAACGGACCGGACTGGACCGTCACCGACTCCAACTCCGGGCTGTACGGGCCGGACGGCCTCGCGGTGCTGTGGCACCGGCTGCGGCCGGGCGGGGTGCTGGCGGTGTGGAGCGCGCAGCCGTCGCCGGACTTCGAGGAGGCGTTGCGGGCCGCGGGTTTCACGGACGTGGTCAGCCGGGAGGTCCCGGTGAGCCGGGGTGTGCCGGACGTGGTGCACCTGGCGCGGCGCTCCGGCTGAACCGGGCAGCCGTTCCGTCGTGTTGGCGACGACGGCCGTCAACTGACCGGACGTCCGTGCCGGTTGGGCCTCGCCCTGGCCGCGCGGCCTACTGCTAGCGTGGGTGCCTGCGGTGCACTAGTGCGGTCGAGTGGGCGGTGGTGGTTGTGGTGGACGGCGGGACGCCTTCGGAACGGATCGCGGCCGAGCTCCGACGCCGGATCACGGCAGGGGAGTTGAGCCCTGGCGCCCGGGTGCCCTCCACCCGGCGGATCATGCAGGAGTGGGGCGTGGCGATGGCCACCGCGACCAAGGTGCTGAACCGGCTGCGGGAGGAGGGGCTGGTGCGGGCCGTCCCGGGGGTCGGGACGGTGGTGGCGGCCCGGCGGGCTCCGGCGGGGGCCGCGGCGGACGCCGCCCGTCCGGGGACCGGCCGGGACGCGGGGCGTGACGCGGGCCGTGGTGCGTCCCGGGAGGCGGAGCGGTTGCCGGGTGCGGCGGGTGCGGCGAGCGCGCGGCTGCCGAGGGGCGGGGAACGGGAGCTCGGCCGGGAGCGGATCGTCGAGGCCGCGGTGCGGGTCGCCGACACCGAGGGACTGGCGGCGCTGTCGATGCGCCGCGTCGCGACCGAACTGGGCGTCGCCACCATGTCGCTCTACCACCATGTGCCGGGCAAGGACGAGCTGTTGCGGCTGATGATGGACAAGGTCTTCGGGGAGCAGCCGCTCCCGGGGGCGCCGGCGCCCGGCTGGCGGACGGGGCTGGAGGAGGTCTCGCGGCTGCAGTGGCGGATCTACCGGAGCCACCCCTGGCTGGCGTCCACGATGTCCTTCACCCGGCCGGTGCCGGCGCCCGATGCGGCGCTGCACACCGAGCGGGCGATCTCCGCGCTGGCGGGGCTGGGGCTGAGCTGGGAGGAGATGGCCCAGGCCGCGGTCAGCCTGGCGGCCTTCACCTGCGGGCTGGCCGTCCACTTCGAGCGGGAGGCGCAGGCCGAGCAGGACAGCGGGATGTCCGCGGACGAGTGGATGGCACGGCTGGACGACGAGGACCGCGACCGGCTGATGGCGGACCCGGAGCGTTTCCCGATGTTCGACGCGCTGAACCGGCGGCCGGAGATCGACCTCGGTCTGGACGCGCTGTTCGAGTTCGGGCTGGCGCGGATGCTGGACGGGGTGGGGGCGCTGATCGAGGCGCGGGGGAAGGCCGACGGGTCACGGCTGACGGGTAACGGCTGACGGAGGGGCCGGCCGGCCCCTCCGCCGACCTCAGCCGAACGGCCGGTGCTCCGGCTCCGCCTCGGCGTCGGCCGCGCCCTCCGCCTGCGGTTCGTCCGGGGCCGGGGTCGTACCCGAGATGCCGAAGGGGTCGAAGTCCGGCGGCGGGATCATGACCGGCGTGCCCTTGCGCTTGGCCGGCTCCTCGGCGTTCCCCGTGGGAGCGGCCGCCGGGGCCCGGGCCGGGATCAGCGGCGGGGCGGCGGGCGGCGGCGGGACGGCCGGGCCCTGGGGGGCGACGGTGGTGCCGAAGGGGTCGGGCTTCTGCTCGGCCGCGACCGTCGTCCCGAACGGGTCGGGCGCCGCCGGACCGGCCGCGGCCTCCGCCTGCGGTTCGTCCGGGGCCGGGGTCGTACCCGAGATGCCGAAGGGGTCGAAGTCCGGCGGCGGGATCATGACCGGCGTGCCCTTGCGGGCGGCCGGCTGGGCACCGACGGCCGCGGCAGCGGCGTCCGCCGCCGCCTCCTCCTGCGCGACGGGTGCGAAGGGGTTGAAGTCCGCGGGCGGGATGCGCACCGGCGTCCCGCGCAGGTGCACCGGCTTCTCCTCCGGCTCCTCCGCCACGGGCGCAGCGGCCGGAGCCGCGGCCGGCGCGGTGGCGGGAGGGGCGGTGGCGGGAGGGGCGGTGGGAACCGGCACCGGTGCGGCCGTCGACGAGGGCGCGGCCGCCGCCGTCAGCGGCACGCCGTCCCAGCCGAACTGGATGCTCCTCAGCAGCTCCGCGAACGCTTCCGTGTAGAGCTCCCAGTCCTCCGGCCGGGCCGTGGACAGCTGGGCGCACAGCACCGTTCCGCCGTCCGGCAGCGGCACGAAGGCCTGGGCGACCGAGGTGACGACCCAGCGGCGCTGCCCGTCGGCGGCCAGCGGTCCGGGCACCGGGACGGTCCGCCCCTCCACCAGGACGGCGGCCGGACCTGCGGGCAGCAGCACCGTCCAGACCTCGGCGTGCCGCCGTACGGTGGCCAGCTCGGTGGCGAACGCGGTGATCGGCAGCGGGTGGCGGGCGAGCGAGATGACCAGCGCGGCCTCGGAGGCGCGCCCGTCGACCTCCAGGGCGCACACCCCCGCGTAGCGGACACCGGCGTCCTGCACCAGGTCGGTCAGGGTCGCCGCGATCACCGCGAAGTCGCGGCGCGGCTCCGGGCCGGTGGCGCTGAAGAGTTCCTCGGCGACCTCGGCCAGGTGGCCGGTCAGCTCGGCGGCCGCCGCCACGGTGGCCCGGTCGGCGCCCGCGGTACCGTCGCCGCCGTCCGGCACCGGGGGCACCGTACGGGCGGTGGCCCCGGCGGGCCCGCCGGGGGAGGTCAGCGGGTGGAAGCCCGGCGGGACGACCAGCCGGACCTCGGTGCCCGCGCCGGTGGCGAGTTCGACCGGCTGCCGGGTCTTCTGTCCGGCCGCCAGCGCGGCCAGCGCCGGGGTGAACGGCGGGCGCAGCTTGGCGTCCGCGAACTCGCCGGTGACCGGCAGCTGGAACAGCGCGGCCGAGGTGGTGCCCCGGTCGGCGATGGCGCCGCGCACGGCTCCGCCGCCGTAGCGCTGGTGCAGAGCGGCCGTGACCCGGTCGGCGACCCGCGCGCCGGTGCCCGGTCGGGCCGTGCCGGCGGTGATCACCGTGCCGAGCCGGTCGAGGGCCTCGTGCACCGGCCCGTTGGGGGCCAGCGGCAGGCCGAACAGCGCCTCGGCGGCGGGGTGGTCAGCCGGTTTCAGGGCGCTCAGGGCGGCCGCCGGATGACGCGAGGTGTGCTCGTCGAAGAGGGCGTCGGTGAGGATGCCGAGAGTCGCGCAGACCTGCTCGGCCGCCGCGAAGGGGTTGGCCTCCGCGCTGAACTGGACGTCCTGGGTCAACTGGTGAGCCCCCCGCTCTGCTCCGTCTGCGGTCGGTGGTTCGGGTGGGACCGTCCCCGCCCGGACGGCGGGCCGTCAGGTCCCCGCCCATTCCTATCAGAGCCCACCGTCGTCGCCGAACCGCAGGATCACCCGGTGATCACTCCGTGGGGGCCGCGCCGGAACCCTCCGGGGCCTGCGCGGACGCCTCGTCCACCGACCCGGCGGGCCGCGCTCCGCCGGCCAGGGCGGTGACCGCGTCGAGGATGCCGGGCACGGCGAACAGCCCGGCGAGGTCCTGGACCAGCCGCCCGCTCGGCCCGTCCGGCCGCTCGTCGGCGAAGAAGGAGGCCAGCTCGGCGGCGAGCGCGGGCTCCCGGGCGGCGGTCAGGGTGAGCGAGGCGACGAACTCCTGCACCAGGTGCAGTTGCAGCTCCTCCAGCGGGACGGACCGCTCGGCCAGCCACTCCAGCGAGGTGATCTCGGCGTTGGCGATCCAGGCCCGGACGGTCAGCCGCAGGCCGGGGCTCGGCGCGGGGATCGCCAGGTGGGCGAGGATCTGGTCGTGCGCGGCCCGGCGCACCTCGTCGATCACCGCGGAGGTGCCCGCGCTGGCCGCGACCGAGCCGCCCCGCAGCAGCGCGGCGAAGCCCGGCCCGTGGCTCTGCACGAAGTCCAGGTAGCGGCCCATCACCCGGTACAGCCGGTCCGACAGCGGCCCCTCCATCGGCTCCTCGAACCGGGCGGAGAGCTCCCGCCCGGCGCGCCGCAGCGACGCCTCGTACAGCGCCTGCTTGCCCGGGAAGTAGTGGTAGACCAGCGGCCGGGAGGCGCCCGCGGCGGCGGCGATGTCGTCGATCGACACCTCCTCCGGCGGGCGCCGGCTGAACAGCTCCAGCGCCACGGCGATCAGCTGCTCCCGCCGCTCGTCCACGCTCAGCCGCCGGCGCGGCCGCTCACCCGCGGCGCCCCGGTCGGGGGCGGGGGCGGTCCGTGCTGCGCGGTCGGCCGTCGGCGACGGCGTACGGGAGGCCATGCGCGTCAGCCTATCCGGCGGCCGCCCGCGGGCCCATGCGACCTGGCCCGGTCATCTCCCGGCCGCCGGCCCGGGGCCCGGTCGAGCGGGCCCGGTCGGAAGGGCGGCGCGGCCGGACGGGCGGGCCCCCCCGGTCCGCGCTAGCCGGCCCGGAGCTCAAGGTAGCGGCGGTAGGCCTCCAGGCCGTCGGGCACGAAGGTGTCGCGGGCGAGGCGCTCGGACAGTTCGGCCGGGGTGAGCCAGGCGTGCCAGGCGACCTCGGACTCCTGCGGGGAGACCGGGCCGTCCCACTCCGCCTCGTACATGTCGCACCACCAGGAGAGCCTGCCGCCGTCGGGCTCCCGGAAGAGGAACTTGAAGACCGGCCGCGGGGCGATGCCGTGCACCCCGAGCTCCTCCTCGGCCTCGCGGACGGCGGCCTCGGCGTAGGTCTCGCCGGAGCCGACCACGCCGCCGACCCACATGTCGTACGCGCCGGGGGCGAACAGCTTGGTGTCGGTGCGGCGGTGGACGAAGATCCGGCCGGCCGGGTCGCGGACCATGACGAAGACGCAGCGGTGGGTCAGCCCCTGCCGGTACACCTCCCCGCGCAGCGCGGTACCGATCACCCGGTCGCTGTCGTCGACGATGTCCAGCAGCTCTTCGGCGGGGTTGCTCATGAGCGACAGGTTAGTGTTTCGGAGCCCGCTTCGAACGCGGGATCGATCAACTGGGCGGCGACGAACGACCTGAGGACGGCACGCGGTGGTGGACATCTGGGGCGAGACGGCCGAGGGGTTCGAGCCCGTACGGGAGGCCTTCGCGCGGAACTTCGCCGTGTACGGCGAACTGGGCGCGGCGTTCGCGCTGTACCTGCGCGGGCGCAAGGTGGTCGACCTGTGGGGCGGGGACGCCCGGCCCGAGGTCGGCGGGCGGCCGGCGCCGGCGGTGCCCTGGACGGCGGACACCGCCCAGGTGCTGCGCTCGGTCACCAAGGGCCTGACCGCGGCCACCGCGCTGCTGCTGGCCGAGCGCGGCCAGCTCGACCTGGACGCTCCCGCGGCCTCGTACTGGCCGGAGTTCGCGGCGTCCGGCAAGGGCGCGGTGCCGGTGCGCTGGCTGCTCTCGCACCAGGCCGGGGTGCCGGCGCTGGACGTGCCGCTGCGCCTGGAGGACGTGCTGACCTGGGAGCGGGCGGCGGCCGCGGTGGCAGCGCAGGCGCCCGCCTGGGAACCGGGGACGGCGCACGGCTACCACCCGTACACCTTCGGCTGGCTGGTCGGCGAGGTGGTGCGCCGGGCGAGCGGCCGTACGGTCGGCCAGTACTTCGCCGAGGAGATCGCCCGGCCGCTCGGGCTGGACCTGTGGATCGGGCTGCCGGCCGGCGCCGCGCCCCGGGTCGGCAAGCTGGTCGACCTGCCCGCCCCGGAGGCGGCCCGGACCGGGCCGAGCGGATTGCGGCTGCGCCCCAAGCAGTCCGTCCGGGACGCCTACCAGGACCCGGCCTCGCTGACCGCCCGGGCCTTCGCCTCGGTGCTGCCCGGGGTGAACATGAACGATCCGGCGGTGCAGGCCGCCGAGATCCCGGGAGCCGGAGGCATCGGTACCGCCCGTTCGGTGGCCCGGTTCTACGCGGCGCTGATCGGCGCGGCCGACCGCCCGGACGGGTCCGGCGCGCTGCTGCCGCCGCTGTTCGGCCCGGAGGTGCTGGCCCGCGCGGTCGGGCCGGCGGTGCACGGCCCGGACCGGGTGCTGATCGTCAACTCCACCTTCGGCCTGGGCTTCTGGCGGCACGGCCCGACCGCGCCGATGGCCTCCCCGGCGAGCTTCGGCCACCCGGGCCGGGGCGGCTCGCTGGGCTTCGCCGACCCGGAGCTCGGGCTCGGCTTCGGGTACGTCACCAACGGCATGCAGCCGGGTGTCACCGGGGACGTCCGCTCGCGCAACCTGATCCGCGCGGTCCGGGAGTGCCTGGGGCTGTCCTGACGCCGGTCGGCCGCGGGTTCAGGCCTGTCCGGTCTCGAAGCGGCTGATCCTCCCGCCGTCGACGGTGAACCGCCACGCGGTGCGCATCTCGCCCCAGGTCTCGTTGGTGAAGTTGGCGACCAGCGCGTGTCCGCCGGAGGACTCGCTCTGGACGTCCATCCGGCCTTTCGGCCCGAAGATCTCCCGGTCCACCCACTCGTCGAGGTCGCGGTCGGAGCCGTCGTCGGACATGGTCGCGTCCGGGGTGAGTACGCGGAAGAAGGCCTCGCGGTCGCCCGCGTTGACCGCGGTGACGAAGGCCCGCACGGTGGGGTCGGTGAGCTTGGCGGGGGCGATGGTCATGCCGGACTCCCAGGGCGGGATCGGGAACGGGGAGTCCTGTCTACGGCGTTCGCGGGGGCCGTCCGGGCATGTCGGCGGCGCGTCGGGAAAATCAGCCGATTGATGTGCTTGGATCCCGAACCAGGTGGAATTCCCGGAATCGGGGATTTGCCCCGAATGCCGCCGCGGGGAGTGGCGGTGGAGCGGGAGGCCGGAGGAGGTCTCCCGCTCCACTTCTGTCGGGGGCCGGCCGGGGGCCGGTCGGGGCCGGTCGGGGGCCGGCCGGGGCTAGAAGAAGCCGACCGCGTCGGGGGAGTAGCTGACCAGCAGGTTCTTGGTCTGCTGGTAGTGCTCCAGCAGCGCCTTGTGGTTCTCCCGTCCGATGCCGGAGTTCTTGTAGCCGCCGAAGGCCGCGTGCGCCGGGTAGGCGTGGTAGCAGTTGGTCCAGACCCGGCCGGCCTGGATGGCGCGCCCGGCCCGGTGGGCGGTGTTGATGTTGCGGGTCCACACGCCCGCGCCGAGCCCGTACTGGGTGTCGTTGGCGAGCGCGACGGCCTCGTCGAAGCCGTCGAAGCGGGTGACCGAGACGACCGGTCCGAAGATCTCCTCCTGGAAGACCCGCATGCTGTTGACGCCCTCGAAGACCGTCGGCGTCACGTAGTACCCGCCGGCCAGCGAGCCGCCGAGGTCGGCGCGCTCGCCGCCGACCAGGACCTTGGCGCCCTCGGCCTGGCCGATCTCGAAGTAGGAGAGGATCTTCTTCAGCTGTTCGACGCTGGCCTGGGCGCCGACCTGGGTCTCGGTGTCCAGCGGGTCGCCCTGGCGCATCGCGCGCACCCGGGCCAGGCCGTCGCCGAGCAGCCGCTCGTAGACCGGGGACTCGATCAGCGCACGGCTGGGGCAGGTGCAGACCTCGCCCTGGTTGAGGGCGAACATCGCGAAGCCCTCGACGGCCTTGTCGTAGAAGGCGTCGTCGGCGGCGGCGACGTCCGCGAAGAACAGGTTGGGGCTCTTGCCGCCGAGTTCGAGGGTCGCCGGGATCAGGTTGTCGGCGGCGGCGCGGGCGATCAGCCGGCCGGTGCCGGTCTCGCCGGTGAAGGCGAGCTTGCGGACCCGCTTGCTGGCGGCCAGCGGGGCGCCGGCCTCCTCGCCGAAGCCGGTGACGATGTTGAGCACGCCCGGCGGCACCAGGTCGGCGGTCAGCTCGGCCAGCAGCAGCACCGAGGCCGGGGTCTGCTCGGCGGGCTTGAGCACCACCGCGTTTCCGGCCGCGAGTGCCGGGGCGAGCTTCCAGATCGCCATCAGGATCGGGAAGTTCCACGGGATGATCTGGCCGACCACGCCCAGCGGCTCGTGGAAGTGGTAGGCCACGGTGTCCTCGTCCAGCTGGGAGAGGCTGCCCTCCTGGGCCCGCAGCGCGCCGGCGAAGTAGCGCAGGTGGTCGACGGCGAGCGGGAGGTCGGCGGCCAGCGTCTCGCGCACCGGCTTGCCGTTCTCCCAGCTCTCGGCGACGGCCAGCTGCTCCAGGTTGGCCTCCATCCGGTCGGCGATCCGCAGCAGGACCTGCGCCCGCTCGGCGGCGGAGGTGCGGCCCCAGGCCGGGGCGGCCTCGATGTCCTCCGCGGTGCCGCGGGCGACCTCGGTGAACACCTCGCCGGTGACCGGCGTCGGGTCGCCGAAGTACTCGCCGCGCACCGGGGGCTTCCATCCGCCGCCGATCCAGTGGTCGTACCGGGAACGGTAGGCGACGATGCTGCCGGGCGCGCCGGGGGGCTGGTAGACCGTCATGCTCTGTGTCTCCTCGCGACGTCGGGCGTCCCCGGCGCCGGTCGGACCGGGGGCGGCGCGCCGGGCCGCCCGGTCAGGGGGCGGTCCGGCGGGAGGGTGCGGACACGCAGTCTGGCGGCGCCCCGCCGGGGCGCCCGCCGACGAGCACGATAGCCGCCGGGCGTGCGCCGCGGCTACGGTCCGTACGCCGGACCCGTACGGAGGGTCCTCGTTCCGGCCGGTCGCGGGCGGCCGCGCCCGGCGGTTCCCCGGCGTCCGAGGGGCGGGGGCCGCTCAGACCGCGTGGTACCGGCCGGTGCGGGCCTCCCAGCTCAGGTAGCCGGCCAGCCAGGTGATCAGCCCGTCGGCGTAGCGCTGGGCGATCGTGCGTTCGATCCGTGAGAGGCCCAACTCCCGGAAGACGTCCGGCAGTCGCTCGTGCAGCTCGGCGCAGCGCTCGACCATCAGCTGCGCCTCCGCCATCACCGCGGAGCAGGCCTCCTCGGCGGAGCACTCGCGCTCGCGCTGGACGATCATCACCAGGTTGTTGACGTCGCCGCGCGGGGCTTCGAGGGGGAAGGAGCGCACGTCGTTGCTGAGGGACGGTATGTCGGCGGCCAGCTGCCGGATCTGACGCAGCACCGGATGGTGCAGCACGGAGGCCGGGACCTCGAACTGGCCGATCCGTTCGACCATGTCGAAGATGGTCTCCATCGCCGCGGTGCCCCGTCTGAGCTCAAGGTAGCCGTCGCGGTCCGGCGGCCGGGCGGAGATCCGGCCGGCCGCCTCCGCCGGGTGACTGGCGAAGTAGTACTCCCAGTTGTAGGCGGCCCGGGCCTGCCAGCGGGCGGGCATGCCGCGCACGCTGCGGGCCCACAGGTCGGCGAAGGCGGTCTCGACCGGGGAGTGCCGGTCGGGCCGGGCGCCGTGCAGGACGGCGATCAGGCGCTCGCAGATCGGGGCGACCTCGGCGGGGCGGCGTCCGAGCGGTCCGTCGAACTGGTCGTCGAACAGGAAGTAGAAGCCCATCAGGTCGGCCGCCAAGGCGAGTTCGTCCGGACCGGCATCCGGGTAGCCGAGCGCGGCGAGGTCGACCACCTCCCAGTGCGCGTAGCCGGGGTGGTCGGCGTCGGGCAGCAGCGGGTGGCGGATCAGCCAGTCCCGGTGCAGCGCGGTGGCGTACGGGCCGTGCGGACTGCGGCGGTACGGGAACGGGATTCGAAGTGAGGTGTCGTCAGACATCGGACTCCCGGTGCAGCGGAGGGTGGGGGCGCTTATGGTTCGAGCACTTCTCGTGGGGGAGTTGACGTGACGGGGCGCGGCGGGTGAGGGTGGATCGCGCAAGATCATCCGCGCCTCGCGGGCCGTAGGGTATCTGATGCAATGATCGGACGTTAGGGATATAGGGCAATTGCCCTTGGCAAGCCGTCCGAACCCTCACCGTCCGCCCCAGCCTGCACGAATGCCCCACGGCGAGCCCTACGCGGCGCTAACCTCGGCATCACGAACAGTGATGGACCGGCTCCCTCCGCGCGGCGGCGGAGCCGTGCCGCGAGCGGGTGAGGCGGAGGCGCGACGGTGACCGATCAGGGCAACGAACTTCGAACGGGAACCGGGGTCGACCGGGTTGACGACGGGCCGGCGGTCCGGGTCCGGCTGCGCGACCGCGACGCCGAGCTGCGCTCCGTTGAAGCGGCCGTCGACCGGCTCTGCCGCGAGTTCGCCGCCGGCGGCACCGAGATCGGCGAACTGCTCGCCTTCTCCGGCCGCCCCGGCATCGGCAAGACCAGCCTGCTGCACGAGGTCCGACGGATCGCCAGTCTGCGCGAGGGCGCCAGCGTGCTGTTCGCACGCGGTGGCGAGCAGCAGTTCAAGGAGCCGTACCACGTGCTGCGCCAGCTCCTCCAGCCCGTCCTGACCAAGCTGGATGCCGACGAGTTCCGCCAGGTCATGGGCACCTGGGAGGAGGTCGTCGGACCGGCCATGGGGCTCAAGCAGCCCAAGGCCGGCGCCCGCCGCCTCGACCCCCAGGGCGTGCGCGACGGCCTCGACTACGTCCTCACCCAGCTCGCTCCGCGCCGCGCGCCGATGGTGATGATCGTCGACGACCTGCACTGGGCGGACGCCGAATCCCTCTCCTGGCTCGCCAAGTTCGCCGTCCGCTCCGGCGAACTGCCGGTGCTGCTGGTCTTCGCCTTCCGCGAGGACGAGAACGACTGGCCCGCCGAGACGCAGGACCTGCGCCGCGGCGTCCTCAACCTCGCCAGCCGCAAGCACGAGCTCAGTCGGCTCACCCTGAGCTCCGTCACCGACATGATCCGCGCCGAACTCGGCGACAAGGCCGAGGACGCCTTCTGCTACGAGTTCTGGAACGTCGTCAACGGCAATCCGTTCGAGGCCGGCCGACTGCTCGACCAGGTCCGCGAACAGGAGCTCGAACCGGTCGAGGAGAACTCCCGGCAGCTGCGAGAACTCGCCGTCGACGCCACCGGGATGACCCTCAAGAGCTGGCTGGACCGGCTCGGTCCCGCCACCCTGCGCTTCGCCTGGGCCTGCGCGATGCTGGGCACCGACATCCGGGTCGACCTCGCCACCCGGATCTCCACCCAGAGCTCCGAGGGCGCCCGCGAGTCCATCAAGCAGCTGCGCAAGCAGCGCGTGCTCACCCAGGCCCCCAACGGGAACCTGGAGTTCGTCCACCCGCTGATCGCCAGCTCCATCTACAACACCATGCCGGACGCCACCCGGCTCGGCATGCACGGCATCGCCGCCGTCGAGATCGAGAACGCCGGACTCGGCCTGCTCGCCGCCTCCCGACACCTGGTCGAGACCCACTCCGGCGAGGGCGACGACCGGATCGTCAAGAAGCTGCGCCGCGCCGCCGTCGAGCACCAGCTGATCGGCGCCCCCGAGGCCGCCCAGCGCTGCCTGCACCGCGCGCTCAACGAGCCGCCCGCCGACGACATCAAGGCCGAGGTGCTGTACGAGCTCGGCTGCTCCGCACTGCTCACCGACCCCGGCGCCACCGTCAACCAGCTCCGGCTGGCCCTCGACCCCGACGAGGGTCCGCTGCGCCCCGAACTGCGGGTGGACGCCACCTTCCGGCTCTCCGAGGTGCTCGCCCACAGCGGTGAGCTCGGCCAGGCCGCCCTGGTCTGCCAGGAGGAGGCCGAGCGGACCGCCGACCCGGTCCGGCGCCAGCGGCTCCAGGCGGCCTCCTTCATGTGGCACGCCTTCCGCAAGTCCGAGGAGGACGGCCCCGGCCGCTCCGCCCGGCTCGCCGAGCTCTGCCGGAACCTGACCGGCCGGGAGGCCGCCGACCGGGCCGTGCTCGCCATGCGCGCCTGGGACCTGACCCTGCGCGGCGCCTCCTCGGCCGAGGCGCTGGCACTCGCCGACGAGGTCCTGGACGGCGGCCGGCTGCCCAAGGGCCTCGGCTGGACCGACACCACCTGGGGCTTCGAACTGCCCTCGATGCTCTGCCTCACGTACATCTACAACGACCGCATCGCCCAGGCCGAGCGGCTGGCCGCGGACGCCATCATCCAGTTCGAGGTGGCCGGCTGGAGCGGCGCCCACCGGGGCTTCGCCTACTTCCTGATGGGGCTGGCGCGGTTCCGCCGCGGGCTGCTCGCCGAGGCCGAGGACTTCCTGCGCCGGGCCTACCGGATCTCCGAGCGGATCGGGCCCAAGCTGCCGCTGGCCTGGGACGCCGTCGGCGTCCTGGTGGACACGCTCATCGCCCGCGGCCGGGTCGAGGAGGCCTGGGAGGAGGCCAACCTGTTCGGCTTCCACCCGCCGTACCACGCGACCGCGATGGTGCTGCCGGACGCCGCCTCGCTGTACGGCAAGCTGCTGGTCGCCAAGAACCGGCACGCCGGGGCGGCCGCCGCGCTCACCGAGGCCGGGGCCCAGCTGGAGGTCCGCGGCTGGCGCAACACCGTCTGGGCGCCGTGGGCCGGCCACCTCGCGGTCGCGATCGCGACCGACGAGCCCGACCGCGCCCGCGAGTACGCCCAGAAGGCCGTCCGGGACGCCCGCACCTTCGGCACCGCCTCGGCGGTCGGCAGCGCGCTGCGGCTGCAGGCGCGGATCGAGGACGGTCAGCAGGCGGTGGAGCTGCTGGAACAGGCCGTGGAGCACCTCGGGCAGTCCCCGGCCGGGTACGAGCACGCCGTCGCGCTGGTCGACCTCGGTGCCGCGCTGCGCCGGGTCGGCCGGCTGGAGGACGCCCAGGAGTACCTGTACCAGGGCATCGAGCTGGCCCAGCACTGCTCGGCGGAGAAGCTGGTCGACCGGGCCCGGCGGGAGCTGGCCAACTACGGGCTGCGGCCCAACCGGCTGGGGCTGCACGACTTCCAGGAGACGCTGGAGGCGCTCAGCGGGCCGGAGCGGGAGGTCGCCGACCTGGCGGTCAAGGGCCTGCCGCCGCAGCGGATCGCCGAGCAGCTCGGGGTGCACCTGAGCCTGGTCAACCGGCGGCTGGCGGCGGTCTACCGCAAGGCGGGCACCGGGCCGGACGGGCTGGCCTCGGCGCTCGGCCTGCAGCAGCGGAAGGGCGAGGAGCCGGCGGAGTAGCGGCGGGCGCGGCACGGCGAGGGCCCGGCGGCGGGCGGCGGCCGTGAGGGGCGGGCGGCCGAGGCGTCCGGGCGGCGCGCGGAGGCGTGGAAGCGCCCCCAGCGGCGCCGCCCTCGCTAGGCTGACCGGACACCACGGGGCCGCCGCGACGCCCCTGGACGGACCGGGACCGGGCGGAGGCGGCGCACTGCCGCCGCCAGTGAGGAGCAGGCCATGGCGAGCGAGGCCACCACGGTGCGCCGCGAACCCCTCGACCCCTCGGGCGCGGGCGCGGCGATCCAGCGCTGGACGCTGACCGCCGGCCCGTACGAGGCGAGCGTGCTCACCCTCGGCGCCACCCTGCACACCCTCAGCGCGCCGGACCGGGCCGGCCGTACGGCCCAACTGCTGCTTTCCACCGACGAGTTGGCGCAGATCCTGGGCCCCGCGCGGCACTACGGCACGGTCGTGGGCCGGTACGCCAACCGGATCGACCGTTCCAGCGTCACCATCGACGGCCAGGAGCACCCGCTGGCCCCGACCGGCGGCGGGATGACCATCCACGGCGGCCCGGACGGCTTCGCCCACCGGATGTGGGCGGCCGAGCCGGTCGAGGACGGGGTGCTGCTGCGGCTGCACAGCCCGGACGGCGACCAGGGCTTCCCCGGCGCGCTGGACGTCACCGTCTCCTACACCCTGTCGTACGCCCCGGGCGCGGCCGGCGAGCTGGTGATCGACTACCGGGCCGTCACCAACAGGCCGACCGTCGTCAACCTGACCAACCACGCCTACTTCAACCTCGCCGGTGAGGGCAGCGGCGACGTCCTGGGCCACCTGCTCACCCTGGACGCCGACGAGTACACCCCGGCCGACGAGCGGCAGATCCCGTACGGGCGGACCGAGCCGGTGGCCGGCACGCCCTTCGACTTCACCGTGGCCACCCCGATCGGCAAGTCGGTGCACAACGACCACCCCCAGCTGACCGGCCCGGGCGGCTACGACCACAACTGGGTGCTGCGCCCCCGCCCGGCGGACGGCCGACCGGCCAGGGCGGCGCTGCTGGAGGACCCGGTCAGCGGCCGCACCCTGGAGGTGCTGACCACCGAGCCGGGCGTCCAGGTCTACACGGCGAACAAGTTCCAGGGCGCGGTCACCGGCGCGAGCGGGGTGCCGTACGGGCCGTTCGCCGGGATCGCGCTGGAGACCCAGCACTTCCCGGACTCCCCGCACCACCCGGCCTTCCCGAGCACCGAGCTGCGGCCGGGGCAGGAGTTCCGCTCGACCACCGTGCTGCGGCTGGGGGTCAGCTGACCGCTCGGCCGAGGTCCCGGCGCATGCAGAGCCGGGGCCAGCGGTCGAGGCCGTGCTCGGCCTCCCTGCGGCGGATCTCGCGCAGGCCGGGGGTGAGCTCGGCGTCGGTCAGCGGGCGGAAGCCGCACCGGGCGTAGTAGGGGGCGTTCCAGGGGACGTCCGCGAAGGTGGTCAGGGTGAGCGCGGGGGCGTCGGTGCCCTCGGCGAGGTGCTCGATCAGCGCCCGGCCGATGCCCCGGCGGGCGTGGTCGGGGTGGACGGAGACCTGTTCGACGTGCAGCGCACCGTCCACCGGCTCGGCCAGCAGGTAGCCGGCGACGGTTCCGTCCGCGGCCTCGGCGACCAGGGCGGTGCCGTGCTCCAGGTAGCGGGCGAACTCCTCCGGGGTCGGGGGTTCGTCCTCGGCGATCTCCGGCATCCCGATCGCGGCGAAGGGGGCTCCGGCGGCCCGCTCCAGTTCGCCCAGCAGGGGCAGTTCGTCCTCGGTGACGGCTCTGATGCGCATGCGCCCAGTCTGCTGCAAGCGTCTTTCAGCCACCGAGGGTGGTGGTGCCGGCCAGCCGGGATCGGGGTGAAACGGACGAAGACGGACATCGCACCGCGCCGTCAACTACCGTGCGGCTACGTCCAGGACACGTGGGCGTAACAATCAGCGTTTCTTGCAGAAACTTGCTGCAAGGACTTTCCGTCACTCTTGCGCCGCTGTTAACTTCCTTCCGAGCCCGACGGCAGCAACGGTGCGGTCGGCACGAGGCAGCCATTATGCGCCTGTCTCCGAACATCTCGGGCACCCCCACCCTCCCAAGGAGTTCTCATGCGGCGTGGCATCGCGGCCTCTGCCCTCGTTGTGGCCCTCGCGGTCTCGATGGCTGCCTGTGGCAGCAGTGGCGGCTCCGGCTCGGACAGCAAGGCCGACGGCCCGGTCACCCTCACGTACTGGGACACGTCGAACGCCACCAACGAGGCTCCGAACTACCAGGAACTGGCCAAGAAGTTCGAGGCGGCCAACCCGAACATCAAGGTCAACTTCGTCAACGTGCCGTTCGACCAGGCCCAGAACAAGCTGCAGACCGCCATGGGGGCCAAGGGCGCGCCGGACGTGTTCCGCTCCGACGTCGGCTGGACCGCCGCCTTCGCCAAGGCCGGCTTCCTGGAGCCGCTGGACGGCACCCCCGCCGCCGCCGACACCTCCGCCTTCCAGCCCAGCCTGATCCAGCAGGCCAAGTACCAGGGCAAGCTGTACGGCGTCCCGCTGGTCACCGACACCCTCGGCTTCCTCTACAACAAGGACCTGTTCGCCAAGGCCGGCATCACCGACGCCCCCAAGACCTGGGACGAGCTGAAGACCGACGCCGCCGCCATCAAGGACAAGGCGGGCGTCGACGGCTTCTGGCTCAAGGCCGCCGACGGCTACTACGCGATGCCGTTCCTGTTCGGTGAGGGCACCGACACCGTCGACGCCGCCAACAAGAAGATCACCATCACCTCGCCCGAGGCCGTCAAGGGCATCGAGACCTACAAGTCGATGTTCACCTCGCCCGGCACGGCCAAGGCCGACGTCACCACCGACGCCTACGCCCACATGATGGACGCCTTCAACAGCGGCAAGGTCGCGGCGATCATCCAGGGCCCCTGGGAGATCACCAACATCTACAAGGGCTCCGCCTTCGCCGACAAGAAGAACCTCGGCATCGCCCCCGTCCCGGCCGGCTCCAGCGGCAAGGCCAGTGCCCCCACCGGCGGCCACAACATCGCCGTCTACGCCGGCGCCGACAAGGCCCACAAGGCCGCCGCCGAGAAGTTCGCCGCCTTCATGACCTCGGCCGAGAGCCAGGCGTTCATCGCGCAGAAGAACTCCACCCTCCCGACCCGCTCCGACGCCTTCACCGCCGACGTCAAGGCCGACCCGGGCATCTCCGGCTTCCAGGCCATCCTCGGCAGCGCCAAGCCGCGCCCCGAACTGCCCGAGTACGGCTCGCTGTTCGACTCGCTCGGCACCAACCTGGGCAAGGCCGTCCAGGGCACCGGCACCCAGGACGCGCTGAACACCGTGGCCACGGACTACGCCAAGCTCCTGCCGGGCTTCGCCAAGTAGTCCCCGCAGCCCGGCCCGCCGACACCGGCGGGCCGGGCCGTCGGCTCCCCCGAGACTTCCCCCCGAGAAGGTGCAAACGATGTCAGTCGCCGTGCAGGGCGCCACCGGCAAGGGCAGCCGGGAGCGCGATCAGCGTCCGGGCCTGCTGGAACGCCTCAAGCGCTCCTACGCCAAGCACTGGTACGCCTACGCGATGATCGCCCCGGTCGTGCTGGTGCTCGGCGTCCTGGTGTTCTACCCGCTCGTCCAGGGCATCTGGCTGACCCTCACCGACGCCAACAGCCTCAACGTCGCCCGCCACATCGGCGTCAACGAGATCCCGGCCAGCTACCAGTACATCGGCTTCCACAACTACGCCGACATCCTCTGGGGCCCCGGCTCCTACGACCGGTTCTGGTCCCACTTCGTGTGGACCATCGCCTGGACGGTCATCTGCGTCTGCCTGCACTACACCCTCGGCCTCGGCCTCGCCGTCCTGCTCAACAAGAAGCTGCGCGGGCGCGCCGCCTACCGGATGCTGCTCATCCTCCCGTGGGCCGTCCCGACCTTCGTCACCGTCTTCTCCTGGCGCCTCATGCTCTCCGACGGCGGCGTCGTCAACACCGTGCTGTCCGGCCTGCACCTGCCCGAGCCCGGCTGGCTCACCGACCCCTGGGCGCAGAAGGCGGCCGCGATCCTGGTCAACACCTGGGCCGGCGTGCCGTTCATGATGATCTCGCTGCTCGGCGGCCTGCAGGCGATCCCGGCCGAGCTGTACGAGGCCGCCGAGATGGACGGCGCCACCCGCTGGCAGCAGTTCCGCCACATCACCCTGCCCGGGCTGCGCAGCGTCTCCTCCACCGTCGTGCTGCTCGGCGTGATCTGGACGTTCAACCAGTTCAACGTCATCTTCCTGCTGTTCGGCAAGGGCGCCCCCGACGCCCAGCTGCTGGTCACCTGGGCCTACCGCCTCGCCTTCGGCCAGATCCCCCAGGACTTCGCGCAGTCCGCCTCGTACGGCGTGATCCTGCTGTCCATCCTGATCGTCTTCACCGCCTTCTACCGGCGCTGGCTCGCCCGCAACGAGCAGGCCAACGGCTGAGGCCCCGGACCCAGTTGACCCACGAAGGCAGGTAACCCGATGAGCACCACCACCGAACGCCCCGCCGCCGCCGCGGCGACCGCGGCCCCGGCCGCCCGGCCCGCCAGGTTCCGGCCGCGCGGTGAGAGCAGCCCGCTGTCCAAGGCGCTGTCCCACGGCGTCCTGGTCCTGGCCAGCCTGATCGCGCTGTTCCCGGTCGGCTGGATCCTCTTCGTCTCGCTCGGACCGGACAAGACCGACTACCTCCACCCCGGCGAGATCTTCGGCAAGCTCACGCTGTCGAACTACCAGCACGTGCTGGCCGACACCGACTTCTTCACCTGGTTCGGCAACGCCCTGCTGGTCTCCGGCGTCACCACCGTGTTCGGCGTGCTGCTCGCGGCCACCACCGGCTACGCCGTCTCCCGGATGAAGTTCCCCGGGCACAAGCCGCTGATGTGGTCGCTGCTGGTCACCCAGATGTTCCCGATCGCGGTGCTGATCGTGCCGATGTACACGATGCTCTCCGAACTCGGGCTGCTGGACAGCTACACCGGCCTGATCCTGGTCTACTCGACCACCACCGTGCCGTACTGCGCCTGGCTGATGAAGGGCTACTTCGACACCATCCCGGTGGAGATCGACGAGGCCGGCCGGGTCGACGGGCTCAGCCCGTTCGGCACCTTCTGGCGGCTGGTGCTGCCGCTCGCCCGCCCCGGCCTGGCGGTCGCCGCCTTCTACTCCTTCCTCACCTACTGGGCCGAGGTGCCGTTCGCCTCCACCTTCATGCTCAGCTCCGACAAGTACACGCTGGCCGTCGGCCTGCAGAGCTTCGTCAGCGAGCACGACGCCCAGTGGAACCTGATGGCCGCCACGGCGGTGCTGATCGCGATCCCGTCGGCGGCCTTCTTCTACCTGGTGCAGCGCCACCTGGTCACCGGCCTGACCGCCGGTGCCTCCAAGTCGTGACGCCCCCGCACCCCTCAGCGCTCCTCGCTCCTCTAGTCCCCAAGGGATACCGTCCATGACCCAGAACCTGGCCGACACCTCCCGGCCTGCCGCCGACGCCGCTCACGAGGCGGCCGCCCTGGATCCTGTGACCGGCAGCACGTCCAGAGGCTGGTGGCGGGACGCGGTCATCTACCAGGTGTACCCGCGCAGCTTCGCCGACTCCAACGGCGACGGCATGGGCGACCTGCCCGGCATCCGCAGCCGCCTGCCGTACCTGCGCGACCTCGGTGTGGACGCCGTCTGGCTCTCCCCCTTCTACGCCTCCCCGCAGGCCGACGCCGGCTACGACGTCGCCGACTACCGCGCCGTGGACCCGATGTTCGGCACCCTGCTGGACGCCGACGCGCTGATCCGCGACGCCCACCAGCTGGGCCTGCGGATCATCGTCGACCTCGTCCCCAACCACTCCTCGGACCAGCACGAGTGGTTCCAGCGCGCCCTTCGCGAGGGCCCCGGCTCCCCGCTGCGCGAGCGCTACCACTTCCGCCCCGGCAAGGGGGAGGAGGGTGAACTGCCGCCCAACGACTGGGAGTCCATCTTCGGCGGCCCGGCCTGGACCCGCACCGAGAACCCGGACGGCACCCCCGGCGACTGGTACCTGCACCTGTTCGCCCCGGAGCAGCCCGACTTCAACTGGGAGAACCCGGCCGTCGCCGACGAGTTCCGCTCGATCCTGCGGTTCTGGCTGGACATGGGCGTGGACGGCTTCCGCATCGACGTCGCCCACGGCCTGGTCAAGGCCCCAGGGCTGCCCGACATCGGCGGCGCAGACCAGCTCAAGCTGCTCGGCAACGACGTCATGCCGTTCTTCGACCAGGACGGCGTGCACGAGATCTACCGCAGCTGGCGCCGGATCCTCGACGAGTACCCGGGGCAGCGCATCGGCGTCGCCGAGGCCTGGACCCCGACCGTCCAGCGCACCGCCAACTACGTCCGCCCCGACGAGCTGCACCAGGCCTTCAACTTCCAGTACCTGGGCACCGATTGGGACGCCGCCGCGCTGCGCGAGGTGATCGACCTCTCGCTCGACTCGATGCGCCCCGTCGACGCCCCCACCACCTGGGTGCTGTCCAACCACGACGTCACCCGGCACGCCACCCGGTTCGCCAACGAGCCCGGCCTGGGCACCCAGATCCGCACCCCCGGCGACCGCGCGCTCGGCCTGCGCCGCGCCCGCGCCGCCACCCTGCTGATGCTCGCGCTGCCCGGCTCCGCGTACGTCTACCAGGGCGAGGAGCTCGGCCTGCCGGACGTCACCGACCTCCCGGACGAGGTCCGCCAGGACCCGTCCTTCTTCCGCCAGGCCGGCCAGGACGGCTACCGCGACGGCTGCCGCGTCCCGATCCCGTGGTCCGGCAGCGAGGCCCCGTACGGCTTCGGGCCGGTCGCGGGCGGACCGTCCTGGCTGCCGCAGCCGGCCGAGTGGGCCGAGCTGAGTGTCGAGGCGCAGACCGGCGACCCGTCCTCCACCCTGGAGCTCTACCGCAGCGCGCTGGCCGTCCGACGGGCGCAGCCCGACCTGGGCGCCGGCACCGAGGTCGAGTGGCTGGACGGCCCCGAGGGCACCCTCCTCTTCCGGCGCGGCTCCTTCGTCTGCACGGTGAACACCACCGGCGAGCCGGTGCGGATCGCGGCCCCGGGCCGACTGCTGCTCGCCTCGACCGAACTCGTGGTGGACGGCGGCGAGACGGTGCTCGCTCCGGACGCCACCGGCTGGTGGGCGGTCTGACGTGGTTGCAATAGGCTCTGGGACCGTGACTACGGCGCGACTCTCAGACATCGCGGCACAGGCGGGGGTCAGCGAAGCCACCGTCTCCCGCGTGCTCAACGGCAAGGCGAACGTCTCCGCCGCCACCAGGCAGACCGTCCTGGCGGCGCTTGACGTGCTCGGCTACGAGCGGCCGACCCGGCTGCGCCAGCGCAGTGCCGGGCTGATCGGGCTGATCACGCCGGAGTTGAGCAACCCGATCTTCCCCGCGCTGGCGCAGGTGATCGAGCAGGTGCTCAGCCGGCACGGCTTCACGCCGGTGCTGTGCACCCAGACCCCGGGCGGGTCCACCGAGGACGAACTGGTCGAGATGCTGGTCGACCGGGGCGTGGCGGGCATCGTCTTCGTCTCCGGGCTGCACGCCGACTCCACGGCGGACCACGACCGTTACGCCCGGCTGGCCGGGCGCGGGGTGCCGTTCGTGCTGATCAACGGCTTCAGCGAGAAGATCGACGCGCCGTTCATCTCGCCGGACGACCGGTCCGCGATGTGGATGGCCGTCCAGCACCTGGCGGAACTCGGGCACGAGCGGATCGGCCTGGCGGTCGGGCAGCGGCGGTACGTGCCGGTGCTGCGCAAGATCGAGGGCTTCACGGCGGCGATGCGCGAGGTGCTCGGGCTCGGGCAGGAGGAGGCGGAAGGCCTCGTCCACCACACGCTGTTCAGCGTGGAGGGCGGGCACGCGGCGGCCGGAGCGCTGCTCGACAAGGGTTGCACGGCGATCGTCTGCGGCAGCGACATGATGGCGCTCGGGGCGATCCGGGCGGTGCGGCAGCGCGGGCTGTCGGTGCCGCACGACGTCTCGGTGGTCGGCTTCGACGACTCGCCGCTGATCGCCTTCACCGAGCCGCCGTTGACCACGATCCGCCAGCCGGTCGAGGCGATGGCGACGGCGGCGGTGGACGCGCTGCTGGAGGAGGTCGGCGGGAACGCCGCCCAGCGCGGGGAGTTCATGTTCCAGCCGGAGCTGGTGATGCGGGGCTCCACGGGGGCCTGCGCACGCTGAGCCGGCCGGTCGGCGGGAACGGGCCGACTGACGGGCCCCGGAGGGCGGTTGCTCTCCGGGGCCGGTCGGCGTTCGGCGGCCGGTCAGCCCCCCCTGGACGTTCCGGCGGTCGGTGGGGACCCGCCGGCCGTCGGCCGCGTCGCCGGTCCGGGTCTCGGTGCGGCGGCCGCGGGCCAGGTAGTCGCGCAGTACCCGTTCGACGGCGTCCTGGGGGTTCTTGGTACCGGAGAGCAGCATCGCGTCGATCGCGAGGTTCGCATCGATCGTGACGGTGACCTGGGCCATGGTGACTCCTCCTCGGCTGCGGAGCAGCAGGATGCCCGCTGCGGGGGAGTTTGACCATGCGGAACCGGGGGGGCTGGGGGGTCCGGTCGTCCGGGTACGCCGACGCCCCGGGGAGGAGCGAGCGGGCTCTTCCCCGGGGGCGGTCGGGCGAGGGCTGACGGGTGAGGACGGACGGCTGTCGGGTGACAGGTGACAGATGATGAAATCTGTTATCCATTATCTGTCGTCCGTCAGTTGTCGTCCGTCAGCCGTTTCCTGTCAGCTGTTCGGCGTGAGCGGTGCTCAGACCCGGCCGGCGAAGTCCGGGGCCCAGTTGGCGATGGTCTGGAGCCGGACGCCCGAGCTCGGGTTGGCGGCCTCGACGTACTGGCCGCCGCCGACGTAGATGGCGACGTGGTAGACGCCGGAGTCCTGACCGTTGTTCGACCAGAAGAGCAGGTCGCCCGGCTGGAGGCTGTCCAGCGACACGTGGGTGCTGGCGGCGGCCTGGTCGGCGGCGACGCGCGGGATGTTGATGCCCGCGGCGCGCAGCGCGGCCTGGGTCAGTCCGGAGCAGTCCCAACCACCGTTGCCGGTACCACCGTAGACGTACGCCTGGCCGACCTTCGACTCGGCGAAGGCGACCGCGGCGGCCATGCTGCCGGTGGCGGTCTGGGCCGGGGCCTGGGTCTGCGCCGGGGCGGCCGGCTTCGAGGCGGGCTTGGCGGCCGGGGCCGTGCTCTGGGCGATCGGCTTGGCGTCCACGGAACCGCCGTTCGAGGCCTGGCCGGACTTCTGCGAGCGGTCGAACCAGCTGAAGTCCGAGCCGGACTTGGTGGCGGTGGAGGACTGGTCGGCCTGGGCCGCGGTGCCGTCACCGAAGGTCAGCTGCTGGCCCGGGTAGATGCTGTCCGGGCCCTCGGTGAGGGTGCTGCGGTTGAGCTCGTACAGGTGCTGCCAGCCGCCCTGGACGTTGTGCTTGGCGGCGATGGAGGACAGCCAGTCGCCCTCGACGACGGTGTAGTCGCCGGTCCGGGCCTGGGCCGGGCGCTGCTTCGCCGAGTTGCCGGTGGCGGACTTGGCGGAGGCCGAGGCGGAGTCACCGGAGGCCTGGGCCTGGGCGGGCGCGGACGGCTTGGCGGACGTCGCGGCCGGGGCCGGGGCCGGGGTCTGGGCCGGCTTGGCGGCGGGCTTGGCGGTCGTCGAGGTGTCGACGGCGGCCGGGGCACCGCCCTGGGTCAGACCGGCCTGGACGGAGCAGACCGGCCAGGCGCCGGGGCCCTGCGAGGCGAGGACCTTCTCGGCGACGGCGATCTGCTGGTCCTTGGTGGCGAGGTTGGCCTGCGGGGCGAACGCGGTGCCGCCGAAGGCGGCCCAGGTGCTGGAGCTGAACTGCAGGCCGCCGTAGAAGCCGTTGCCGGTGTTGATGCTCCAGTTGCCGCCGCTCTCGCACTGGGCGACCTTGTCCCAGGTGGCGACGGAGGCGGCGTTGGCGGTGCCGGTGGTGAGGCAGGGGACGGTGAGGCCGACGCCCGCCACGCCGAGGGCGGCGATCACGCGACGGGTGCGGCTGGACAGGCGGTTGCCGTTGGAAGGCAGCATGAAGACGCGGTCCTCTCCCACGCCTGCGAGGTGAGCTGTCGGATTCGGGCTGGAGTTGCCCGGCCGCGCTGTGGCACGGCTTCACCCCTAGCCCAGGACCGTTTCCGGGAAGCGGTCCGGGGCGACTTACCTGTGGTTCCCCCGCTCCTGCCGTGATGCGTTTTCGCGCTGCCAGGACATCCGACGGCAGGACTCGGCGTCGCGGATGAACTGGGTCCGTGTGGTCACGAACGGGGAGCACGTTAAGCAGACTTAAGTTCGAACTGCAAATACCTGTGATGAGCATCACGGTTTACGGGAAAGGGTCGAGCGGCTTGAATTCCATGATCGGAAATGATCGTTTTCCGGCAATTCTGCGATGAATTCCCAAAACTGGCTCCGCCTCAGAAGTGAGGTGACGGGGCGTTGAATTGTGGAGGGGGCGCGCTCGCCGGGCCGGGGGAGCGTCCCGAACCCGAGCGCCCGATGATGCGCCGACTATTCATCGACAAAAGGCACCAGAACGGACATTGCATGGCAATGCCCGCGTAACTCTCCTGCGGGGCAAACAGAACAAACGGAAAGGGCCCGGAACGCGGTCGTTCCGGGCCCTCGGTGGTACGGGTGCGGCGACGGGTGGCCGCGGGGTTCCGTCAGCCCTCCACGGGCCCCTGAGCGGCCGCGTGGGCGCGCCGGGAGCCCTCCCCGGCCCCGGCGGTGGCGGCCTCCGCCTCGGCCTCGGCCAGCTCCTCCGCCGACGGCGTCGGCAGCGCGGCCAGGTAGGTGGAGGCGATCAGCTGGCCGACGGTCGGGTACGCGCCCAGCGGCGCCGCCGACGGGCAGCCGGTCTCCTCGGCGGCCGTGGCGAGCAGTTCGGAGTCCGCCTCCGGGCCGATGACGAGCGGGGCCAGCGCCGGGCGCTCGGAACCGGTCTCCTTGAGGTGGTTGACGGCCCCGGCGACCGAGCCGGGCACGTCGAGCGCCGCGGCCACGACCGGGACGGCCAGTCGGGCGGCCAGCAGCACGCCGGTGATGCCGGCCGCGGCGGCCGCGTCCTCGCCGCCCACGGTGGTCAGCACGACGCCGTCGGCGGCGGTCGCGATGGCGAACAGCCGGGCCCGGTCGGCCCGGGCCAGTCCGGCCTCGGACAGCCGCACGTGGACGGCCTCGGCGAGCAGCGGGTGCGGGCCGAGGGCGTCGGTGACGGTCGCGCCGTACTCGGCGGCGAGGGCGTGAAGCCCGGTCAGGAAGCCGTGCGGGCCGGGCACCAGGGGCACCACGACGGGCGTCGGCAGTCCGGCCTCGGCGGCCGCCGCCAGCAGCTCCGCGACGGTGCGGTCCTCGGAGCCGCCGTCCCCGGCGCCGTCGGCCGGGAGGTAGCCGACCGCGGCCTGGACGCCGGCGTGCTCGCTGCGGACGATCGACAGCAGCTCCTCGACGACCGAACGGGACTCGGGCCCCGCGGTCGCGGGCACGGCGAGCACCAGGGCCGGCGAGCCGGTGCGGATCTCGGGGCGCTCGGGGCGGCGGTGGCGCCCCCGCGCACGGGAGCCTGGAGTGCGGACGGGCAGTGGCGCGCCCGGGATGGCTGCGGTGCTCATGCCGGAGATCGTAGGACATCGGCCCGTCAGGCCTGCAGTCGGCTGCCGTACGGGTTTCGGGTGGTCGTGGTGCGGAGGCCGTGTCGCCGCCCTGCCGGTCCGGGCGGTTTGCCTACAATCCGGACATTCCTCGCCCCATGTCCGCCAGGGCCCGCATTGTTGCCCTGACGTGTCCGGTGGGGCGGCGCGTTGCATCCGGGGTGCGTGAGATGTCTCACAGCCCGGAGGTGGCCTGACGGAGGGTCACGACGGTGCGACTCCCGGCATTCGAAGATCAACATTTAGCGGGGGGATGCTCACGGCCGGTTATGGACGAACCGACGATTCCATCGGCTATGTCCGTTTACGTACCGTCAGGAGAAGGGGCCGTGAAGAGTTCGGGGCGACCGGTAAAAGCCCTCGTGCACCTGCAATGTCCCGTGCTGATGCACGTGCACTGCAGCTATCATCGCGTCAAGTGAGGCGTTGCGCCGGACCGGTACGGGGCCGGTCCTCTCGTTCGGCGGGTGCCGGGGCGCCGCGCTGGACGACAACTCCGGAGCTCTTCGGGAGACTTCTATGCACGACTCGCAGGACAAGCACGGCTCGAACCACACCTACAACGGGATGGCCGCCGCCGACCTCCAGGGGGTGGTCTGGCAGAAGAGCCGGCACAGCAACTCCCAGGGCAACTGTGTCGAGTTCGCGGCCTTGCCGGGCGGCGACGTCGCGATGCGCAACTCGCGCTTCCCGGACGGTCCGGCGCTCATCTACACCCGGGCGGAGATCGCCGCCCTGCTGCTGGGGGCCAAGGACGGGGAGTTCGACCACCTGGCGGTCTGACCGGCTGCTGCTCCACCATCGGGGGGCCGTCGTGGGTGCTGACACCACGACGGCCTTTGTCTTTGCCCGGGGGCCCGTCACGACGGCCTCTGTCCTTGCCCGGGGCCCGTCCCGCTCCCGTCCGGTCCCGTGGTGGACCGTGCGGCGGGGCCTGCCGGGGTGCCGCGGGTGCTCCCGCGGGCTGCCCGCTTCCTCCGGAGCCCGGGTGTCCGGTGCGGGGAGCCGGTGCCGGGACCGCGGTCCGGACCGGCGCGGGGGCCTGGCTGAAGGGCCCGGGGCGTGGTCCTCCCGGGTCGTCCCTCGGCCGGCCGTGCGCCCTGCGGCGCTAGGCCGAGCGCCGGTGCCGTCCACCGACTTCGACTCGTCCGTCCAGCTTGTCCAGCTGGCGGCCGTCCAGGGGGCCGCAGTCGAGCCCGGCGCCGTCGAGCCTGCTGCCGCCGGCCGGCTCCGCCTCGAACACGGCCCAGACCACCTTGCCGCTGCCCAGCGGGTGCCAGCCCCAGGAGCGGCTGAACGACTCCACCAGGTGCAGTCCGCGGCCGGACTCGGCGACGAAGTCCGCCTCCCGGGCCACCGGGCCGACGCTGCTCGGATCGCTCACCGCGCAGACCACCTGGGGAGCGCGGTGCACCAGGCTTATTCGGATCGGCAGCCGCCCCTCCGGGGTCGGCTGTGTGGGAAAGTCGTACTCGCCCAGGGCGCCGCCCGACGGGCCGGGCCGTGCGCCGATCGCATGCCGGAGCGCGTTGGTCACGAGTTCCGAGGCCACCAGCGCGACATCGTCGAACAGCTCCGTCAGGCCCCAGCGCTGAAGAGTGGTCCGGGCGAAGTCGCGCGCGGTTCTCACGGCTTCGAAGCGAGGAGCGAGCGTACAGGTGACCACAAGGGGGTCAACCGCCAAAGCCGTACCGGTGCTCATGAAGAGCTCCTCCCATAAGGGGGCGGACACGGCTGGACCCGCCGGGGTCATGCCGGTCACCTCCGACTCGCTCGGCCGCTCGGCCGCCCCCTCGACCAGGCGCGCGCGCACTCGGACGCCCGATGGCGCGGGGGACGCCGTCGAGCCGGTGCACGGAGTCGCGCGTGGGGTCGACGCGGAGCCCGCGGGATTGCCAGGGATGTGCAGGTGCACGTGCACCATGGTGGTGTGCGCTCACTGCAGATGCAAGAGTCGATTCACGTGCAGTCGCACTATTGGCATATGCAAGCGCCGGATGCACGTGCATCCTGGTGTGCGGAGCGCGGAACTGATAGGAACATCCGTCAGTATCGGCACCGTGAGCGCTCAACTGATGGCAGACTGTGCGCTGTTTGCCCTAGGTGGAGGTTTCGACCGCATGACCACAGTTCAGCCGGGCGGCGGCTCGATGGTCCGCCGGATCCTCCTCGGCTCGCAGCTGCGCCGCCTGCGCGAGGCGCGCGGGATCACCCGTGAGGACGCGGGCTACGCGATCCGCGCGTCCGAGTCCAAGATCAGCCGTATGGAGCTCGGCCGGGTCAGCTTCAAGGAGCGGGATGTCGCCGACCTGCTCAGCCTCTACGGCGTCGACGACGGACTGGAGCGGGAGGCCCTGCTCGGCCTGGTCCGCGAGGCCAACAAGTCCGGCTGGTGGCACAGCTTCAACGACGTGCTGCCGGGCTGGTTCCAGACCTACGTCGGCCTGGAGGAGGCCGCCCAGCTGATCCGCACCTACGAGGTGCAGTTCATCCCCGGACTGCTGCAGTCCGAGGAGTACGCACGGGCGGTTTTCGGTCAGAGTCGGCCGGTCATCAGTGAGGAGGAGGTCGAGCGGAGGGTCAGCCTCCGCCTGCGCCGCCAGAAGCTGCTGACCGAGGGCGCGAGCCCGCGGCTGTGGGCGGTCATCGACGAGGCGGCGCTGCGCCGGCCGGTCGGCGGCCCCCAGGTGATGCGCGGTCAGGTTCAGTACCTGATCGACGTCGCCGAGCAGGCCAACGTGGTCATCCAGGTCATGCCGTTCCGCTTCGGCGCGCACGCGGGCGAGTCCGGGGCGTTCACCATCCTGCGCTTCCCCGAGCAGGACCTCGCGGACGTGGTCTACCTGGAACAGCTCACCAGTGCGCTCTACCTCGACAAGCGGGACGACGTCGACGCGTACGTCCAGGTCATGGAGCGGCTCTGCGTGGACAGTCTCACGCCCGAGCGCACGATAGACCTGCTCGCCTCGATCCTGAAGGAGCGCTGAGCAACTCCCGTGCGGCCCGGGGGATCCGGGCCCCGGCCGCCGACCGGCCGCCAACCCGCCGCAAGCCCGCCGCCCGCCCGCCGTCAACCGCGGGTCGGCGGCCGTTCGCGTTCCGGGGGCAGCGGCTGCGGCGGGCGGCCCAGCTCCCAGGCGAGGCCGTAGCGCCCGAACAGGTCGGCCCGGATCGGCGCCAGCGGGATCTCCGCGCCCGGCAGCAGCACCCCGATGCAACCGCCCATCAGCGCGCTGCGCAGCACCCCGTGCTCGGCGACCGGATCCGGCGCGCCCCAGTCCTCCAGCAGGCCCTGCAGGATCGCGCCGACCTGCTGCTGCTCGGGGTCCTGGACGAAGGCGCCGGTGTCCGGGTCGAGGATCAGCGCCAGGTGGGAGCGCATGACCCGGGGGTGGTCCATGGCCAGGCTGAGGACGGTGTCGATCGCGCGGGCCAACCTGGCCTCGGGGGAGGCGCCCGGCGGCAGTTCGGCCAGGGCGCCGGAGAGCGCCTGGTGCATCATCCGGTGAGTGGCGGACTGCATCAGCAGTCGTTTGCCGTCGAAGTAGTACGACAGCAGGCCGCGGGCGAGTCCGGCCCGCTCGGCGATGTCGGTCAGCGTGGTGCCCGCATAGCCGCGCTGGTCGACGAGCTCGATGGTGGCCCGCATGATGCGGCGGCGGGAGCGTTGCCGCATCTCCTCATTGACCGAATCCCCGCGAGGTGCCATCGTGTCTGCTCCGAACGTTCGTTGGCTCCGGGCCAATATACTTGCGGAGCCGGCAGCCGCGCCGTGGAACCGTGCCCTTGGGGGCGCCGCCCGGGCGGCCCGTAAAGACGGCCGGCTCCACCAACACGGGGGTTTGGTGGAGCCGGCACCGGTGCCCGGCGGTCAGGGGTCGACCGTGGGCGGGGGCCAGTGGGTCAGCGCTCGGTCAGGACTTCGGTCCGGGCAACGGCCGGTCCGGCAGGCGGATAATCATAATCCGGCACCGGCACAGGAGTTGAATTCCGGCGTCGGTCCACCACGGCACCGACCGCGGCCACCAGAAGTCCGAGCAGCGCGACCGCGGTGACCAGGACCAGGGCCGGCCGGTAGCCGTCCAACTGGGCCCGGGCGCTGTCGCCGCCCGCGCTCCCGGCGGTGATCATCGCCGTCGCCCCGGCCAGCACCACGGCGGTGCCGACCTGGATCGCGGTGTTCACCAGCCCCGAGGCCAACCCCTGCTCTTCGTCGGCCACTCCGTCGGTGGCGGCGATGTTCACCGAGGGGAAGGCCAGGGCGAAGCCCACGCCGAGCAGCAGCATCGAGGGCAGCACCAGGGCCGGGTACGAACTGTGCTCGTCCAGGCGAAGGAACAGGGCGAAGGCGCCGGCCAGGGCCAGCAGGCCGATCGGCAGCAGCCGGGCGGTGCCGAAGCGGTCCACGATCGGGCCCATGAACGGCGCGGAGAGCGCGATGAAGGCGCCGGCGGGCAGCAGCCCGAGGGCCATCTGCAGGGCCGACCAGCCGAGCAGGTGCTGAAGGTAGAGCGTGACGACGAACTGGAAGCCGCCGTACGCGCCGGTCATGGTGAAGGCGACGACGTTGGCCCGGGCCACCGAGCCGTTGCGGAAGATCCCGAGCCGGACCAGCGGGTGGGCGGTACGGCTCTCGACCAGCAGGAACGCGGCGGCCAGCGCGGCGACCACCACCAGCGAGCCGAGGGTGCGCAGGCTCAGCCAGCCCGCGCCCTGGGCCTCGGTCACGGTGAACACCAGCAGCAGGACGGTCGCGGTGCCGGTGATCGCGCCGAGCACGTCGTAGCCGCCCTTGGCGGGCTCCTCGACCGGGCGGGGGAGCAGGCGCACGGCGAGGACCAGGGCGAGCAGCGCGACCGGGACGGGCATCAGGAAGGTCCAGCGCCAGCCGACCGAGGTGAGCAGGCCGCTGAGCACCAGTCCGAGCGAGAAGCCGCTGGCACCGCAGGTGGTGTAGATCGACAGTGCCCGGTTGCGGGCGGGGCCCTCGGCGAAGGTCGTGGTGATGATCGACAGGCCGGCCGGGGCGGTGAAGGCGGCGCTCGCGCCCTTGAGGAAGCGGGCGGCGATCAGCAGGCCGCCGTCGTCGACCAGGCCGCCGACCAGTGAGGCGGCGGCGAAGGCGCTGAGGGCGACCAGGAAGACCCGGCGGCGGCCGAGCAGGTCGGCGGCGCGCCCGCCGAGCAGCAGCAGGCCGCCGTAGCCGAGCACGTAGCCGGACACCACCCACTGCAGGGTGGAGGTGGAGAGGTGCAGTTCGGAACCGATGGAGGGGAGGGCGACGCCCACCATCGAGACGTCCAGGGCGTCCAGGAACATGGCGGCGCAGAGCACGACGAGGGTGCCCCAGAGGCGGGGTGTCCAGTTCGGCCCGCTGGTTGACGGGGCGTCGGGTGGCGTGACGGTCGCGGTGGTCATGGGGAGGACATTACATGCACGTGCATTCAATGCAAATGAATTAGATGTGAACGCATAAATTTACGATGCACGTGCTAGGCTGGCGGCGTGGCTGAACTCGACTCCCTCGAAGCCTCGGCGGAGGCCGGTCTCATCGCGGAATGGCGCGAGCTGCTCGCTCGCCATGCCGCGGCCGTCTGCGCGCTCGACCGTGAACTCGGCGAGAAGTACGGGCTGGGCATGAGCGAGTTCGAGGTGCTGGAACGCCTGGTGGAGGGGTGCGAGGCCGAGGCCCGGCACGCCCTACGGGCGAGCGAGCTGGCATCCATCGTCCATCTGAGCCAGAGTGCGCTGTCCCGGTTGATCGCCCGCCTGGAGAAGGCCGGTCTGGTGACCCGGGCGATGTGTCCGAGCGACCGGCGGGGGATCATGGTCGCCCTGACCGAGGCCGGGCGGGAACGCTACGAGCAGGCCCGGCCGCTCCACCGCGAGGTGCTCGGGCAGACGCTCGGCGGGCGGTTCGCTCCGCTCTGCGGGGATTCGGCGGCGGGCTGACTTCGCGCCAACTCACTTACTGCTGTTCTTGGTTGACTGGTGAGGCAGGTGACCTGCGGCGTCGGTGAACGGGGGCGTCGGTGACCTGTGGCGTCAGTGATAGGCGGCGCCGGTGATCAATGGCGTCGGTGATAGGCGGCGTTTCGTCAGAGGAGCGAGTGGAGCCCCGGGGCAACGGCCAGCAGGACGGCCCCGACGGGTGCGGCCAGGGCGACGGCGGTGAGCCGCAGCCGCTGCGGGACGGACAGTCGGGGGCGGCCCGCGAGCAGCCGGTCCACCCGTTTCGGCGACTGCGCCAGGCCTGGCGGGCAGGAGCCGAACACCCCGCGGTCCAGATTGAGTTCGGCCAGTGCGAGGGCGGTGGTGTGCCGGCCGTGCCGGCGGGCGGCCCGGTCGTCGGCCGCCAGCTCGACCAGCTCCGCCACCTGGTCCCGGAAGGCGCGGAACACGCCGATGCCGGGAAAGCCGGAGGCGAGCGCCTGGGCGAACTGCTGGAGCCAGTGGTGCCGGGCGCGGACGTGTCCGCGCTCGTGACTCAGTACGGCTGCCAACTCCCGTTCGGTGAGCTGCTGGAGGGCGCCGGTGGTGACCACCAGGCGGGAGTTCGGGCCGGGCAGTGACCAGGCCTCGGGGCGGACGTTCTCCAGGACCACCAACCGCTCCCGGCGGCTCCGGGCGGTTTCGATCGCCGCTGGCAACTCCGGCGCGCGGGTCGCCAGTTGGGCGTGCCGACGGTTGCGCAGGGCCTTGGCCGTACGAACCTCGCGGGTGAGCGCGAGCACCGTCTGCAGCGCGCCCGCGGCGAGGGCGGCGGCGCACAGCCGGCCCCAGCCCTCGGCGTCCTGGAGGCCGTACGCGTCCTCCACGCCGTGCGGGGCGCCGGAGAACACCCAGGCGCGCAGCTCGGGCTCGGCTGCGGCGGCGGCGAGGACCAGGCCCAGGGCGCAGCACAGCAGGACGGCCACCACGATGCACTGCCACACCAGCAGGGCCAGCACCGGTTCGCGCTCCACCCAGCGGGCCCGGGCCAGCGCCCGGGGCACCACGGTGGAGAGCAGCAGGCCGAGCAGCAGCAGGCCGATCAGGGCAGTCATCGCATGGGCTCCCCGAGTACGCACGGAACGCGACAACGCGCTCCCTGCCAACCTATGCGCTGGCGACGGCCGGTGGAACGGCTTTCGACGGGCCAGTGACCAACGCCACGCGGGGGAGCGGGCTTTGGCGGGGGCTCCAGCTCTCGCGCCGACGCGGGCGCGGACGCGGGCGCGGACGCGCGGGTGGCGGCGTGGGGCCGTGTGGGGGCGGTTCGTACGGGTGGATCACATGGTCAGGAGCATGGCGAACATGCCGATGCCCATGGTCAGCCGGCAGGCCCGGGGCAGGCCGGTGGTGCCGAGTACGAGGGTGCCGGCCGGGGTGCGCAGCAGGCGGGCGCCGGCCCAGAGCGAGTAGCCGCCGAAGTAGAGCAGCAGGGTGCCGGTCACCAGGGGGGTGCCGAGCGCGGTGGCGTGGTGGTGTCCGCCGCCGGGGGAGGCGGTCATCGCGAGGGCGGTGTACGTCATGGCGAGCGCGCCGACCGCGTGGTGCAGCCGGTGGGCCCGGCCGGCGGGGGCGTGCACGGCGGCGAGCAGGAAGGCGGTGGCCGGGAGGCCGAACAGGCAGGCCCAGACGGCGGCCGGGACGGTGGCGCCGGTGACGGCCATGGCTGCCATGCCGAGCCCCATCAGGGCTTCGGCGGCGTCGGATTCCCGGGCGAGCGGCGGATGGCCCGGGCGGGCGCCCGGGGCGGCGGCGGTGGCGCAGGGGGTGTGCCGCAGGCGGGTCAGGCAGTAGACGCCGGTAGTGGCGGTGAGGAGGGCGAGGAGCCAGTTGACCAGGTTGGGTCCGTGCAACGGCGGCCTCCCGGGGGTGGCGGGCGGTGAACGACGGGCAGCGAACGGCTGACAGAGAACAGCTGACAGATTTCAGAGAACAGATTTCAGAGAACAGATGTCGAAATCTGTTATCTGTTATCTGTCCTCTGTCGGCTGCCAGCTCTCCGCCGTCGTCCGCTTTCCCGCCGTCCCTCCGCCACGGCGACGATCGTCCCGTCCACGATCACCGCTGGGCCCCCGGCGCGGCCAGGGCGCGTGCAGGGGCGCACAGTGGTGACCACCGTGGTGCGGCGCTCAGCCCTGGAGCCGCCCCGAGGCCACGACCCGGCTGAGGAACTGCCGGGTCCGCTCCTCCTGCGGGTCGCCGAACACCTGCTCCGGCGGCCCCTGTTCGAGCACCACCCCGCCGTCCAGGAAGCAGACCCGGTCGGCGACCTCGCGGGCGAAGCCCATCTCATGGGTGGAGAGGACCATCGTCATCCCCTGCTCCTTGAGGTCCCGTACGACCGCCAGTACCTCCCCGACCAGCACCGGGTCGAGCGCCGCCGTGATCTCGTCGAGCAGCAGCAGCCGGGGTCCCGCCGCCAGCGCCCGCACGATGGCGACGCGCTGCTGCTGCCCGCCGGAGAGCCGGTCCGGGTACTCCTTCGCCTTCGCCGCCAGCCCGAGCCGGTCCAACAGCTCCAGCGCCCTGGCCTCGGCCTCCGCCCGTGCGACGCCGTGCACCCGGCGCGGCGCGAGCGTGATGTTCTCCAGCACCGTCATGTGCGGGAACAGGTTGTACGACTGGAACACCACCCCGATCCGGCGCCGCACCGCGTCCTCGTCCGCGCGCGGGTCGGTGATCTCCTCGCCGTCCAGGAAGATCGCCCCGTCGTCGATCCCCTCCAGCAGGTTGACGCACCGCATCAGGGTGGACTTCCCGGAGCCGGACGCCCCGATCAGCGCCGTCACCGAGTGCTCGGGCACGGCGAGGTCCACGTCGCGCAGCACCACCTGGCTGCCGAAGGCCTTGCGCACCGACTCCAGCCGGAGCACCTCGGTCCCGCTCACACCGCACCCCCCTGCAACTGCCGACGGTTCATCCGCCCGGTCAGCCAGTCGGCGAACCGGGTCAGCGGAATGGTCAGCACGATGAACACCAGCCCCGCCACCAGGTACGGCGTGAAGTTGAAGGAGTGCGCCGCGATGATCTTCGCCGCGTACACCGCGTCGATCGCGCCGCCGATCGAGACGAGCCCGGTGTCCTTCTGCAGGCTCACCAGGTTGTTGATCAGCGGCGGCACCACCCGCCGGACCGCCTGCGGCAGCACCACGTACCGCATCGCCTGGGCGTTGGTCAGCCCCAGCGACCGCGCGGCCGCCCGCTGGCTCGGGTGCACCGACTCGATGCCCGAGCGGAACACCTCCGACACGTACGCCGAGTACGTCAGCACCAGCGCCGCCCCGCCGAGCAGCAGCGGATCGGTGGTCACCCCGGTGAGCCGCAGGGCCGGCACCCCGGTGATCATCACCAGCAGGCAGATGATCATCGGCAGCCCGAGGAAGAAGTCCACGTACGCGGTGGCCAGCAGCCGCACCGGCAGGAACACCGGCCCGCGCAGCGTCCGAAGCACCGCGAGCAGCAGCCCGAACACCAGGATCAGCACCCCGCAGCCGAGCATCAGCTCCAGGTTGAGCCGAAGCCCCCGCAACACCTCGGGCAGCGCCCGGCGGGCGTAGTCCAGGTTGAAGAAGGTCCGCCGGGTCACCTCCCAACCGGGGGAGTTGACGACCAGCAGGTACAGCGCGACCGCCGTCAGCACGGTCGAGGCGGTGGCGATCAGCGCCGAGCGGCGGGCGCGGGAGCGCCGGTACGCCTCGTGCGCCAGCCGTCGCTCGGACGGGCGGTACCCGTCCTGCTCCGCCCCGGCCGCGAAGGCCTCCGTCGCCCCGGCCGCCGTCGCCCTCCTCGGCCCCGTCGCTCTCCTCGCCGTTGTCAGCTCCTTCGGTTCCGTCGGCTCCTGCGCGAGCTCGACCGGTCCGGCCGCGCCCGTCTCCCCGCTCACTTCAGCACCGGCGCCGAGACGGCGTCCGACAGCCACTGCTTCTCCAGCTTCGCCAGCGTCCCGTCCGCGCGCAGCGCGTCCACCGCGCCCGACACGCACGAGGTCAGCCGGGACCCCTTGTCCAGCACCAGCCCGAACTGCTCGCCCTGCGGGGCAGATTCGAACTGCCCCACCACCTGGGCCTCCGGCACCTCGGCACCGGTGATGTAGAAGGCCGTCGGCAGGTCGACCACCAGCGCCTCGACCTGACCGTTCTTCAGCGCGGCCTTCGCCAGGTCGTTGGAGTCGAACACGGCCGGGCCGCCGCTGGGCTTGATGGTGTTGGTGATGGTGTCCAGGCTCGTGCTGCCGATCTGCGCGCCCAGCTTGGCGTCCTTGAGGTCGGCGATGGTCTTCGCCCCCGCGGCCTTGGAGCCCTTCAGGGCGATGACGGCCTGGCGCACGGCGTAGTAGCCGGAGGAGAAGTCCACCGCCTGCTTGCGCTCGTCGCTGATGGACACCTGGTTGATGTCGAAGTCGAAGTCCTTGGCCCCCGGCGCGGTGGCCTTGCCGAACGGCGCCACCACCCAGCCGACCTTGTCCTTCGGGTACCCCAGCTTCTCCGCCACGGCGTACGCCACCGCCGACTCGAAGCCCTTGCCGTTCGCCGGGTCGTCCCCGGAGAACCACGGGTCGTACGCCGGCTTGTCGGTGCCGACGGTCAGCTTCCCGGCGGTCCGGGTGGCCAGTGCGCCCGGCGCGCAACCCGCCGCCGCACCGGTCGGACCGGAGGCGCCCGAGGCGGCGGCCGCGTCGGACCTGGCGTCCTGCGGCGCGCATCCGGTGAGCGAGGCGGCGGCCACCACCAGTGCGGCGAGGGGCAGGACGGCGGACGGCTTGCGGAGGCTCATGGCAGGACTCCAGGGGAAGGACCGACGGGAAACAGGGAGAGGCCGGGCGGGCGGCGGCGGTACGGGCCGGGCGGGCCGCTTCCCGGCGGGTCACTTCCCCCGGTGGCGGCGCCGGAACACACGCGGCATGGTCGGCGTACGGGCCCGCTTCCGCGGCGCCCCGGGCCGGATCAGCGGCAGCCGGTGGGCCGCGGCCGGGTCAACGACAGCGGCGACAGCGGCCGTGCGTGCGGCAGCGGCAACAACAGGCCTGCTGACGGGAGGGCACCCGGAACGGGCTGTCGTGGCGCTCGGCCACCGTGATCACCGCCGGGAGCATGCGGGGAGGTTCGCATCAGAGCCGCGCATCTGTCCAGAGCATCCAGGACACCGTCCACATGCCGGACACCCGCTGCCTCGGTGCAGGTTTTGGGGCCGGAACGGCAGCACGCCGGAGGTTTGTCGGTCCGGACCCCCTTGAACAGGAGAACCTTTCGTACTTATGGTGTCCTCGTTGAAATAACTCCTGTCGAAGTGAGTCCACGATGCAGAATCTTTCGCCAAGGCTCGCAGCGGCGGCCGACGCCCCGGTCTCGACCCTCGCCGTCCACCCGGCGTGGCTGCGCCTGAAGGAGGCCGTCGAGACGCTGCGCCCGCTGCAGTCCAAGGACGGCTCGATCGACCTGTCCGCCGTGCAGCGGCAGACCGTCGACCCGCTGGTCGCCACTGTCCGGGCCTCCGTCGAGGAGCTCGCCCCGAACTTCCCGCACGACGCCGCCTACCTGGCCGCCGTCGACGCGGACCTCGCCAAGTGGGCCGACACCGGTTACCGGGAGCCCGACTTCCTGGACTCGCTGCTCGCCTTCCAGCCCGCCGAGCAGCGCGAGGACGGCCTGGAGCACCTGGTCGTCTTCCCGATGTACACCCAGAACGGCAACCCGGATCGCAACCTCGAAGCCGTCCTGCTGCGCGTGGTGTGGCCCGAGTGGCTGGACGAGCTGGAGCGCACCCGCTTCGACAACCCGATGTTCGTGCCGATCACCTTCACGGACTTCACGGCCGGCTACGACACCAACTCCGCCGTCCTCTTCCCCGAAACGGTCGCCGTGCGCAAGGCGCCGGAACGTTTCACCTGGGGCGGCATCTTCTGCGACCGCGAGGCCGCCCGCTTCCGCGCCGTCTCCAGCAGCGCCGTCGAGCAGCTCGGCCTGGAGATCCCGGCCGACGCCGAAGGCCTGCTCAAGGACCAGGAGCGCGCGCAGGAGACCTTCGTCCTGTGGGACCTGGTCCACGACCGCACCCACAGCCACGGCGACCTGCCGTTCGACCCCTTCATGATCAAGCAGCGCAGCCCGTTCTGGATGTACGGCCTGGAGGAGCTCCGCTGCGACCTCACCACCTTCAAGGAGGCGGTGAAGCTGGAGACCGAGGGCAACCCGCACGCCCGCGACGTCCAGTACGCGATCCTCTTCGACCGCCTGTTCCGCTTCCCGGTCAGCGGCGACCGCGTCCGCAACTACGACGGCCTCGGCGGCCAGCTGCTCTTCGCGTACCTGCACAAGCACGACGCGCTGCGCTGGCGCGACAACCGCCTGACCATCGACTGGGAGCGCGCCCCGCAGGTCACCAACGACCTCTGCGGCGAGATCGAGACCCTGTACCGCGACGGCATCGACCGGCCCAAGCCGGCCCACTGGATCGCCGCCTACGAGCTGGTCTCCCGCTACCTCACCCCGCACCCGGCCTCCACCTGGGCCAAGGGCCCCGAGGCCCTCCCGCTCGACATCACCGACGGCAAGGCCCTGAACAAGGCGCTGTGCGACGCCGTGCTCCCGGACGAGTTCCCGCTGAGCATGTTCTACGAGGCCCTGTCCAAGAAGCTCCGCGGCGTCATCGCCGCCACCGCCGGCATCACCGGCGCCGGCATCCAGGGAGTCGCCGCATGACCACCACCTCCACCAAGCTGGCCGGCAAGGTCATCGCCGTCGCGGGCGCCAGCGGCCCGGCCGGGCAGGCCGTGCTGCGCCGCCTCACCGCCGACGGCGCGACCGTGATCGGCGCCGACATCGACCCCCAGCGCCTTGAGTCCGCCCTCGACGCCACCCGTGTCGCGGTGCGCGGAGCCAAGGTGAGCGGCCAGGTGATCGACCTGCTCGACCCGCAGGAGGTCCACGACTGGGCCGACCACCTGGAGGCCGAGCACGGCCACGTCGACGGCCTGTTCCACCTGGTCGGCGGCTGGCGCGGCAGCAAGACCTTCTTCGACACCCGCCTGGACGACTGGGACTTCCTGCACGACACCGTCGTGCGGACCCTCCAGCACACCTCGCTGGCCTTCCAGCCCGCGCTGGTCCGCAGCCAGGCCGGCCGCTACGCCATGGTCTCCGCCGCGGCCGCGCACAAGCCCACCGCCGGCGGCGCCGCCTACGCGGCCGCCAAGGCCGCCACCGAGGCCTGGACCCTCGCCATGGCGGACTCCTTCAAGAAGGAGACCACCTCCCCGGACGGCGAGCCCACCGCGGCGGCTGCGATCCTGGTCATCAAGGCGCTGGTCAGCCCCGAGATGCGGGCCGAGAAGCCGGAGGCGAAGTTCGCCGGCTTCACCGACACCGCCGACCTCGCCGGACACCTGGCGGACCTCTGGGACCGCCCCGCAGCAGAACTGAACGGACAGCACCTGTGGCTGACAGCCCGATGACCGACCTCACCCGTACGGACGCGGTACGGCGGCACGACCCCGCCGTCCGCGGCTTCGCCAGCGACAACTACGCCGGCGTGCACCCCGAGGTCCTCGCCGCGATCGCCCTGGCCAACGGAGGCCACCAGATCTCCTACGGCGAGGACGACTACACGGCCCACCTCCAGGACGTCTTCCGCCGCCACTTCGGCGACAAGGCCGAGGCCTATCCGGTGTTCAACGGCACCGGCGCCAACGTGGTCGCCCTCCAGTCGCTGCTGCCCCGCTGGGGCGCCGTGGTCTGCGCCGACACCGCCCACATCCACGTGGACGAGGGAGGCGCCCCGGAGAAGATGGGCGGCATCAAGCTGCACACCGTCCCCACCCCGGACGGCAAGCTCACCCCCGAGCTGCTCGACCTCCAGGCCTACGGCTTCGGCGACGAGCACCGCGCGCAGCCGCTCGCGGTCTCCATCACCCAGAGCACCGAGCTCGGCACCCTCTACACGATCGAAGAGATCCGCGCGATCGTCGACCACGCCCACCAGCTCGGCATGCTCGTCCACATGGACGGCTCCCGACTGGCGAACGCCGCCGCCTCGCTCGGCCAGCCGATGCGGGCCTTCACGACGGACCTCGGCGTCGACGTGCTGTCCTTCGGCGGCACGAAGAACGGCCTGCTGCTCGGCGAGGTCGTGGTGGTGCTCAACCCGGAGCGGGTGCGCAACATCAAGTACCTGCGCAAGACCTCGATGCAGCTCGCCTCGAAGATGCGCTTCGTCTCCGTCCAGTTCGAGGCCCTGCTCGCGGGCGACCTCTACCTGCGCAACGCCGGCCACGCCAATGCGATGGCCAGCCGGCTGGAGGCAGCGGTCCGGAAGATCGACGGCGTCGAGATCGTCCGGCCGGTTCAGGCCAACGCGGTGTTCGCGATCCTCCCGCGCGAGGTGAGTGAGCGGCTGCAGAAGCGTTACCGCTTCTACTTCTGGAACGAGCACACCGGTGAGGTGCGCTGGATGTGTTCGTACGACACCACGGAGGCGGACATCGACGCCTTCGCGGCGGCCATCGCCGAGGAGATGGGCCGCGTCTGACGACGCTCCTGACGGCGCGCCGACTCCGCGCGAACGACGATCGCCTCCGTCCGGGACCCCGGGCGGAGGCGATTTGCATGTGGCGGGCCGGTGCCCGTACAGTTCCGGAGTCGCCGCGGGAGACCGGGGCGACAAAGCGGAAAGCGAATCCGATGAATGAAACTCCGGAAAACGGAGCGGAAAACATCTGATAAGCTGGAAACACGAAAGAACGAAGCGCCCGGAGGGCCCGCTGGAAGGCGGTCCGAAGGAAGCGTCCGTTCCTTGAGAACTCAACAGCGTGCCAAAAGTCAACGCCAGATATGTTGACATCCCCGGCCTCGATCGCATGATCGGGGTTGGAGATTCCTTTTGAAATAACACTAGCGAGGACGCAGTGCGCGGGGCCGCCCTATTCCGGTGGTTGCCGTGCCGCTCAACGCGGGTGTCGACCCGACAACGGGTAAACATTCACGGAGAGTTTGATCCTGGCTCAGGACGAACGCTGGCGGCGTGCTTAACACATGCAAGTCGAACGGTGAAGCCCTTCGGGGTGGATCAGT
>NZ_JBIWPL010000002.1:449737-709311 GCF_044768255.1 Kitasatospora sp. NPDC101157 | reverse complement strand
CGAGCCGGTCCAGCATCGCGCTGCCGCTCTCGTCGGAGTCCTGGTCGCGCAGGGCGTCCAGTGAGCTGGGGCGGTAGACCCGGCCCGCGACCAGGGCCTCGGTGGTCTGCTCGACGCTCAGGTGGAGGTCCTCGGCGATCTCCTCCGGCTGGGGCGGACGGCCGAGCTGCTGCTCCAGCCGGTCCGAGCCGCGGGCCACCGTCAGGTACAGCTCCTGCATGCTGCGCGGCACGCGCACCGGCCAGGAGGTGTCCCGGAAGAAGCGCTTGACCTCGCCGGCGATGGTGGGGATGGCGTAGGTGATGAACTCGACGCCGCGGTGCGGGTCGTAGCCGTCGACGGCCTTGATCAGACCGATCGTGCCCGCCTGGAGGATGTCGTCCATGTCCTCGGCCCGGTGCCGGAAGCGGGCCGCGATGAACCGCACCAGCGGCATGTTCAGCTCGATGATCGTGCCGCGCACGTAGCTGTAGGCCGCGCTCTCCCGCGCCAGCCCGGACAGCCGCTCGAACAGCGCGTCGCTGAGTTCCCGCGCCTCGGTCTTCCCCATCGCGCGCAGCTCGGCCTCGGTCGGGCGTGGGGGCAGAGCGGACGGCGCCGGGGGCGCGTTCTCCAGAGTGCCTGACATGGTGGTTCTCCCGGCAGGGCCGCCAACCCGGGGCCGCTGCACGGCACTCTTACCCGGTATTCCGGGGTCGACGCGGCTTTCGTGCGATCCGTCCGTTTCATGGACTTCCGGTGATGGGCCGGGGCGGTGTCAGAGGCCGCGGGCGCGGTGGTCCAGCGGGGACGGCACCTCCAGCCAGACCAGTTTGCCCCCGCCCTCGGGCGCCGACCCCCAGGCCCGGGCGAGCCGGTCCACCACCCGCAGGCCGTGCCCACCCGGCCGGCCCGGATCCGCGTACCGGTGCAGCCGGGGCTCCACCGGACTGGCATCCGCCACCTCCACCCGCAGGCGCACGCCGTCCCAGTCCAACCGCAGCTCCCGCGGGCCGCCCGGCGCGTGGAGGCAGGCGTTGGTGACCAGCTCCGAGACCATCAGCAGGACGTACTCCGTCACCGCCAACCGTTCCTCGTCCACGGTGGGCAGCCAGCCCCACGACCACAGCGCCGCCCGGCTGAACTCACGGCTGCGCCGCACCGCGCCCCCGCTGCCCGCGAACAGGAGCCGCCTGGTCCGCCCGGGCTCCGGCGGTCCGTCACTCCCCGGCGGGCTCACGGCGGCCCACCTCACTCCGCGTCGGGAGCCGGGGCGTCCGTGGCGGCCTCCGTCGGCGGGGGCCGGGTTCCGCGTCGGGTTCGAGCCGGACCCGCAGCAGGGTGTCGGTGCCGGTGACCTCGAACAGCCGGGCCACGATCGGCCGGGGCCGCGAGACTTCGAGGGGCCGCCCGGCCGCATCCGCGTCGAGCCGGGCACGCAGCAGGATGTTCAGGCCGGCGGAGTCGCAGAACCGCAGCTCCGCGAGGTCGACCACGATCCGCCTGACGCCGTCGTGCAACGGCCGTGCCAGCGCGTCACGCAGCACGTGCGCCGAGTCGTGGTCCAGCTCCCCGGCGACCGTGATGACCCGCACCGAGGCCCGGTCGTCCACCACGACGTGCAGACTCCCGCTCTGGTACTCCCCCTCACTGGGGACCTCGGTTGGCCCTGGCATCGTGCCCTCCCGGTCCGCTCGGAACGGCTGGTGCCGTCCCGACCATCATGCCGCGCGACGCGCCGAACCGCTCGGACGGCCCTCGGGGCCGGAGGTCAGGGCCACCGGCCCGCCGAGGTGTACGAGCTCCCGAGCCGGAGAGACGCTGGGAGCAGGACTTCCACCCGGGAGGCGAGCGCAGTGAGCGACCAGGACCCGACCCGTGAGCACGACAAGCCCGTGCCCAAGGACCCGCCCGCCGCGGTCGGAACGCCCGGATCCCGGACGGACCACGACGGACCACCGCCGGTGCACGAGGAGGGGCTGGCCCGTCAGGACGCCGGGCAGGCGTCCGAGCCGATCGCACCGGCCCACGAGCCGGAGCCGCACGAGACGCCCGACTGAGCCGGCCGTGGCCAGCCCCGGAAGCCGTCCCGTGCGCACGCCCCGCCGAGACCCGCGGCCTCACCGGCCCAGCCGGCCGGTTCGGCCCGCGCTGCCCGTCCGGCCCGGCCCGCGCCGTGGAGCCGGCCGGTGGGCGTGAACGGCCCGGGACGGCCCGCCCGGCGCCCCCGGCCGCTCGGCAGCCGGCCGCCCCGGGTGACGCTGCGCCGGACCCGTCCGACGGCGCCCCCGGAACGCGTCCCGGCCGGGCTGCGCACCGCCGCCGGGTACACCTGGCGGCTGGGGCTGCTCGGTGTGACCGCGTACCTGGTCGTCAGTGTCCTCGGCCAGCTCCAGGTGCCGGTCATCGCGCTGTTCCTGGCGCTGGTGATCACCTCCGTGCTGCGCCCGCTGGTCGACCTGCTCGCCCGGGTGATGCCCCGCTCGCTCGCGGTGCTGCTGGCCTTCGTGTGCGCGATCGCGCTCGTCGGCGGGGTCCTGGCGCTGGTCGGGACGAACGTCGCCGACGAGTGGAACGGGATCGGCAACGAGCTGCGCGGCGGCCTCGGCCGGATCGACCACTGGCTCACCCGCGCCCCCTTCCACCTCCGGCCCGGCACCGTGACGGACCTGCGGGCGAAGATCGGGGCGTTCCTCTCGGGGCACCGGTCGGCCCTGCTGACCACCGCGCTCAGCGGGGCCGGCAGGGTGGTCGAGATGGCCACCGGGCTGGCCCTGGCGGTGTTCTGCTCGGTGTTCTTCCTGCACTCCGGCGACCGGATGTGGACCTGGGCGCAGCGCCAGCTCCCGGCACGGGCCCGCCCGGTCTGGGGCCGGGCCGGGCGGGTCGCGTGGCACACCTTCGCGGGCTACACCCGCGGGGTGCTGATCGTGGCGGCGACCAACGCGGTGCTGGTCGGCATCGCCCTGGCCGTCCTGGGGGTGCCGCTGGTGCTGCCGCTGATGGTGCTGGAGTTCGTCGCGGCACTGATACCGCTGATCGGCTCCCCGATCGCCCTGGCGGTCGCCGCGCTGGTCGCGCTGGCCGCGCGCGGGCCGGTGGTGGCGCTGCTGGTGCTCGCGCTGATCGTGATCATCGGCCAGATCGAGGGGCACCTGCTGCACCCGCTGGTGCTGGGCTGGTCGGTGCGCATCCACCCGGTGGCCGTGGCCCTGTCGGTGATCGGTGGCGCCGTGCTGGCCGGGGTGCTGGGTGCGCTGGTCGCCGTGCCGGTGGTGTCGGTGGCCTGGGCGGTGATCAGCGAGCTGCGGGACCACGCCCCGCCGGAGGGGCCGGGCGGAAGGCGGGGGTCACGGCGCGATGCCCCGGCGGTGGGCGACCACCCGCGCCGCACCCAGCGCGACCGACGACGCCCAGACCAGGGAGAAGCCCGTGAGCACGGCGGCTGAGTGGGCGGTGGCACTGATCACCAGCAGGGCCGCGCAGAGCCCCCCGAGCACCGAGAACACGAAGACCGGCATCCGGGCGACCGTCCGCAGCAGCCGGCCCGCCAGCCAGCGGGGGCCGTGCCGCATGGTGCGCAGGGCACGGTCCAGGTGGCGGTCCGCCTGCAGGTGGTTCTCGATCTCCGTGAGGATCCGCAGTTCGCGCCCGGAGAGCCCCGGCCCGTCCATCCGCGCCACCTCCCACGGGGCAGTTGCCCGGCCGGGCGGTGCCCGTAACCTCCGGGGCGTCCGGAAACCGGTGGGGTGGGAACCGGCGGCCGGGGTACCCGCTCCGCGTCGATCCGCACCCGATGGGAGGACGCGATGGCCGCCCACGACGCCCTGGAGCGCTACCACCGCCGGCGCGACTTCACCCGGACGTGGAGCTGGCGGACCTGGAGCAGTCCTACGGACCGCGGTACGGCGCCCGGCTCTACGGCCAGGAACGCGAGCCGGAGGCCCGGGGGCGTCCCCGGGCCTCCGGCCACCGCGCTTGTCAGCTCCGGCGGAAGAGCGCGTGCTCGACCTCGTCGGGGCCCTCGAAGCTGTCCCGATCGAGATCGGAGATCTGGCCCACGAGGTTCTCGTCGGCCCCGTTCGAGCGGGCGCGCTCGACGAGTTCGTCGCGGTCGGCGGGGTAGTTGGCGCCCTTCAGGGCCCTCTGGACGTCGATCGGGTTGATCCGGCTCATTCGGCCGTCTCCTTCGGTGCTTTGTGGTCATGGAGCCCGGGTTCGCGGGTGTGCGCGACCTGAGAACTCCTCCTAACTACGGCCCACCGTGCGCCCCTCCCGGCACGTCCGCATCCGTACGCGACGATCGCTGAGCCGTACGTGTTCACACCGGCCGCCGCGCTCACCCGCTGGCGTGCCCGTGGGGCGCCGCCTCGCAAGGGCGGCGTCGCGGCGGCGGGGAGACACTGGTCGGGGGAGCGGGAGGTGATCAGGATGTCCGGCTACCGCGCTCTGGTCGGCGAGCTGGCCGGCCTCGTCCGACTGGTGCACACCGCCCTGTGCGGCGCCACCGCCGTGCTGACCGACCCGGCCGCCGGCCACGACGCGATCGCGACCGCCGAGAGGGCCCTGGCCGAACTGCGCACCCGGATCGAGGAGGACGCCACCACGGCGCTCGACGGCCGCCCCGGGGTCGTCGTCGGCATCCACGTCGGGTGCGAGGTGGAGGCGCTCGGGCAGCTGGTGCAGCGCCTGCTCGGGGCGGCCTGGGCCCGGCAGGAGCGGGAGCCGTACGGCGACCGGCTGCTGGCCCCGCTGCGCGGGATCGCCGGGGCGGCGCTGGAGCTGCTCTCACGGGCGGCCGACGCCCTGGAGTCCGGCGCGCCCGAGGGCGTCACCCAGGTGCTCACCGAGCTGCCGGAGGTCGCCCGGCGCCAGCGGCTGCTGTACGAACTGCTGCTGCACGACGATGCCACCGACCCGGTGGACGCCGCCGACCTGGTGCTGCTGGTCTGCTGCTACCAGCAGTGCGCCGACCACGCCGCCGCGGTCGCCCGCCACGCCGGCCTGTTCGCGCACGCCGGGGCCTGAGGGAGAACCGGTCATGGCGTCGAGAGGCTGGCAGTTCTGGGTGGACCGCGGCGGCACCTTCACCGACGTGGTGGCGCTGGCCCCGGACGGACGGCTGCTGACCCACAAGCTGCTCTCGCACGACCCTGCCCGTCACCGCGACCCCGCCGTGGCCGGGATCCGCGCCCTGCTGCCGCCCGACGCCGACCTCGGGCGGGACGTCGACTCGGTCCGGATGGGGACGACGGTGGCCACCAACGCCCTGCTGGAGCGCACCGGCGAGCCGACCGCCCTGTGCATCACCCGCGGCTTCGCGGACGCGCTGCGGATCGGCTACCAGAACCGGCCGCGGATCTTCGCCCGCGAGATCATCCTCCCCGAGCCCCTGTACGCCCGGGTGGTCGAGGTGGACGAGCGGATCACCGCCGACGGCGAGGTGCTGCGCCCGCCCGACCTCGACCGGCTCGCCGAGGAGCTGCGGAACTGCCTGGCGGACGGCATCCGCTCCCTCGCCGTGGTCTGCCTGCACAGCTACCTCCACCCCGCGCACGAACGCGAGATCGGGCGCCTGGCCCAGCGGCTCGGCTTCGAGCAGGTGTCCCTGTCCAGCGAGGCCAGCCCGCTGATGAAGCTGGTGCCGCGCGGCGACACCGCGGTGGTCGACGCCTATCTCGACCCCGGGCTGCGCCGCTACGTCCGCCGGGTGGCGGACGAACTCGGGGGCGTGCGGCTGATGTTCATGCAGTCCAACGGCGGCCTGGCCGAGGCCGGCCACTTCCGCGGCAAGGACGCGATCCTGTCCGGCCCGGCGGGCGGCATCGTCGGCATGGTACGGATGTCCCGACTGGCCGGGTACGACCGGGTGATCGGCTTCGACATGGGCGGCACCTCCACCGACGTCTCGCACTTCGCGGGCGAGTACGAACGGGTGGTCACCACCCAGGTCGCCGGGGTGCGGCTGCGGGCGCCGATGCTGGCCATCCACACCGTCGCGGCGGGCGGCGGCTCGGTGCTGCGCTTCGACGGCGACCGCCTGCGGGTCGGACCGGACTCGGCCGGCGCGGATCCCGGCCCGGCCTGCTACCACGCCGGCGGGCCGCTGACCGTCACCGACGCCAACCTGCTGCTGGGCCGGATCCAGGCCGAGCACTTCCCGAAGGTCTTCGGCCCGGACGGCGACCGCCCGCTCGACCGGGAGCTGACGGTACGTCGGTTCGCCGAACTGGCCGAGGAGATCGGCGACCGCTCCGCCGAGGAGACGGCCGAGGGCTTCCTGCGGATCGCGGTCGGCAACATCGCCAACGCGATCAAGCGCATCTCCGTCCAGCAGGGCCACGACGTCACCCGCTACGCGCTGACCACCTTCGGCGGCGCGGGCGGCCAGGTCGCCTGCCCGGTGGCGGAGGCGCTGGGCATCCGCACCGTACTGGTGCCGCCGATGGCCGGTGTGCTGTCCGCTCTCGGCATCGGCCTGGCCGACACCACCGTGCTGCGCGAGCACGCCGTCGAACGGCCTCTGGCGGACGGCGAGATGGCCGCCGTCCGGGAGCGGGCCGACGCGCTGGCGGCGGAGGCCACCGACCGGCTGCTCGACCAGGGCGTCCCGGAGCAGCGGATCCGGCTGACCCGCCGGGCCCGGCTGCGCTACCGGGGCACCGACACCACGATCGGCGTCCCGCTGGCCGAACCGGCGCAGATGAGGGCCGAGTTCGAGCGGCGGCACCGGGCCGCCTACTCCTTCCTGATGGACCGGCCGCTGGTCGTGGAGGCCGTCGCCGTCGAGGGCACCGGCCTGACCGTACAGCCGGAGCCCGGCGCCCTCTCCCCCGCCTCCGGGGCGCAGCCCGAGCCCCTCGCCGTCGGGCCCCTCACCGTCGAGCCCCTCACCGTGGAACTGCGCACCGGCGGCGAGCGACGCCGGGTCCCGCTGCTGGAGCGGGAGTCCATGCGCCCCGGGGCCACCGTGACCGGCCCGGCGGTGATCGCCGAGGCCAACGCCACCACCGTGGTGGACGACGGCTGGCGGGCGACCGTGACCCCGGGCGGGCACCTGCTGGTCGAACACGTCGAGGCCCGTGCGGAGGAGGCCGTCACCACCGCCGCCGACCCCGTCCTGCTGGAGGTGTTCAACAACCTCTTCACGGCGATCGCCCAACAGATGGGCGCCCGGCTGGAGTCCACCGCCCAGTCGGTCAACATCAAGGAGCGGCTGGACTTCTCCTGCGCCCTGTTCGACCCGGACGGCAACCTGGTCGCCAACGCCCCGCACATCCCCGTGCACCTCGGCTCGATGGGCACCACGGTCAAGGAGGTGATCCGCCGCCGCGGCCCCCAGCTGCGCCCGGGCGACGCCTACGCGGTCAACGACCCGTACCACGGCGGCACCCACCTGCCGGACGTCACCGTGGTCACCCCGGTCTTCGACGCCGCGGGGAGGGACGTCCTGTTCTTCGTCGCCTCCCGCGGCCACCACGCCGAGATCGGCGGCATCACCCCCGGGTCGATGCCCGCCGCCAGCCGCGAGATCGACGAGGAGGGCGTGCTCTTCGACGACTGGCCGCTGGTGGTGGACGGCCGGCTGCGCGAGGCCGAGACGGTGCGACTGCTCACCGGGGCCCGCCACCCCTCCCGCGACCCGGACACCAACCTCGCCGACCTGCGCGCCCAGATCGCCGCCAACCGCAAGGGCGTCGACGAGGTCGGCGCGATGATCGAGCACTTCGGCCTCGACGTCGTCCAGGCCTACATGCGGCACGTCCAGGACAACGCCGAGCAGGCGGTCCGCCGAGCCGTCGACGGCCTGGGCGGCGGCTCCTACCGCTACGAGACCGACTCCGGCGCCGTGATCGCCGTCGAGGTCCGGGTGGACCACCGGGATCGCAGCGCCACCGTCGACTTCACCGGCACCTCGCCCCAGCTCGCGAGCAACCTCAACGCCCCCTCCGCCGTGGTCACCGCCGCCGTCCTGTACGTCTTCCGCACCCTGGTCGACGACGACATCCCGCTCAACGACGGCTGTCTGCGCCCGCTGCGGATCGTCGTCCCGCCCGGCTCGATGCTCGCCCCGGCCCACCCCGCTGCCGTCGCCGCGGGCAACGTCGAGACCTCCCAGGCCATCACCGGCGCGCTCTACGCCGCGCTCGGCGTCCAGGCCGAGGGCTCCGGCACGATGAACAACCTCAGCTTCGGCAACGAGCACCACCAGTACTACGAGACCATCGCCTCCGGCTCGGGCGCCGGGCCCGGCTTCCACGGCGCCGACGTCGTCCAGACCCACATGACCAACTCCCGCCTCACCGACCCCGAGGTCCTGGAGTGGCGCCTGCCCGTCCTGGTCGAGGAGTTCGCCGTCCGCCCCGGCAGCGGCGGCGGAGGTCGCTGGCACGGCGGCGACGGCGCGCTGCGCCGGCTGCGCTTCCGCGAACCGGTGACGGTCAGTCTGCTCTCCGGCCACCGCCGCGTCCCCCCGTACGGCCTGGCCGGCGGCTCCCCCGGCGGCCTCGGCGAGAACCGGATCCTGCGCGCCGACGGCAGCGTCGAGGAGCTGCCCGGCTGCGGCAGCGCCGACCTCGCGGCGGGGGACGCCCTGGAGATCCGCACCCCCGGCGGAGGAGGCTACGGCAGCTGACAGCACCGACCCCTGACGTTATACGTTTAACGCCACCACCTGCACCGCCCGAGGAGAATCCCCGCCATGGCCGACCACTCCCCCGCCCTCCTGCTCGCCGCCATCGAGATCGGCGCCTCCGCCCGCGCCCACGGCAACCACCCCTTCGGCGCGCTGCTCACCGACCCCTCCGGAACGGTCCTGCTCACGGCCGAGAACACCGTGCTGACGGACCACGACGTGACCGCCCACGCGGAGACCAACCTGGTCCGCGAGGCCTCGCGCACCCTGGCCCCGCACCAGCTCGCCGAGGCGACCCTCTACTCCAGCACCGAACCCTGCGCGATGTGCGCCGGCGCCATCTACTGGAGCGGCATCCGCCGGGTCGTCTACGCGCTCGCCGCCAGCGAGCTGAACGCCATCGCGGGCGTGGACCCGGACGAGCCGGTGCTCGAACTGCCCTGCCGCACGGTCTTCGCGGCCGGCGGCAACACGGTGGAGGTGTCCGGCCCGTACCTCTTCGAGGAGGCCTCCGCGGTCCACGTGGGCTACTGGGGGTAGAGCCCGGAGGCCGGCCTCGCAGCGGCCACGGGCGGCGAGGCCGGCCGTCCCCGCCGCCCGGGCGCCGCCGGTTGCTCCGATGGGGTGCTCCGTCGCTCGCCCGGAGGGAGGATCGCGACGCCCTGCGCGCCCGGACGGGGCGGTTCGCACTAGGTTGCCCGCTATGGACGGAAATCACGGCACCGGCCCGTCTCCGGACGGCCTGTCGGACCGCGACGAGCGGGTGGGGACGAGCCCGGCCGCACCGACCCGCGCCGAACGCGCCGTACGGGCGGTCGACGGGCGGCTCCCGCTGGCCGAGGCGGGCAGGGAACTGCTCCGCAAGGTGTTCCCCGACCACTGGTCGTTCCTGTTGGGCGAGCTGGCGCTGTACAGCTTCGTCGTCCTGCTGCTGACCGGGGTCTTCCTCACCTTCTTCTTCACCCCGAGCATGACCGAGCTCGACTACCACGGCGCCTACCTGCCGTTGCGCGGGGTGCGGATGTCCGAGGCCTACGCCTCGACGCTGCGGATCAGCTTCGAGGTGCGCGGCGGCCTGATGATCCGGCAGATCCATCACTGGGCCGCTCTGCTCTTCACCTCCTCGATCTGCGCCCACCTGTTGCGGGTGTTCTTCACCGGCGCCTTCCGCCGCCCGCGCGAGCTGAACTGGGTGATCGGGGTGACGATGTTCACCCTCGCCCTGCTGGAGGGCTTCTCCGGCTACTCCCTGCCGGACGACACCCTCTCCGGCACCGGGCTGAGGATCGCCGAGGGCGTCCTGCTCTCCGTGCCGGTGGTCGGCACCTACCTCGGCTTCTTCGTGTTCGGCGGCGAGTTCCCCGGGCACGCGATCATCCCGCGGCTGTTCACCGTGCACATCCTCCTGGTGCCCGGACTGCTGCTGGCGCTGATCGGCGTTCACCTGACCCTGGTGGTGGTGCTCAAGCACACCCAGTGGGCGGAGCCCGGCCGCACGAACCGCAACGTGGTGGGACACCCGTTCTTCCCCCAGTTCCTGACCCGCACCACCGGCCTGGCGTTCACCGTCGGCGGCATCCTGGCGCTGTCCGCGATGCTCGCGGAGATCAACCCGATCTGGCGCTACAGCTCCTACCGGCCCGACATCGTCGGGGCGGGCGCCCAGCCCGACTGGTACATCGGGTTCATCGAGGGCGCCCTGCGGCTGATGCCGGCCGTCGAGACCGGGGTGCTCGGGCACACCGTCTCCTGGAACGCCTTCGTGCCCGCCCTGGTACTGCCCGGGCTGCTGTTCGCCGGGCTGTACGCCTACCCCTTCGTGGAGCGCTGGCTGACCCCGGACGGCGGCGAGCACCACCTGTGCGACCGGCCCCGCAACAAGCCCGTCCGCACCGGGCTGGGGGCGGCCGGGGTCGCCTTCTACACGGTGCTGCTCGTCGCCGGCGGCAACGACGTGATCGCGTACTACTTCGGGGTCTCCGTCAACTCGCTGACGTGGGTGCTGCGGGCGGCGTTCTTCCTGGCGCCGCCGCTGGCCTTCGTGCTGACCCGGCGGCTCTGCCTGGCCCTCCAGGCCCGCGACCGCCGTCGGCTGCTGGACGGCGACCGGACCGGCCGGATCGACCAGTCGATCGAGGGCGGCTTCGACGGACACCACCGGCCGGTGCCGGCCGCCGAGCGGTACACGATGCTGGTCCGGGACGCGCCGCGGCCGGACGAACCGCGCCCCGGGGCGCCCCGCACCGAGCGGGTCCGCGCGGCGCTCGGCACCTGGTACCACGGCGACCGGGTCGAGCTGCCCGCCACCGAGCAGGAGTCCCGCGCCGTCACGGCCGTCCTCACCGCTCCGGCGCACCCCCCGCAGCCGGCCGCCGAACGGCCCGCGCCCGCGGGGGGACGCGGGCCGCTGGGCCGGCTGTTCCGGCGGCTCAGGCCCCGTCGTCGCCGCGGTCGTGGTACTGGAAGATGAACCCGAACACGGCGAAGCCGAGCAGCACCGTCCCGCAGACGATCAGCCACAGGGCGTACACCAGGCCCAGCGCGAACACCGCGACACCCACCGCGGTGAGCACCGGGTAGCCGCTGCGCGGCGGGAAGAAGCCCTTCGGCCCGGAACTCTCCACGACCTCGCCGTCCTTGCGGTCCTCGGGCCGCCCGCCGCCCTTGCGCTGGTGCTGGACGAACCAGAACAGCGCGACCAGCGCCGACATCAGGAACGCCACCGTCAGGATCGCCTTGCCCGCGGGCTCGCGGGCCCAGAGCCCGTACACGAGCCCGGTCACCGCGAAGAAGACCGTCATCACGGTGAACAGCCATCCCTCGGCCTTCATCGCCCGTCCCCCTCTCCGGTCCGGCCGGCGTGCGAGTGTCCGGAGCCGGCCGATTCCTCCGTCGGAACCTCCGGATGGTGCAGGTCGAAAGCCGGCGACTCGGAGCGGATCCGGGGCAGTACCAGGAAGTTGTGGTGCGGGGGCGGGCAGGAGGTGGCCCATTCGAGTGAGCGGCCCCAGCCCCAGGGGTCGTCCTGCTCGACCCGGGTGCCGTGCCGGGTGGTGGTCCAGACGTTGTAGAAGAACGGCAGGTTGGAGACGCCGAGCAGGAAGGAGCCGATCGAGGCGACCACGTTGAGCGTGGTGAAGCCGTCCACGGCCAGGTACGTCGCATAGCGGCGGGGCATGCCCTGGGCGCCCAGCCAGTGCATCACCAGGAAGGTGGTCTGGAACCCGACGAACAGGATCCAGAACTGCACCTTGCCGAGCCGCTCGTCGAGCATCTTCCCGGTGATCTTCGGCCACCAGAAGTAGAAGCCGCCGAAGGTCGCGAAGACCACCGTCCCGAACAGGACGTAGTGGAGGTGGGCCACCACGAAGTAGCTGTCGGTGACGTGGAAGTCGATCGGGGGCGCCGCCAGCAGCACCCCGCTCAGGCCGCCGAACAGGAAGGTCACCAGGAACCCGATCGACCACAGCATCGGCGTCTCGAAGGACAGCGAGCCGTTCCACATCGTCCCGACCCAGTTGAAGAACTTGACCCCGGTGGGCACCGCGATGAGGAAGGACATCATCGAGAAGAACGGCAGCAGCACCTGCCCGGTGGCGAACATGTGGTGGGCCCACACCGACATCGACAGCGAGGTGATGGCGACGGTCGCGCCGATCATCCCGTAGTACCCGAACAGCGGCTTGCGGCTGAAGACCGGGATGATCTCGGTGACGATGCCGAAGAACGGCACCGCGACGATGTACACCTCCGGATGGCCGAAGAACCAGAACAGGTGCTGCCACAGCAGTGCGCCGCCGTTCGCCGAGTCGAAGACGTGGGCGCCGAACTTGCGGTCCGCCACCAGCAGCAGCAGGGCGGCGGTGAGCACGGGGAAGGCCAGCAGCACCATGATCGAGGTGAACAGCACGTTCCAGGTGAAGATCGGCATCCGGAACAGCGTCATCCCCGGCGCCCGCAGGCAGGTGATGGTGGTGACGAAGTTGACCGCGCCCAGGATCGTCCCCAGGCCGGCCACCACCAGGCCGAGCGCCCACAGGTCCCCGCCCGTCCCCGGCGAGTGCACCGGCCCGTTCAGCGGCGCGTAGGCGAACCAGCCGAAGTCGGGCGCCCCGCTCGCGGTGAGGAAGCCGCTCAGCACGATCAGCCCGCCCAGCAGGAACGCCCAGTAGGTGAAGGCGTTCAGCCGGGGGAAGGCGACGTCGGGGGCGCCGATCTGCAACGGCATGATCGCGTTGGCGAAGCCCGCGAAGGTCGGGGTGGCGAACAGCAGCAGCATGATCGTGCCGTGCATGGTGAACATCTGGTTGTACTGCTCGTTCGACAGGAACCCGGTGTCCGGCCCCAGCAACTGCGTCCGCATCAGCAGTGCCATCAGGCCCCCCACCAGGAAGAACCCGAAGGCCGTCACCAGGTAGAGGTTGCCGATCACCTTGTGGTCGGTGGTGAACAGCCAGCCCAGCAGTCTGCTGCCCCGTCGAACCCTGGCCCGGGTGCGCGGCGGCGCGGCGGTGTCGGACGCACTCATGGAACCTCCGTGATGGAGCCGATGACGCCCCCCGGCGGGACCCTAGCGGCGGCGCGGTGCGGCTCCAGGGCGCCACGCGGCACCACCGGGCGCGGGTCACCCCGCTCCGCCGCCGGAGTGCGGATCCGCCCGTTCCGGGCACACGCTGGTGTGGGGCGCCCGGCGTCTCCCGCCGCACCGCGCAGACCGAGAGGATTCCGTCATGGCCGCGAAGATCACCTACCGGCGGGTCTACGAGGACTCCTCGCCGCAGGACGGGCAGCGGGTGCTGGTGGACCGCGTCTGGCCGCGCGGGATCAAGAAGGAGGACGCCCGCCTCGACGAGTGGCTGCGCGACGTCGCCCCGTCCACCGGACTGCGCAGGTGGTACGGCCACGACCCGGAGCGCTTCACCGAGTTCCGCCGCCGCTACCTCACCGAGCTGCGCGACGCCGACCACCAGGAGGCCGCCGGGCACCTGCGCGAACTCGCCGCCCAGGACCGGCTCACCCTGCTGACCGCCACCAGGGACGTCGACCACAGCCAGGCCGCCGTGCTCGCCGAGTGGCTGGCGAGGAAGAAGCGGTGACCGGTCGGCTGCCCGGGACGGGCGGGACGACATGACGGCGATCGTCATCCTGTTCGAACTGGAACAGGACGAGGCCCTGGGGCCGGACGGCGTGGAGCCGGTGGTGTGCGCGGTGCACGCGGCGGGCGGCGACCCGGAGGTGCCCGAGGACCCGCTGCCCCGCACCCTGTGCGGGCTGGACACCGATCCGATGGAGCACTCCCACTACCGGCCGACCCGCCCGGGCGAGCCCTGGTACCCGCCCGCCCTGGCCGACCGGCGCTGCCTCGCCTGCGAGGCGGCCCTGCGGGCGGCGGCATGACCGGGTGCGGGATCCGGTGCCGGATCAGCTGCGTGACCTGGTGCGGGATCAGCCGCGGGCGGTGAAGCGCCGCCGACCGACGACCACCGCCGCCGTCAACGGCACGGTGGCCGCGGCAGCCACTCCGAACAGCACCTCGAACCGGCCCTGTCCGGCCGCGCCGCCGCCCAGGGCGGCGCCGAGGGCGCTGCCGACGAACAGCGCGGCGACGTAGCAGGAGACCGCCGTCCCGCGGGCCTCCGGCACCACCGAGGTGGCCCAGGCCTGCAGCGTCGAGTGCAGGAACGCCCAGCCCGCGCCGAGCAGCACCGCGACCAGCGCGTACGTCCACACGCCGGGGACCAGCGCCGCGGCCGTGTAACCGGCCAGCACGAAGGCTCCGCCGATCGCGGCCAGCCCGTGCGCCGGGAAGCGCCGGGTCAGGGCCTTGACGGCACGGGTGAACAGCAGCGTCCCCGCGCCGTACAGGGCCGTGATCGCGCCGGCCGCCGCGTCGGACAGGCCGCGGTGCTGGAGCGCCGGCGCGACGAAGGTCAGGCCGCCGAGCAGCACCGCGCCCTCGACCACGCCCAGCGCGGCGACCAGGTACGCGGGCCGGCTGCGCAGGACGGCGCCGAGCTGGGCGGACAGGCCGCCGGCCGCGGCGCGCTGCGGCTCGGCCACCCGGCCCAGCCCGAGCGCGGCCACGGCGGCCGCGAGCGCGGGCACCACGAACACCAGGCGCCAGTTCAGCCAGTTGGCGACCACCCCGGCGAACAGCGCGGCCAGCCCGCTACCCAGCCCGAGGGCCGCCATCAGGTCGGCCAGCGCGCCCTGACGGCGCTCGGGCGCCACCGCGTCGCCGACGAAGCTCAGCGAGGAGGGGACCACCGCGCCGAAGGCGAAGCCGGTGACGACGCGCAGGGCGGTGAGCGCCGCCAGGTTCGGCGCGGCGGCCGAGGCCAGGCCGGCCAGCGCGGCCACGGCCAGGGCCGTGCGGATCACCCGCAGGCGTCCGATCCGGTCGGACAGCACGCCCCAGACCGGCTGCGACAGCCCGTAGGCGAGGGCGTAACCGCCGACCACGGCCACCGCGGAGGCCAGCGGGACGTGCAGGGCGGCCGCGACGGTGACCAGGACCGGGCCGATGGCGAAGCGGTCGAAGTTGGCCGTGAAGGCGGCGGCGGTGAGCGGGAGGGGCACCCGGGTGTCGGGACGGGCGGCGACCGGTTCGGCCGCGGTGGCGATCGGAGTCATGCGTCCCATCGTCGGACCGCCGCGCGACCCCACGGGCCGTCAGGCGCTCACGGATCATCCTGGGAGTGGGAGTAACAGTCTCGGCCGCGGCGGGTGGCCATACGCTGGGCCCACCATGAACGATCGTGAAGTACGGCGCCGTGCGGCGCTCGGCGCCTTCCTGCGCTCGCGGCGGGAGCGCCTGACCCCGGGCGAGGTCGGACTGACCGGCGGTCCCCGGCGCAGGACGCCCGGGCTGCGCCGCGAGGAGGTCGCGCTGCTGTCCGGCGTCAGCGTGTCCTGGTACTCCTGGCTGGAGCAGGGGCGGCCTATCGCCGCGTCCGGCCAGGTCCTCGACGCGCTGGCGACCACCCTGCGGCTGACCGCGGCCGAGCGGCGCCACGTCTTCGAGCTGGCCGGCGAGAGCGACTCGGCGCCGCGCCCGGCGGCCGACGGCTGTCCGGCGGTCGGCGACCACCTCCGGGCCACCGTCGCGGCCCTGAGCCCGGTCCCGGCCTGTCTGCTGGACCGGCACTGGGACGTCCTCGCCCACAACCCGAGCGAGGCGGCCATCTACGACGGCCTGGACCAACTCCCGGTCCGGCGGCGTAACATGATCTGGCTCTACTTCGGCTGGCAGCCCATGCGCACCGTGCTCAAGAACTGGGAGGCCGAGTCCTGGGCGGTGCTGGCCCAGTTCCGGGCCTCCGCCGACCGCCACCCCGACGACCCGCGCTTCGCCGAGATCGTCGCCGATGTCTCGACCGCCGACCCCGGCTTTCCCGCCCGCTGGGAACGGCACGACGTGGCGGGCTTCAACCCGGCGCTCAAGCGCTTCAACCACCCTCGGCTGGGGCTGCTGACCTTCCGCCAGACCAAGCTGGTCGCGGCCGAGGACCCCGACCTGCACCTGGTCGCCCGGCACCCGGCCGATCCGGCCACCCGCCGGGCCATGGCGGAGGCCGCCGCGGGGCAGTGACGTCACCAGCGACGTCACCGACGACGTCACCGACGACGTCAGGGGCGACGTCAGGAGCGACGTCAGCGACGGCCCGGGCGTACGGCGACGAGCAGCAGCAGGGCGGCCGCCTGGACGGCGACCACGGTGACGACCAGCACGGGCACGGACACCGCGTAGAGCGCACCGGTGAGCGCCCCGCCGGCCAGGGTGGCGGCGCCGACCACGGCCGCGAACACCCCGTACGCGGTCGCCCGGCGCGGCGCGGGCACGAGGTCGGCGACCACGGCCCGCAGGGTCGACTCCTGCACGCCCAGCGCGGCGCCCCACACCAGCGCCCCGGCCACCGCCGCCGCCACGGCGTCGCTGAAGCCCAGCGCGGGCACGGCCGCGGCCAGCACCGGCAGCACCACCAGGGTGCGCGGGCCGATCCGGTCGTACAGCCAGCCCGTCGCCAGGCTCCCCAGCGCGCCGGCCAGCATTGCCCCGGCGTACAGCACCGGTACGGCGGAGGCGGGGAGCAGGTGGCGCTGCACGAGGTGGAAGGAGAGCACGCCGTAGGTCGTGAAGCCGGTCATGGTGGCGGCGGTGAACGCGGCGTACGCCCAGAACGCGCGGGGCAGCGGCATCCGTACGGGCGTCGCCGGAGCGGGTTCCGGGGCGGGCTCCGGGGCGGCGGGCAGCAGCGCGGACTCGTAGCGGCTCGGGTCGGGCACCCGGGTGCGCAGCCACCACAGCAGGGCGAGCATGGCCACGCCCGGGACGGCGAGGACGCCGAGCGCGGGGCCGTAGCCTCCGGTGGCCGCGAGCACGCCCGCGACGGTGAGCGGGCCGAGGACGGCGCCGACCTGGTCCAGCGCCTCGTGCACGGCGAAGCCCCGGCCCCGGCCGGTGGCGGCGGTGGCGTGGGAGAGCAGGGTGTCCTTGGCCGGGGAGCGGATCGCCTTGCCGACCCGCTCGGCGATCACCAGCACGCAGGCGGCGCCGAGCGAGCCCACCACACCGAGCAGCGGGACGGCGGCCACGGTGAGCACGTAGCCGCCGATCGCCAGCGCCCAGTACCGCCCGGTGCGGTCGGCGAGCGGCCCGGACAGGAGGCGCGGGACGAGTGCCGCCGCCTCGCCCGCGCCGGTCACCACGCCGACCACCGTCGCGGTGGCGCCGAGCGAGGCCAGCAGCGGGCCGGTGATGGAACGGGCGCCCTCGTAGACGAAGTCCGCGAGCAGGCTGACGGTGCCGAACCACACCACGAACCGCCACGGCCGCATGCCCGCGCCGCCGTCCGCCCGCTCGTCCGCCCGCCCGGCGGCTGGATCCGTGCCCACAACGCCTCCACGATCCCATGGGCCCCGCGGGCCGTCTGCCTCAGCCGAAGCCGTACCCGCGGGGGGCCGTCACGTCGATGGTGTCCCGCAGCATCGCGAGCGCCGCGCCGAGCGGACTGGACCGGCCGCCGCTGACCGTGATGTCCCCGGCGTCGGGACAGCCGTACACGACCGCCTTCTCCGGGCCGGTGAGCGCGTGCAGCGGGTCGCCCGGCACGGTCTCCTCCAGGCGGACCTCGACCACGAACGGGTGCTCCGCGCTCGCGCTCGCCACGGCCCGCAGCCGGTTGCCCCGGGCGGCCGCGGCCAGCGCCGCCGGGCCCGTGCGGGCGTCCACGGCCTCGGTGGCGACCCGGACGGCGGACGGCTCCCAGCCCCACAGCAGGGCCGCGAGCAGCCGCACCTTGGTTGCCGCGTCGCCGCCCGAGAGGTCGGCGGTGGGGTCGGCCTCGGCGATGCCGCGGCGCTGGGCCTCGCCGACCGCCCGGTCGAGGGGGTCGCCGGCCGCAAGGCGGTCGAGCACGAAGGTGGCGGTGCCGTTGGGGCAGGCCCGGAGGGTGCGGCAGCCGAGCCCGCGCACTCCGGTGCGGGCCAGGTCCGCGGCCGGGAGGGACGCGCCGGTCGCCCCGGAGATCCTGATCAGGCTGCCGCCCGCGCGCGCGGCCTCGCCGAGTTCACTCCAGTGGCTCAGCAGGTGGCTCTTGGTGGCGGTGACGACGTGGACGCCTCGGCCGAGTGCCAGCACGGCCTCCTCGGCGGCCTGCTGGCGCGCCTGCGGGGAGGACGGGAGCGCCTGGACCAGCACCCGTGCGCCGGTCCGGTCGAGGGTCTGTGCCAGGTCGGCCAGGGGCGCCCATTCCGTGCGCGGCGGGACGGCCCGACCGTCGGGGTCCCCGGGCAGCAGGACCTGCGCGGAGCCGACGCGTACGGCGGCGAGCCTCGGCCGTACGCCGTGGTCGCGCGCGAGCCCCTGCCCCTGGGTCAGCAGTCGCTCGGCGTAGGCGCGGCCCACGGGGCCGTGGCCCGACAGCACGACGGCCGGAGCGGTTCCGGCATCTGGTGAAGGCACCCCGGCAGGATACGCGGGGCCGTGGGCCCTTCGGAGCGGGACCGCCGCACCCGGGTGTGGACCGGCCCGAACCGGGCACACGCCGGATCCGTAATGATCCGCTGCCCACGAGAGGACCGAATCCGATGATCCTCATCATCCTCGTCCTGCTGCTGGCGATCATCCTGGGCGGAGTGGGCTTCGTCGTCCACGCCCTGTGGTGGATCGCGCTCGCCGTGCTGGTGCTCTGGCTCCTCGGCTTCGCGTTCGCCGGAGGCCGCCGTGGTGGCAGCGGCCGGTGGTACCGATGGTGACCGCACGCCCCCGACCGCCGGACGACAACGGCGACACCGTCGAAGCCGCGCTCCGCGAGGAGCGCCGCAGCTACGACCCGGACGGCGAGCAGCCGATCGGCGGGTACCTCACCGCGATGGCCGTCTACCTCGGCGGGACCGGCGTGCTCGCCGCCGCGGCCCGGCGCACCGGGCGGCCGCTGCCCGCGCCCGGCCCGTGGGACGTGCTGCTCACCGCCGGGGCGGTGCACCGGTTGTCCCGGCTGCTCACGAAGGACCCGGTCACCAGCCCGCTGCGGCTGCCCTTCGCCCGCTTCCGCGGCCAGGCCGGCCCGGCCGAACTCTCCGAGGACGTCCGGGGATCGGGGGTGCGCCGCGCCTTCGGCGAACTGATCACCTGTCCGTTCTGCACCGGCCTGTGGATCGCCACCGGCCTGACCGGCGCCCAGGTGTTCGCGCCCGGGGCGACCAGGCTCGTCTGCTCCGGGCTGACCGCCCTCACCGCCGCCGACCTGCTGCACTTCGTCCGGGTCGGTCTCCAGCACGCCACCGACTGACCCCGCCGGTTCTCGCCGAGCTGCTGGTCAGCGCAACAGCGCGGCCAGTAGCTCGGCGAAGAACCGGTCCGGCGTCGGCCGGATGGCGCAGCTGCGGTCGAAGCGCGGCCCGTCCGCCCTCGTCGGGCGCAGCTCACCGAGCAGTGCCTCCACACCTCGGTGATCGGCGAGTTCACGCTCCACCACGGCCGGGCCGTCGGCGAGGCGGTCGCGGGCGAGCGGGTAGAGGTGCTGCTCCTCGGCGCGGGTGTGGCGCACGAGTCGGTCGGTCACCAGATCGGCCACCTCCTTGCGCCGCGGGTCCCCGCCGGGGAGGCCGCTGAGTTCGCCGAAGTGGACCAGTACGGCCCGGTGGTCGGCGGTGAGCTGGTCCAGCAGGTCCTCGTCGTGCTGCACGGGGCTTCCTTCCTCGTCGTTCCGGGTCGTGCCCGCCGCCGCGGGCGGTCCGGGTCAGCCCTCCAGCGCGTCGGCGATGCGGTGCAGGACGCCGTCGGCCGTCGGCTGGCGCGGGGCGGTCTCGCGCACGGCCTGCATCCGCTCGCCCAGCTCCCGCAGTTCCGTGCGGCCGAGCGCGGCCCGCACCTTGGGGAAGACGTCGCCCTCCTCCTGTTCGATGTGCCGCTCCACGGCGTCGATCAGGACGGCGGTCTTGGCGTCGTAGCCGGCCTCGTCCGGGGACATCCGGCTGAGCTCCTCGCAGAGCAGGTCGGCGACGTGGTGCTCCTGCTCGGCGCGGTCCATCTCCTCGGCGAGCCCGGGCAGCTCCTGGCGGATCCTGGGGTAGACGAGTTCGTCCTCCAGGTAGGTGTGGACGGTCAGCTCCTCGACGATCCGCTGGACCGTCCTGCGGCGCGCGTCGTCGTCGCCGCCGTCGGCGAGCCCCCGGTACTCGCGGAACAGGCGGCGGACCTCCTTGTGGTCCTCCCGCAGCAGGACGATGGCATCGTTCGACATCGCTGGTCTCCTCCTCGACGATCGCCCCCGCCGGTCGGCGTGTCCCCGGGCGGCCCGGGGGCAAACCCGGCCGCCGGCGGAGCCGTCACCAGCAGGGACGCCGCCGGGCCGGTGACCGTCGGCGGTTTTCTCCGCCGTCGGTCCGGGCAGCCGCCGGGTACGTCCCGGCTCCGGATCGACGACCGGGACGGCCAACGTCAGCGAGGCAGGCGGGAGATGCCCAGTACGAGCGGCGAGGACGGCATGGGCCTGATCGACGATCTGGCCCTGCTGACCTCGCTCGCCACCGGCGACCTGGACGTCTACCTGCGGTACTCCGAGGGCCCCGCCGACGACGACGGGGCCCTCAGCCGCGACTACGAGGCGGATGTGCCCCTGCCCGGGTTGTCGGTGACCCCGCTGCGCCCCGAGCCGTGGTGGCCACGGCCCGCCGCCGACTGGGTCGCCCGCCGGGTGATGAAGTACGCGGACCTCGCGGAGAGTTGCCCGCAGCGCCGGCCCTGGGTGCTGACCGGCCGGGTGGTCGGCACCGGGCCGGACCACGAACCGCTGATCGCCGACCCGCTGCCGCTCGCCTGGCTGGGCCGGAACGTCCTGGACGAGGCGGTGCGCCGCTACCACGAGCGCTTCGCCCCCGGGCGGGACTCCACCGGCTGAGCCGACCCGCTTCCCGGCGAGCGGCTGAACCCCGGGGTCATCACGTGCGCTCGTGCGTCGTGGCCGGGATGACCGTCCCGGACGCCGCCGACGGCTCCCCGGGAACCCTGCGGGCCACGGCCGACCGACGGTTCCCCGTCCGGCCGTCCGCGGCACGGTTGGCCGGGCCCGGACAGGGCAGACGCCTTCGTTCCAGCGCTCCCCCGCCGTCGAACGGAGGTCTCCATGAACGCTGCCGAAGGGTTCCCGAGCGGGCTGTTCGCCCAGCACCGGGCCATCGAGGCGCTACTGCGGCAGCTGGACCGCGTCCGGACCCGCGGCGGACTCACCGACGACGAGGACCTGCGGCTGCTGGCCGCGTTGCGCCGACTCCTGCTGCCCCACCTGGCGGCCGAGGAGGAGCACCTCTACCCGCTGGCGCGCCGCTGCCTGCCGGGCGGACGGGCGCTCGCGGACGCCGCCGGACGCACCCACGCCTCGATCCGCCGACTGCTCGACCGGGCGGACGACCACCGGCTGTCGGTCTCCGGCCGGCGCCGCGCCACCACCGTCCTCCTCCTGGTGCTGCGCACCCACCTGCGCGGCGAGGAGGAGCAGCTCTTCCCCGCCCTCCGGGCCCGCGCCCGCCCGGACGAGCTGCGGCGCTGCGAGCGCCGACTGCGCGAGCCCCGGGCGGGTCCGCCGGGCTCGCCCGGTTCGGTGGGCGCGGCGGGCTCGGCGGGATCGGCGGTCTGGGGGCTGCCGCCGGGCGCCGGGGCGATCACCGCTCTGCGCGACCACCTCACCGGGCACGACAGCACCGGGCAGCACTCGCCCTGAACGCGCCACCCCCGCCCGGGCCCCGCCCCTGGCCGGCCGGACCCTGGCGGGACCCACCGATCCGCCGGGCAAGGACCGTTTGCGGCCCCGGACGGCGGCAACCCGCAGGAGTATGGCCTACCCAGGAGAACCCGTACCGACCGTCCCGCAGCCCCGCCCGACCGCCGAGCGCCCGGACCGGACCGGCCCCTGGCTGTTCGTCCGCCCCGAGGCGGAGCCGGCCGGAGGAACGGCCGACGGACCGTCGGGCGCCGTGCTGTTCGGCCGCGACGGCACGCTCCTCCAGGACGTCGCCTGCAACGGCGACCCCGCCATGGTCCATCCGATGGCGGGCGTCCGGGCCGCGCTCGCGGCGCTGCGCGGGGCGGGCTTCGCGGTCGGCGTGCTGAGCAACCAGCCCGGGGTGGCCCGCGGGGTCATCGGACGCGGCCAGGTGGAGGCGGTCCAGGCCCGGGCCGAGGCGCTGCTGGGGCCGATCGACCTGTGGGCGGTGTGTCCGCACGGCTCCCACGACGGCTGTGCCTGCCGCATGCCCGCACCCGGTCTGGTGAGCGCGGCCTGCCGGGCGCTCGACCTGCCGCCCTCCCGCGTCACAGTGATCGGCTGCGACGACACCGTGATCGCCGCCGCGCTCGTGGTCGGCGCCCACGCCATCCGGGTCCCCGACGCGTCCAGGCCGGCGATCGGCCCGTACCAGCCCTGCACACCGACGTTCTGCCCGGCGGCCGACGGACCGGCCGAGGCGGCCTACCTCCTGCTGCAGCACTGACGGCCCGAACTCCGCCGTTCCCCAGGCAACTTCAGGACGTTCCCAGGACCTTACGGCAAGCCGGTCGCGGTGCCGGGCTCGGGCGTGGAGCTGTCCCGGGCGGCCGGTTGCGGCACGCCGGACGGGTTGGCCGGGGCCGCGGTCTGTGCGGACGGCGGTGCGGCCTTCCGGGAGGAGGGCCCGTACGGTGCCGCCTGGTGCGGCACCGTACGGGCCCGCCGGTAACTGCGCCGTGGCACGAGCCGGCCGGTCAGGCGGCGGCCCCGGTGCGGGCGCTCAGGGCGGAGTCGATGCCCCGCAAGAAGTCGTCGAGGTCGTCCGGGTTGCGGGAGGTGAGCAGCCGCCAGCCGTTGGCGTCGTCGGTGACCAGTGACTCGTCGGTCCAGTTGGCGCCGGCGTTGGCGAGGTCGGTGCGCAGGGACGGGTAGGAGGTGAGCCTCTTGCCGTAGGCGACGCCCGCCTCGGCCAGCATCCACGGCCCGTGGCAGATGGCGGCGACGGGCCGGCCGGAGGTGGTGAAGGCGAGCACCAGGGCGACCGCCTCCTGGCGCAGCCGCAGGGTGTCCGCGTTGATCGTGCCGCCGGGGATGAGCAGCAGGTCGTAGTCGGAGGGTTCGATCTCGTCGAGGGTGTGGGTCGGGCGCACGGTCTCGCCCGGGTCCTTGTCGCCGACCAGGGTTCGGATGTCGTCCCGCTTCGGGGCCGCGATGTCGACGTGCACGCCGTTCTCGCGCAGGTGCCGCAGGGGGACGAGGAGTTCGTCCTGTTCGACGCCGTAGTTCGTCACGATCGCCAGGACCTTGCTGGGGTGGGTCATCGCTCCTCCTTGCGAGGGTTGGCGGTGTCGGGCGCGGCGGGCCGCGCCCCCGGATGTCGGCGGCTACCCGGCAACCGCGCGGCCATGCCGGATTGGTGGGTTCCGATCCGGGTAGCCGCGCGGCACCGGCGGGAGGAAGGTACCCGCACCGAACGGTGGAGGCAGTGGTGAGCATCAGACGACGCTCCTGGGCGGTGGCGATGCGCGGGCGCGCCGGCCACTGGCAGGGCGGGCCGGAGGAGGCCGACCGGTCCCCGCTCGACGGTGGCCGGCCGCCGCGTCCCCGCCCTTCGGAGGACCCCGACGCTCCCGCGGCGGGTTTGGAGGAGGACGAGGAACAGCCCGACCACCCGGAGCCCCCGACGACGGACCAGGACACGCCGTGAGGCGCGGGCCGCCGCGCCGTCGCACGATCGGCCAACGCGAGAGCCGCCGGCCCGACAGCCGTCACCGGCTGGTCCCGGGCGCGACCGCGGGATCAGCCGGCGGCTCTTCGGTCCGTCGCGCCGACGGTCAGTCCAGCGGATCCGCGCGGACCGGTCGGCCCAGTGGGAGGGCGGAGGTGATGGTCCGTACCTCGCCGTCGCCGTCGATCTCGGCGCGGACGGCTCCGGACTCGTCCACGTACACCTGGGTGCCCTGGCTCCCCATCGCCCCGGTGGCGGTGAGCACGAGTTCCTGGTCCGGGTCGGTGACGACCAGGCGGTAGTGCTTGGCGGTCCTCATGGTGTGTCACCCTCCGTGGTCGGTCGCGGCCTGGCCGGGCTCACGGCTCGTCGTCGTCCTCCCCGACGGCCGTGTCGGCGCCGTAGCGGGCCTGCCATTCGCGGGCACGGGCGTTGTGCCACTCCACGCCCTGCGCCGCCTGCTGCTCGGACAGACCGCTCATCTGGGCGACCAGGCTCAGCGGGACGGGTTCCTCCTGCTCGGCGAGCGCCCGGCAGACCTTGCCGGCCCACTGTTCCTCGGGGACGAAGGGGCGGTCTCGGTACTGCCCGACCAGCTCGGCGAGGTGCTCCACCGTACAGGCGGTGAGCATCCGTCTGCCGTCCAGCTCGGGATCGGTCGGGTGCAGCGCGGAGGAGTCCGGGACCAGCGCGCTGAGCAGGTCCGCCGCCTCGACGACCCGGCCGCAGTGGTCGCACAGGTCGAACGCTTCCGTGTCGTCGGCGGGCCGGTCGTCCGCCGGGGGTCCGAAGTCCTCCATGCCGCGCGCCTACCCCGCATCGGCCCGGCAAACCGGCCGGTACGGGCGGCGGCGACCGGGTAGACGCGTCACCGGGTCCCGGGCGACCGGGCCGCACACGGCAGGGAGGAAGACCATGAACGGATCGTCACACGAACGGCCGCTGCACGACATGGGCGGCGCCATCGGCCCGGCGGACACCGCGGGGACGGAGTCCGCCGAGGAGCGGCGCGACGGCCCGGAACGCCGTCCGTCGCCGATCGGCAAGGGCGGGACGCCGAACGTGGCCGGGAGCGCCGAACAGCAGCCGGAGATCGCCGAGGGCCCGGTGCCGGGCGTCCAGCCGGACGAGGACTACGCGGGACCGGTGCACCAGCCGCCGACCTCCGTCGATCCGCCGCCCTCGGCCGCGGCGCCCACCGGCACGAGCCGGACCGGCCCGGGGCGGGCCGGGGAGCCGGTGCCGGAGACGGACGAACCGCTGCCGGAGCCCGAGCGGGGCCGCCACGACCCCGGCGCGGAGCCGGAGGACGAGGGCATCCCCGACCTCCAGGACGGCTCCCCCGCCCGCGAGTGGTCGCAGGACCCGCAGATCGCGGCCGTCCCCGGGGACACCCCGGTGGCCGCCGAGTCCTACGGCACGACCGGCGCCGAGCAGGCCGAGGGGGAGTCCCTGGACGACCGGCTCGCCCAGGAGGAGCCGGAGATCGACGAGCGGAGCGCGGTGGCGGACGTGCCGGAGGACGCCGCCGGCCGGCTGGACCTCCCGGACAGCCACACCGACCTGCGGGGCGAGGCCCCCGGCGACACGGCGGGCCTGTCTGCCGAGGAGGAGGCGGTGCGGATCCGCTCCGACGGCGGAGCACCGCAGCCGGAACCGGCCGGACCGGACACCCAGGCAGGACGGACGGAGGACCGCACCGACCGGCCTGGCATCGAGACGCCGGATTCCGTCGAGGGCGCGACCGGCGGCGAGGACGCGGAGGGCGAGCGGCCGACGGAGAGCTGACGCCCCAGGGGCCCCTGGCTCGGGAGGGGCCCCTGGGGCGGGCCCGACGGCTCGGCCACGGGTGCGGCCCCGCTCCCCCGGACATTCCGGGGAGCGGGGCCGCACCGGTGCCTGGGGTCAGCCCGGGCTGATCCGACCCCGCCAGCCGCCCTCCGCCCGGCCGCGCTCCTCCATGAACTCCTTGAAGCGCTTGAGGTCCCCCTTCACCCGCCGGTCCACCACGCCCAGCACGTCGCCGGCCTTCTCGGCCATGCCCTCGGGCCGGAAGTCGATGGCCATGCTGACCCGCGTGTGGAGGTCGTCCAGCCGCTGGAAGGTCACCACGCCCTTCTGGTCCACCTCGCCGTCCACGGTCCGCCAGGCGATCCGCTCGTCGGGCAGCTGGTCGACGATCTCGGTGTCGAACTCCCGGCTGACCCCTCCGATGCTGGTGCGCCAGTGGTTGTGGCGGTCGTCGAGCTGGGTCACCGCGTCGACGCCCTCCATGAATCGGGGGAACTCCTCGAACAGCGTCCACTGGTTGTACGCGGCGTGCAGCGGGACGTCGACGTCCACGGACTCCTTCACCATGCTCATCTGGGGCCTCCTCGTGTCGCCCGGCCGGGTCCCTCCCGGCCGACCGCGCGTGTGCCCGCTGCGGAGCGGTGTAACCATCCCACCGGGCCCGGCCCGGTGGCCGAGCCGGGTGTCCCGGGTTTGCATGGGGTGACCGAGCCCCGAGACCCGGAGGTCGCCGTGTACGAGATGTGGGCCGAACACGACCCGGCGGTGTCGCCGCCCGCCGTGGTGTGGCACGTGGTGGCGAAGGACGACGCGCGGGCGTCACTGTGCGGACGGTTCCTCGAACCGTCCCAGCGGGTGGTTCCGGCAGCGGACGGCACCGGCGGGGAGGTGCCGGACCGGTACTGCGACCCCTGCCTGGTGACCGTCCGTGAGGCGCTCGCGGCTGGCGATCGCTGACCGGGTGCCGAGCGGCCGGGGGCCCGTCAGGCCAGCACGAAGATCATCGCGACCAGCATGACGGAGACCGCCAGCGCCAGCAGCACGATCACGACGGCGGGCCAGGGCCCCCAGGCCCGCCGCACTTCCACGGGCTCCGGGTGGGAGATTCCGGAGATTCCCCCTTCGGCCGGTGGGGTGTCCCCGCCGGGCAGTGCGCCGTGTTCGTCCAGCGCCGGGGTGCGGTCGGGATCGGGATCGGGTGTGGTCATGATGTCGTCCCAGGTGGCAGCGGTTCCGACACCCGGCGGCTGCCCGGGGGCGCGGCGGGGAAACACCGCCGGTCCCGGTGACCCGGATTGGGCGCCGACCGCTACCGGCCGTCCGCCGCGATCCGGCGGACCACGCTCCGCTCGGCGAGTTCGCCGAGTTCGGCCAGCAGTGAGCCGTCGTCGCGGGCGCTGGCCGGTACGCACCACGCCGTCGACGGCCCAGGTCCGGCCCGGGGCCAGCAGGGACCGGGCCCGCGCGACGGCGCGCACCGCGTCCGTCTCGCCGGTGTAGACCGCGATCGTGTAGCAGACGTCGCGCAGTCGCTGCTGGGCGTCGGGAGTGCGCAGCACGAACAGCGCGTCGTACTCGGCGACCAGTCGGGCGAGCGCGGTGACATCCACCATGGGCATGAGAACCTCCGGACGTGTCCGGACAGTATGCAGCCCGTCACGCCGGGGAACCACGTGCTCCGCCCGCGGGTGTCAGCCCGTCAGCACCGTGGCCGGGGCCAGCCTGCCCTCGACCAGGGCGCGGGCCGCGTCCGCCACGGCCTTGCCGCTGCGGCGGGCGTGGGAGCGCAGCACCTCGAAGGCGGTGTCCATGTCCAGCCCGCCGGACTCGGCGAGCACACCCTTCGCCCGCTCGATCGCGGTGCGGTCCGCCAGCGCCGAGCCGATCTCCTCCGCGACGGTCTGCTCGCGCCCGAACCGGCGCTGGAGCAGCGCGATCACGGCGAGGTCCGCGAGCGGCTGGACGACGTCGGGGCCGTCCTGGCCGGGCTCGGCGCCCGTGCGGACGTCGAACACGTTGAGCGTGCCGACGACGTTCCCCTCCAGCCGCAGCGGCACGGCGCGGACCGAGCGGAAGCCGAGTTCGAGCGCCTGGGGGGCGAACCGGGGCCAGCGCTCGCGCGCCCGGTCGAGGTCGTGTTCGACGACCTGTTCGCCGGCGCGGTGGCAGTCCAGGCACGGGCCCTCGCCGATGGCGATCTGCAGGGACTCCAGCCGGCGGACCCGGTCGCTGGAGTAGGCGACGTCGCGCAGTTCGCCGCGGCCGTCCGAGACCACCAGGCCGGCGCCGGCCGCCCCGCTGAGCGCCGTGCAGACCTCGGTGAGGCGGTGCAGGAACTCGACGGTGTCGTATCCCGGTCCGACCAGGGTCCCGGTGAGCCCGGCGAACGCCTCGTTCACGCGGGCTTCGCGCGTCATTGCAGCCTCCGTCTCCCCTGGGGCCAAGGCTACGCCCCGGCCTTGCCCGCGGTCATCCGTCATCGGTCCTCCTCCGTGAACCGCAGCCGCCGTTCCACCACGTCGTGGGCGACCTCGTCGATCTCCCGGCCGTGGGCGAAGGCGTGGGCCCGCAGCAGGTCGAGTGCCTCTCCGGCGGGCACCCGCGCCTGCACCATGATCATCCCTACCGCCTGGTCGACCTCGACACCGTTGAGCGGCGGATCGTCCAGCCACAGCTGGGCGGGCACTTCGTCGGACGGCCCGAGGAAGGAGCCGACGATGGCGAGGGTCACGCTGGTCGCGGCGACCTGGATGTCCGCCGTCTCGTCCGGGCCGGGCACGCCCGGCCCCGAGCGGTAGAGGCTCAGGACGCCGATGCCGGAGGGCCCGAGGTGCAGCGGCGCGGCGTAGACGCTGCGCAGCACGCGGTCGACCGGGGCCGTCGAGGCGAGGTCGACGACCAGCACCGGCCAGCGCACCTCATCGGGCGCCAGGAAGTCGGCCACCACCACCGGCCGACGGCTGCGGAAGGCGTCCACACCGGGGCCCTCGCCCAGGCTGAACTGCCGCTCCTCCATCCGCCGGGCCCGTTCGTCGGTGGCCCACACGCCGCCCCGGTGGCCGGGGTCGGCCATCAGGGTGATGGCGGCGGACTCGACGGCCAGTGCCTCCACGCAGGCGACGCAGAGCCGTTCGGGCAGTGACGGCCGACCCGTGCCGTCGACCGCCTCGGCCATGATCCGCGCGATCCGCGTCAGATCGGCCATGTCCGCCTCGTTTCCTTCCGTCGCGCGCCGCCGTTCGCGCGGTGCCCAAAGTGGTCCGGTGTCCGGTGGCCCCAGCGCGCGGCGGCCGTGATCACCGCAGTATAGGTGCCCCGGGCGGAACCGGCCGGGGCGCACGAGCCTCCGATGGGCCCCGGCGACCGCTGCGCGCCTACCCGTGCCGGGCCACCGCACACCTGCCCCGCCCCGCGTGCTCCGGGAGGTCCCGCCGGCCGGGGCTGGTGTGCCAAATCGTTACTCTCGGCTACGCCACCCCCTCGCGCCGAAAGAATCACCGCAAGCCCGCACGAATCGGAAGTTGCGACGAATCCGCAGGTGGGAGCCGGAGCGGGCGGGCACGAATTCCGGTGGGCGGGCTCCTCGGCGGCCGCTACGATCTTCACTCGTCGTACACCTGTTCACCATGCACACACCGCGCGCCGCCCTGCCGTCGCGCCCAGGGGGAGGACCATCGCATGGGCGCGCCTGAGCGTTCCACTGCCATGAGCACATCAGGCCGGGCCGTCACGGCCGTGGCCCTGCTCGTCGGCTTCTACCTGCTCGCCCTCGGCATCGTCGCGGGCCTGCTGGCCCTCGACGTCGCCCTGTACCAGGAGCTGGGCCACTTCGGCCCGGGGCTGGTCAAGATCTGGGCGCTGAGCGCCGCGATCGGCTACCCGGTGGTCCGGGTGGTGTTCCTGACCCGCCGCCGCAAGGACGACGGAGAGGTGCCCGGCGTGGTCCTCACCCGCGAGCGGCAGCCCGAAGTGTGGGCCGTGGTCGACCGGATCGCCGAGCGGACGGGCGTCCGCGGGCCGGCCGAGATCCGGCTGGTCCCCCAGGTCAACGCGGGGGTGTTCGAGGAGACCAGGCTGCTCGGCCTGATCCCCGGCAAGCGCCACCTCGTCCTCGGCGCCCCGCTGCTGCTGGGCCTCACCGAGGGCGAGCTGGAGTCCGTGCTGGCGCACGAGTTCGGCCACTACAGCAACCGGGACGTCAAGCTGGCCGCCGTCACCGTCGCCGGCCGCCGCGCCCTCCTGCACACCGTCGGGGGGCTGCACCAGCGCGCCGACCAGCACCAGGCCGAGGAGGCCGCCAAGCTCGCCGCCAAGGCCGAGAAGCGGCTCGCCAAGGGCCGCAAGCCGTCGAGCCAGCAGGCCACCGGCGGCGTCGACCGGGCCCTCGCCAAGCTCTTCACGCTCTACGCCAAGCTCTACTTCCGGGTCTCCGAGGCGGTCGGGCGCCGCCAGGAGTACGCGGCCGACCGAGTCGCCGCCCAGCTCGCCGGGCGGGACGCCACCGCCTCGGCCCTGCGCAAGCTGCCGACGCTGGACGCCGCCCAGGACTTCTACCTCAGCCGCTACGCCACCATCGGCTGGGACGCCGGACTGCTCCCGCCGCCCGGCCAGGTCTACGGCGGCCTGCTCCACCTGCTGAGCGACCCAGCGCGCCGGGCGGAGCTCGCCGAGCACGCCCTGGACCTGCCCGAGGAGGACCCCGACCCGTACGACTCGCACCCGCCGATCCGCCTGCGGGTCGCCGCGATCGAGGGCCTGCCCGACGACGGGCGCGGCCCCGGTGCCGCCGGCCCGGCCCTCGCGCTGCTGCGCGACTCCGAGCGGGTGCTCGCAGAGCTGGAGGTCGTCACCCTGGTCCCCGAGGCGGCCGGCAAGCAGCGGATGGAGTGGCCCGAGCTGGTCCGCGCGGCGATGCTGACCCGCGCCCGCGAGGCGTCCGCCCCGGCCCGCGGGGCGCTGGCCGGGCTGGGCCTGCCCGCCTCCGTCCACGGCCTGCTCGACGCCGTCGACGCCGGCCGGGCCTGGGAGTTCACCGACCGGCTGCCGAAGAGCGAGCAGGCCGCCGCCGCGACCGGCCGGGCCGCCCGCGAGTTCGCCCGCCCGATGCTGCGCGAGGAGCTGGCGCACGCGGTCGTCACCGCGCTGGCCGAGGCCGGCCTGGCCGCCTGGGAGCTCTCCTGGTCCGGACCCGCCGAGCTCCGCCTCCCGGAGGGATTCGAGGACGGCTTCGACGCGGCCCTGAACGCCGCCTGCACCGACACCCCGGACACCACGCCGCTGCGCGCGCTGCTCACCGGGGCCGGCCTCCCCGCGCCCGTCTCCCCCGCCGTCTGACGGTCCGGCGGACCGAACCCCACGCCACGGAAGGAACACCCTTGATCGGCATCGTCGTGCTGGCCGTCGTCGGCCTCGTCCTGCTGTTCCCGGTCGTCATGACCCGGCTCGCCAAGCGCAAGCTGGCCCAGCTGGAGCGGGCCAAGGCCACCATCGCCGCCCACGAGGCCCGGCTCGCCGCCGAGGGCCGGGCGAAGAACGCCGTCGTCCCGGCCGAACACGGGCTGGTGCCCGCCGCCGACATGGTCCTGGACGGCGAGACCGACCCCGAGGAGGCCGCGGCACTCGCCGCCGCCAAGGCCGGCGACTGGAGGCCGGCCGCCGCGTACCTCACCGCGGAGGCCACCGCCGACGTGCGCTGGCTGCGGCAGCGCGAGCTGGCCCGGCTCGCCGCCGAGGACGACACCTGGCTGCGCGCCTGGCGCGCGGAGCGGCCGCAGGACCCGACCGCCGCACTGCTGCACGCGGACGCCCTGGTCTACCTGGCCTGGAACATCCGCACCAGTGCCCGCGCCAACCAGGTCAGCCGCGAGCAGTTCGAGGCCTTCCACCGGGTCCTGTCGGAGGCCGAGGAGGCCGCCCTGGCGGCCGTCGCGCTCGCCCCCGACGACGACCCCAACCCGTGGGTCGTCCAGACCTCCATCGCGATGGGCCTCAACTGGTCCAACGACCGCTTCCGCGCGCTCTGGGCCGAACTGATCAAGCGCGACCCCCACCACTGGTCGGCCCACAGCCGGGCGCTGCAGTACTGGTGCGACAAGTGGCACGGCAGCCACGAGCTGATGCACGGCTTCATCGACGAGGCCATCAAGGCCGCCCCGGCCGGCAGCCTGCTCGCCCCGATCAAGCTGGAGGCCTACTTCGAGCAGTTCGGGCAGGACCGGGAGAAGCTCACCGCCTGGAAGCGGCCGGAGGTCGGCGCCGCCCTGGACGCGGCCCTCGCCGACCTCGCGGCCGCCGACGCCGGGCACTCCCGGCTCGACTACGCCCGGGGCTGGCTCGCCTACGCCCTGACCCGGGCCGGACGCCCGACCGAGGCGCTGGAACAGTACCGCGCGCTCGGCAAGGTCATCCCCCAGCCCTTCACCAACTTCAACGACCCCCGGCAGGCGTTCGTCGACCTGCGGATCGCCGCCGTCCAGGGCGCGGTCGCGGAGGCCAAGAAGAAGGCCTGACCCGGCGGCAAGAACCGGTGGCCTCCGCTCCCGCACGGAGTGGGGGCCACCGGTCCTTGCCGCCGGGCGGGTCCTGGGTGTCGGGGCGGGTTTGGCCGGGCCGGGTTCGGCTAGCCGCCCGATATGGACACCACAGCTCTGCACACCCACCGCTGGTCCCGCCTGCTGCGCCGCGCCCTGGAGGCGCCCTCGCACTGGGAGGCGCTGGACACCCCGGCCCAGCCGATCGCCGACGCGTTCCAGTCCCTTCCGCTGGGCCCGTACCGCGACGCCCTGCACGGCGTCTGGCTGGGCCACCCCCTGCACCCGGCACTGGTCCAGCTGCCGATCGGCTGCTGGACGTCGGCGGGACTGCTCGACCTGGCGCCGGGCCGGCGCCGTTCGGCCGACGTCCTGGTGGCGGCGGGCCTGCTGGCCGCCGGGCCCGCCGCGCTGGCGGGCTGGGTGGACTGGGCCCGGCTCGACGCGCCGCGCCGGCGCACCGGGCTGGTGCACGCGCTCGCCAACACCAGCGGGGTGCTGCTGTACACCGGCTCGCTGCTGGCCCGTTGCCGCGGGCACCGCGGGAAGGGCCGGCTGCTGGGCTGGGCCGGGATGACCGCCGTCGCGGCCGGCGGCGTACTCGGCGGACACCTGGCCTACCGGCAGGCCGCCGGGCCCGACCGGGCCGCCGCGGTGCCCCGACTGGCGCCGGCGGACTGGGTCGCGCTGGGCCCGGTCGAGGACTTCCCCGTCGGGCAGCCGGTCCGTCGCCGGGCCGGCGAACTCGCCCTGGTCGTGGTCCGCGACGACGAGCGCTGCCACGTGCTCGCGGAGCGCTGTGCCCACCTCTCCGGGCCGCTCTCGGAGGGCAGCGTCGTCGACGGCTGCCTGCGCTGCCCCTGGCACGGCAGCGAGTTCCGGCTGCGGGACGGCGAGGTGGCCGGCGGCCCCGCCACCGCGCCGCAGCCGGTGCTGGAGACCCGGGTGCTCTCGGGACACCTGGAGGTACGGCTCCCCGGAGCGGGCTGACCGGCCGTCACCGGCCGTTTCCCCCGGGGTGGCGCGGGCAGCCGCGCGGAGAAACGGGCCGGAGGGGAGCAGGGGGTGTCGTCGGGAGGGCCGCAACCCGGGAGGAGTCATGACCGCCGTCATCCCCGATCTCCCGCCCGTCCCGGCGGTGCCGGAACGCCGCACCCGCACCGGGATCCGGGTCGCGGCCGTCCCCGCCGGGAACGTCTACGTCCGCCACCTCGCCGCGCTGACCGCCCAGGACCCGGTGCACCACCTGCCCGACCCGTGCCCGCGCGGCACGCCCCGCAGCCGGTGGGGCTGGTGGCCGCCCGCGATGCTGGACCCGGACTGGGTGCGGCGCCACCACGACGAGTTCGACGTGTTCCACCTGCACCAGGGCTACGAGAACGCCTCCCCCACCCGGATCACCGAACTGGTGTGGCTGCTCCGCCGCCTGGGCAAGCCCCTGGTCTTCACCGTGCACGACCTGGAGAACCCGTACGAGGCCTCGCCCAGCGCTCACCTCGCCCGGCTGGACGTCCTGGTGCCCGCCGCACAGCAGCTGATCACCCTCACCCCCGGCGCCGCCACCGCGATCGCCACCCGGTGGGGGCGCCGCCCGCTGGTGCTGCCGTACCCCCATGTGGTGGAGCCGCACCTGCTGGTCCGGCCCCGTCCGCGGCGGGCTCAGTTCACCATCGGGGTCCACCTGAAGAACCTTCCCGCCAACGTGGCGCCGCTGCCGCTGGTGGAGGTCCTCGCCCGGACCGTCGCCGACCTGCCCGACACCCGGCTGCGGATCGGCCTGCACGCCGACGCCCCGGACGGCCCGGTGCTCCGGCGGGTGACCGCCCTGGCCGACCGGCCGAGGATCGAGGTGCGGCGCCAGCCCTACCGGGACGGCGGCCGCTGGGCGCAGTCCCTGCTCGACCTGGACCTCGCCGTGCTGCCGTACCGCTTCGGCACCCACTCGGGGCGGCTGGAGGCCTGCTACGACCTCGGCACCGCGGTGCTCGCCCCGGGCTGCGGCCACTTCGCCGAGCAGCAGCCCTGCCTGACCTACCGGCTCGACCGCTCCGGCCTGGACACCGACTCGCTCGCCGGGGCCGTGCGCGCCGCCCACGCCGCCCGGACCGTCCGCCGGGCCGACCTCGCCCGCCGCGCGGCCGAACGCCAGTGGCTGGCGATGTGCCACCGCGGCATCTACCGGGCGCTGCTCGCCCGGTCCTGACGGCCGCCCACCCCTTGGAGCACGCGATGACCGTCGACACGATCACCGAGCGGCTGCTCGCCGAGCACGGCCGGACGTACGCCGAGGAGGCCGGCATCACGCTGCGGGACAAGCCCTCGCCGCTGTACCGGCTCCTGGTGATGACCGTGCTGTGCTCGATCCGGATCAGCGCCGCCACCGCCATCGACGCCGCCCGGGAGCTGTCCGCCGCCGGGTACCGCACGCCGCGCGCGATGGCCGACTCGGGCTGGCAGGACCGGGTGGACGCGCTGGGCCGGGCCCACTACGTCCGGTACGACGAGAGCACCGCCACCGCGCTCGGCGAAGGGGCGCAGCTGGTGCTCGACCGCTGGCACGGCGACCTGCGTCGGCTGCGCGACGAGGCCGACGGCGACCCGGGCGCCCTGCGGAAGCTGCTCCAGGAGGTGCCGAGGATCGGCCCGGTCGGCGCCGACATCTTCTGCCGGGAGGTCCAGACGGTGTGGCCGTGGTTGCGCCCGTTCTTCGACGAGCGGGCGTGCGCGGCCGCCGAGGACCTCGGCCTGCCGCACACGCCGCGCGGTCTGGGCGGTCTCGTCCCGCCGGAGGAGCACGCCCGGCTGGCCGCCGCCCTGATCCGGGTCAGCCTGTCGAAGGACGCGCTCGCGGAACTGCGGGCCGCGTGAGCGCGGGCCCGTCCGTCGCCGTCAGGGGGCGGCGAAGCGGTTGACGCCGCTCACCCGGCAGGTGATCTCGCCCTTGACCTCGGTCGCGCCCAGCGCCTTCAGCGTGGCGGACCCGCCCGCGGCGAGGTTGTTGGTGGCGGCGGGGGCTTCGCCGACGCGGGTGCCGGACTTGTCGACGAACTCCACCTGGATGATGTAGTTCGACGTCCTGCTGCTGTGGTTGGTCACCTTGAGGTTGGCGGTCGGCCAGTGGATGGCCGGGTCGACCACGCAGCCCGTGACCTCGACGTCCTTGGCGGCCTCGGCGTCCCCGGCACTGGTGACGGGCGCGGCGGGCGCCGTCCCGGTCGTGACGGTGACGGTCGGGCCCGTGCTGTTGCTGCTCGTGGTGGCGTCGGGGTCGCAGGCGGCCGTGCCGAGGGCGGCGACGGCGGCGGCCAGGACGAGGGTGGTGCGACGCATGGTCCCCCCTGGGACGTGGTGCGGACTGTGCGAGGACCGTATCGGCGTGCGCACCGCGGTGTGCCCGGTGCGGCGATTCCGTGACAACTCCGGGACCTCGCCGGCCAACGGCCCGGCCAACGGCGGGGTCGGGCACACCCGCGTTCCGGCCTGGTCAGAACCCCCGGCGGGGAGGTCGCCGGGCCGCGGCGAGCTTCCGGTCGTGGATGGCGGGCCCGGTCGGGGCCGGGCTCCGGAGGGCCGGCCGGCGGCCCACCCGGTCGGGTGACGCCGGAGCCCTACCCGGGCGATCCCGCACCCGCTGTCCCGCCGGTCCCTGTCCCTCGTCCCCGGTGGGTCCCGTTTCGGGCGGGACGCTGGATCACCGCGCGCGGGCGGCCGTACGGTGGCGCCATGAGCGATCACCCGGAGACACCTGTCGTGCCCGTCGAAGCCTTCGAACCCCCTTACTACGTCGCCGTTTTCACCGCGGTGCGGACTCCGGACCAGAGCGGCTACGGCGAGACCGACGCGCGGATGGAGGAGCTGGTCCGGAACATCCCCGGGTACCTGGGGATGGACTACGCCCAGTCGCCCGGAGGGCTGGCCATCACCGTCGGGTACTTCCGCGACGCCGAGGCCCTCACCGCTTGGCGGACCGACATCGAGCACCGCGCGGCGCAGCGGCGCGGCCGGGCCGAGTGGTACCAGCGCTACTCGCTGCATGTGGCGAAGGTGGAGCGGAGCCACGGGTTCGTCCGGGCGGAGGCCCCGCAGGGCTGACAGCGGTCAGGGCGCCCGGGGTGACAGCTGTCATCTCCGATCGGTGACGAAGCGGCCTGCCGCCCGGGGGCCGGGATTCGCGAAGCTGACGGGGCATCAATCGAACGCACCCTCAGGGGAAAGCACCGTGGCGGAGCGGATCCGGGGCGGGAACGAGGAGAAGAGCATGAAGGTGCTGGTGGCCGGGGCCGGGATCGGCGGCCTCTGTCTGGCGCAGGGACTGGTCCGGGCCGGGATCGACGTCCGGGTCTTCGAGCGCGAGCCCGGGGCGGACAGCCGCTACCAGGGCTTCCGGATCGGCCTGGACGGGCCGGGGCTCGCCGCGCTGCGGGAGTGCCTGCCGCCCCGGCTGCACCGCCTGCTGGAGGCCGTGACCGGCCCGCTCGCGGGCGAACGACGGGTGGTGGACCCGTGGCTGAACGAGTTCCGGCAGCTCAGCGCCACGGTCGACGGCACAGCCGCCGACCGGCACGTACTGCGGCAGCTGCTGCTCGCCGGGCTGGGCGACCGGGTCGAGTTCGGCCGGGCCGTGATCGGCTACCGGGAGCGGGCGGACGGACGGGCCGAGGCCAGGCTCGCGGACGGCGGCAGCGCGGTGGGCGACCTGCTGGTCGGGGCGGACGGCGTGGGATCAGCGGTCCGCCGGCAACTGCTCCCCGGGGCCGAGGTGACCGCCGTCCCCGGCAACGCCCTGCTCGGCCGCACCCCGCTCACCGAGCGCCTCGCCGCGCTGGTGCCGGGCTCCGGCACCCTGGTGCACGGCCCCGACCTGAACCTGCTGATCGGCCGGATGGAGTTCCGGCGCCCACCGCGGCTCGCGGCCGCCGAGCTGGCGCCGGAGGTGGAACTGCCCGACTCCGAGAGCTACTTGCGCTGGGTGGCGATGCTCCCCGAGCCGCTCGGCCCGGAGGCCGGGACCTGGGCGCAGGTGCGCGACCGGCTGCTCGACCGGATCGACGGCTGGCACCCGGACCTGGTCGAGCTCGTCCGGGACTCCGACACCGGCAACAGCTCGCCGCTGACCATCCGCTACGCCGAGCCCGTGTCCCACTGGGGCACCGGGCCGGTCACCCTCCTCGGCGATGCCGTCCACGCCATGCCGCCGAGCGCCGGCCAGGGCGCCAACACGGCGTTGCGCGACGCCGCGCAGCTCTGCCGCTCGCTCACGGCCGTCCACCGCGGCGAGGCCGGACTGACCGCCGCCGTCGAGGAGTACGAACTGCTGATGCTCGACCGGGGCTTCGCAGCCGTCGCCATGGGCCTGGACCGGCTCCAGGAGTTCACCCCGGCGCGCTGAAGCGCCGCCGGCCTGCCGTCGAACTCCTGAACCTCACAGGGGGGTTCGACGGCAGGCCGCGAGAATTCGGCGCCTCACCCCGCTACGCCAGGCAGCCTCCGGCCTGGGCGGGGTAGCGGGCGGCCCGGGCGCCCCGGCCGACGCCCGGCCAGCGGCGGCCGGGCCGATGGTGGACCGGCCGCCCGGCGGCGCGTGAAGGGCGGGGACAGGAGAGGAGGCCGAGGGCCTCCGTCCGGCCGACCCTCGCCTGGTCAGTCCTCCCCGAGGACCGCGTAGGTCTCCGCATCACCCTGCTCCCTGCTCTCGTCGTCCGGTGCGCCCGACGGGCCGGAGCAAGCCGATCCGCCGACATCGGACCGGGCGGGTGGGCGGACGGCCTCGGCCGGACCGCCTTCGCGCGCGTCCATGGTGGTCACCTCCGTGGGCTCCGGCGCCCTGCCGGGTGCCTGGGGACCCCACCGACTACCCGGTGCCGCGGCCCGCAAACGTCAGCGTCCGGCGGCCGGGCAGCCGGGCACCGGCGGCGGGCCGGAGGCGGGCGGCGGCGAGGTTTCACCGCGCCCGGCCGGGTTAGCCGCTCCCCCGAAGGAATCCCGAGGAGCCCAGACCGAGGAACCGAGGCTGCCATGACCACCGCGTTCGGCTACTTCCTGTCCTGCGAGGAGTTCACCCCCGCCCAGCTGGTCGAGCAGGCCCAGCTGGCCGAGCGGGCCGGCTTCACCCGGCTGGCCATCTCCGACCACTTCCACCCGTGGAACGACGCCCAGGGCAGCAGCCCGTTCGTCTGGGGCGTGATCGGCGCGCTCACGCAGGTCACCCGGCTGCCGGTGACCACCCTGGTCACCTGCCCGACCGTACGGCTCCACCCCGCGGTGACGGCCCAGGCGGCGGCCACCGCGGACGTCCAGCTGGCCGGCGGCCTGCGGCTGGGCGTGGGCACCGGCGAGGCGCTCAACGAGCACGTCCTGGGCGACCGCTGGCCGCCGTTCGACGTACGGACGGAGATGCTGGAGGAGGCCGTCTCGGTGATGCGCGAGCTGTTCACCGGCTGCCTCGTCTCGCACCGCGGCACCCACTACACCGTCGAGAACGCCCGGCTCTACACCCCGCCCAAGGACGGCCGACTGCCCGTGTACGTCTCGGCCTTCGGCCCCAAGGCGGCCGAGGCCGCGGCGGAGTACGCCGACGGGCTGGTCACCATGTCCCCCGACAACGAGCTGATCGGGCGTTACCGGGCGGCAGGCGGCACCGGACCGGTGATCGGCGGGGTGAAGGTCTGCTGGTCGACCGACCGCGAGCGCGCGGTCAAGACCGTCCACCGGCTCTGGCCGAGCGAACTGCTGCCCGGCGAGCTCGCCCAGGTCCTGCCCACCCCCCGGCACTTCGAGCAGGCCACCGAGCTGGTGACGGAGGAGATGGTGGCCGAGGCGGTCACCTGCGGCGACGACCCCCAGCAGCACGTGGACCGGCTGCGCGGCTACGTCGACGCGGGCTTCGACGAGGTCTACGTCGGCCAGATCGGCCCGGACCAGGAGGGCTTCTTCGACTTCTACCGCGAGCACGTCCTGCCCCGAACCGCCTAGGGAGACTCACTTGACGGTCTTCCCTCCCTGCAGTCTGCGCGAGTACGCCCTGCTCGCCGACGGCGAACGCGGTGCCCTGGTCGGGCCGTCCGGCGAGGTCGCCTGGCTCTGTGCGCCCCGCTGGGACTCCGAACCGGTCTTCGCGGGGCTGATCGGTGGCACCGGCGAGTACGCGGTGACCCCGGTCGGCCGGTTCGTCCCCGGCGGCTACTACGAGGACCGCGGGCTGGTCCGGCGCGGCCGGTGGGTCACCGAGCAGGGCGTGGTGGTGTGCCGGGAGGCCCTCGCCCTGCCCGCCGACCCGCATCGGCTGGTGCTGCTGCGCCGGATCGAGGCCGACTACGGCCCGGCCCGACTGCGACTGCGGTTGGCGGCCGGCACCGGGTTCGGCACGACCCGCCCCCATGCCCCCCACCGGACGGCGGACGGCTGGACGATCCGCGCCGGGCGGCTGCGGCTGCGCTGGACCGGCGCCGGGGCCGCCCGTCCCGGCCCGGACGGAGCCCTCGCCGCGGAGGTCTCCCTCGCCGCGGGCGAGCGGCTGGACCTGGTCCTGGAGATCTCCGACCGCGGGCTCGACGGGCCGCCGCCGGACCCCGAACGGTGCTGGCGGGCCACCGAACGCGCCTGGCACGCCGCCGTCCCGGACCTCGGGCACACCTACGACGAGCGCGACGCCCGCTTCTCCTACGCCGTCCTGCGCGGCCTCACCTCCACCGCCACCGGCGGCATGGTGGCCGCGGCCACCACCAGCCTGCCCGAACGCGCCGAGGCGGGCCGCAACTACGACTACCGCTACGTCTGGATCCGTGACCAGTGCCTGGCCGGCCAGGCCGTCGCCGCCTGCGGGCCCGACCGGCTCCTGGACGACGCCGTACGGTTCACCACCGCGCGGCTGGACGAGGACGGGCCGCACATCTCCCCCGCCTACACCGTGACCGGCGGACGGGTGCCGGACCAGCACAGCGTCGACCTGCCCGGGTACCCGGGCGGCCACGACCAGATCGGCAACCAGATCACCCGGCAGTTCCAGCTGGACGCCTTCGGCGAGGCCCTGCTGCTGTTCGCAGCCGCCGCCCGGCACGGCGGACTGGCCCCGGAGACCCGCCGGGCGGCCCGTACCGCGACCGCGGCGATCGCCTCGCGGTGGCGCGAACCTGACGCCGGCATCTGGGAGTTGGGGCCCCGCCTGTGGACCCACAGCAGGCTGATCTGCGCCGCCGGACTCCGCGCGATCAGCCGCCCCGAGGTCGCCGGAGCGGCGGGGCTGACGGACGGGCTCGCGGCCCGGTGGAGCGCGCTGGCCGACCGGCTGTCCGCCCGCACCTCCCGCCGAGCGCTGCACCCGTCCGGCCGCTGGCAGCGCTCCCCAGACGACCCGGCCGCCGACATGGCCCTGCTGCTGCCACCGGTGCGCGGCTGGCCGCCCGCCGACGACCCGCGCACCGTCGCCACCCTGCGGGCCTGCCGCGAGCAGCTCACCGACGGGCACTACGCGTACCGCTTCCGACATGACGAACGTCCGCTGGCCGAGGCCGAGGGTGCCTTCGTGCTGTGCGGCTTCCTGATGGCCCTGGCCGAGCACCAGCAGGGCGACGCCGTCGAGGCCGCCCGCTGGTTCGAGGCCACCCGCGGGCTCTGCGGCTCGGCCGGCCTGTTCTCCGAGGAGTACGACCTCGCCCAGCGCCAGCAGCGCGGCAACCTGCCCCAGGCCTTCGTGCACGCCATGCTGCTGGAGGCCGCCGCCCGGCTGGCCGGGCCCCCCGTCAGCTGACCTGCGGGTGCAGCTGGAACACCGCGAAGGCACGGCCGATGACGGGCTGGGCGACGTTGCGGACCCGCACTCCGCAGGCGGTCAGTCCGCGCTCGGCGCCCAGGTGCGCGTGGCCGTGGAGGGCCAGGTCGGCGCCGGCCCCGTCGATCGCCTCGGCGAGCAGGTAGCTGCCCAGGAAGGCGTGGATCTCCGGCGGTTCCCCGGCCAGGGTGTCCGGGACGGGCGCGAAGTGGGTCAGGGCGATCCGCAGGTCGCAGCCCTCGGCGGCGAGCTCCTGGAGAGCGGTGCGCAGCCCGTCGGCGCACTCGCGGCTGTGCCGGACGAAGGCCTTCATCTCGGGCTCGCCGAACTCGCCGGCGCTGCGGCCCGCGAAGCCGCCGCCGAAGCCCTTGGTCCCGGCCACGCCGACCAGCGTGCCGTCCACCCGGACGGCGGTCGAGCTGCGTTCCAGCACCTGGACGCCGTGGGAGGCGAGGATGCGGGTGACCTCCTCCGGCCGGCCGGCGTCGTAGTCGTGGTTGCCGAGGACCGCGATCACCGGCACGGGCAGTCCGCCGACCTCCTCCCCGACCACCGCGGCCTCCTCCGGTGTGCCGTGCCGGGTGAGGTCCCCGGCCAGCAGCAGCACGTCGGCCAGCTCGCCCAGGGAGGCGAAGGCGGGACGCAGCACGCCCCGGCTGTCCGGACCGAGGTGGATGTCCCCGACCGCGGCCACCCTGATCACGGCAGGTCCTCCGCCCCGGTCGGCGGCCGGTCGTCGGCCAGCACGATGTCGGTGTGCACCTTCAGACCGTCCAGCACCTCGGCGACGATGCGCTGGACGGCGGCGCGGCGGCGCTCGTTCGGGACGGTGCCGCGGACCGTCACGTGGGTGCCGTGCAGTTCGATCCGCAGGCCGAGTTCGCCGACCTCGTCGTCGGCGAGGCGGTCGCGCAGGTGGGCGAGCCGGTACTCGGTGTCGTCGGATCCGGTGTGGTGGGCGCCGCTCATGCCGCGGCCTCCTCGGGTTCGATCACCTGGAGCCGTTCCAGGAGGTACAGGAAGGCGTCCGGCATCGGCGGTCCGCCGCGCTCCTCCCGGACCCGCCGCCAGTCGACCTTCTCCCGCAGCGGCCGCACCACCGAGAGCGCCGCCCCGAAGTCGCAGTGGTGCTCGGAGAAGGCGGCGAGCAGGCCGCTGACCAGGTCGGTGGCGGAGAGCACCGGCATGCGCACGGAGTCCACCGGCAGCACCTCGGCGCGGTCCAGCAGCTCCGAGGTGACCGGCTGTTTGGCGAGTTCCAGGATCAGGTCGACGTCCTGGCCCAGGCAACGGGCCTTGATCAGCCAGTCCTCGGGCGGCAGGAAGACCTGGAGCCCGGCCTCGCGCAGGGTGTGGGTGACGGCCTCGACGTCATCGCGGCGGATGCAGAAGTCGGCGTCGTGCTGGAGCCGGACGTCGGCACCGTGGGCGTAGGCGGCGACCCCGCCCGCCAGCGCGAACGGGTGGTCCTTGGCCTTCAGCAGCGAGCCGATCCGCTTCGCCGCCTCCAGGATGGCCTGTGCCCGGTCGGGCGGCAGACGGTCCCCGGGTTCGTCCAGCGACCAGCCGCCCGGCTCGGCGCGGGCCGAGCGGATCACATCGGAGTGTTCGGCGCGTGCGTCCATCGCGGCCTCCTTCGCGGCGTCCGTTCGGGACGTCCCCACGGCTACCCCGTCCACGGCACTTCACTCCGGCGGGCGGCGGGCGGGAGGTGAACCGGGTTTCGCCGCGGCCCCGGGCCCCCACCCGGGCCCGAGCGGTGCCCGCGCCCCTCCCGCGGCTCAGACCGGGGGGCGGGCCAGCAGGCTGCGGTCGAGGTCGGCGAGCAGTTCGGCGGTGTCCCGGTGCACCTCGGCCGCCCCGGCGCCGAGGAGTTCTCTGGTGTCGAAGCCGCCGCTCTCGACCGCGACGCAGGGGACCTTGGCGCGGCCGGCCGCCGTGACGTCCCAGACCGTGTCGCCGATGAAGACGGCGTGCTCGGGCTCGGCGCCCACCCGGTCCAGGGCGGCGCGCACCAGGTCGGGGGCCGGCTTGGTGGCCTCCACGTCGTCGGCGGAGGTGACCGCCGTGATCGCCTCGTCGGCGTCGAGCGCGCGGCGCAGCACCGCGAGTTCCCGCTCGGACGCGGAACTGGCGAGGACGACCGGCCAGCCTCGGTCGGCGCAGGCGCGCAGCAGGTCGGCGGCGCGCGGCAGTGGCTGGATGTGGGGCCAGTACTGGGCGTAGAGGGCGGCGTGGGCGGCGGTGATGCCCTCGTCGTCACCGTGGTCGCGGTCGGCGCCGAGCAGGTGGTCGAGGAGCTGGTCGGAGCCCATGCCGATGGCCCGGTGGACGCGGGCGACGGGCAGGGTGCGGTCGTGCTGCCGCAGGGCCTCCCACCAGGCGAGGGCGTGGAAGTAGGTGGTGTCGAGCAGGGTGCCGTCGACGTCGAAGAGCGCCGCCGCGGTGGTCGTCATGGTCTTCAGTCCTTTCCCTTTCACCGGAGCCTGAGCCGGAACCGTAGCCGGAGCCCGAGCGCTGCCGTCGTCACCCCGTGCGGTACCCGGCGGCGCGGGCGGGGGCCAGCCGCAGCCCGTGCCCGGGGGCGCCGTCGGCGCCGGGGGTGACGGTGCCGCCGGCCGGGTCGAGGGTGCCGTCGAAGAGCGTCCGCTCGATCCGGACGTGGTCGTGGAACCACTCCAGGTGGCGGCAGTTGGGGACGGCCGCGGCGGCGTGGGCGTGCAGGTGGGGGGCGCAGTGGCCGGAGAGGTCGAGGCCGTGGGCCTGGGCGAGGGCGGCGGCGCGCAGCCACCCGGTGACGCCGCCGCAGCGGGTGACGTCGGCCTGGAGGCAGTCGACGGTGGGGATCATCCGGGCGAAGTAGGCGGGGTCGTAGCCGTACTCCCCGGCGGTGACGTCGGGAAGGACGGCGTCGCGGACGACCCGCAGGCCGGTGAGGTCATCGGAGGAGACGGGTTCCTCGTACCAGCTGACGCCCTGGTCGGCGAGGGCGGCGCCGACCCGGACGGCCTGTTTGCGCCGGTATCCGCCGTTGGCGTCGGTGTAGAGCTCGACCCCGTCGCCGACGGTGGCGCGGGCGGCGCGGACCCGTTCGAGGTCGCGCTGTTCCCGGGTGCCCCAGGACTCGCCGATCTTGATCTTGACCCGGGGGATGCCCTGTTCCTCGGCCCAGCCGCGCAGTTGGCGTTCCTGCTGCTCGGCCGAGTAGGTGGTGAAGCCGCCGCTGCCGTACACCGGGACGGGTCGGGCGGCGCCGCCGAGCAGTCGGGCCAGCGGCAGTCCGAGCAGGTGGCCGCGCAGGTCCCAGAGGGCGAGGTCGACGGCCGAGATGGCGCCGGAGATCAGCCCGGGGCGGCCGGCGTTGCGCACCGCCCGGTTCATCGCCTCGTGGGCGCCGGTGGTGTCGTGCGGGTCGCGGCCGGTGACCAGCGGGGCGAGTTGCCCGCTGATGACGGTGGCGGTGGCGGGCGCGCCGTAGGTCCAGCCGAGGCCCCGGTGGGAGCCGCTGACGGCCTCGGCGAGGACCACGGTGGTCCGGTCCCAGGCGAGGGTGCCGTCCGCCTCGGGCGCGTCGGTGGGGACGGTGTAGACGCTGACCTCGATGCGTTCGAGCTCGCTCATGACGGTGCCCGCAGTCCGGAGCGTTCGCCGGCCGCCAGCAGGCCGGCGGCCCGGTCGACCAGGGCCATGATGGTCAGCGCGGGGTTGGCGCTGCCCTGGGTGGGCAGCACGCTGCCGTCGGTGATCAGCAGGTTGGGCACGGCGAAGGTGCGCAGCCGGTGGTCGACGACGCCGGCGAGGGGGTGGTCGGCCATCCGGCAGCCGCCGACCAGGTGGGCGTAGCGGTCGATGGTGATCACCTCGCTCGCTCCCGCGGCGCGCAGGATGGACTCCATCACCTCGCGGGCGGCCGAGATCAGCATCCGGTCGTTGTCGCACTGGGAGAAGGCGAAGTTGGCGACCGGCAGACCGTACCGGTCGGTCTGCTCGGCGAGGGTGACCCGGTTGTCCGGCTGGGGCAGCAGTTCGGCCATGGCGCCGAGGGTGGCCCAGTGGACGTAGTCCGAGAGGTACCTGCGCAGGTCGGCCCCCCAGTGGCCCTGGGCGACCACGTGCTCGGCCCAGGTGATCGGCAGGGGGGAGATGTTCTGGATGGTGAAGCCGCGCTTGTAGGGCTTGTCCGGGTCGGTCTCGTAGTACTGCTCGGTGGAGACTTCGGGCGGCGGGGCCTTGTAGGCGCGGATCTCCTCCTCGAAGCGGCCGGAGGTCTGCGGGGCGCCCTGCACCATGACGTACCGGCCGACCAGGTCGTGGTCGTTGCACAGGCCCTCGGGGAAGCGCGGGCAGGCCGAGTTGAGCAGCAGTCGCGGGGTCTCGATGGCGTAGCCGGCGACGGCGACGGTACGGGCGAGCTGGAGGTGCTCGCGGCCGTTGTGGAAGTAGCGCACGCCGCGGGCGAGCCCGTTGGCGTCGAGTTCGACGGCGGCCGCCATGCAGTCGGCGCGGATCTCGGCGCCGTGGGCGAGGGCGTCGGGGACGTGGGTGATCAGCGGGGAGGCCTTGGCGTTGACCTTGCAGCCCTGGAGGCAGAAGCCCCGGTAGATGCAGTGCGGTCGGCGGCCGAAGCGGCCGTTGGTGATGGCGACCGGGCCGACCCGGGCCTGGATGCCGAGGGCGGCGGCTCCGCGCAGGAAGATCTCCCCGTTGCCGCCGACTGGGTGCGGCGCGTGCGGATAGGGGTGCGGGTCGCCCCAGGGCCAGTACTGCCCGGCGACGGGGAGTTCGTACTCGACGCGGCGGTAGGAGTCGCGCAGGTCCTCGTAGTCGATCGGCCAGTCGGCGCCGACGCCGTCGAGGCTGTGGGTGCGGAAGTCGGAGGGGTGGAAGCGGGGGGTGTAGCCGGCGAAGTGGACCATCGAACCGCCCACGCCGCGGCCGGAGTTGTTGGAGCCGAGCGGTACCGGGTCACTGCCGGAGATGAGCCGGGGCTCGGTCCAGTACAGGTGGTGGGAGGAGGCCTCGTCGCTGACCCAGTCGTTGAGCGGGTCCCAGAAGGGGCCGGCCTCCAGCACCACGACGCTCCAGCCGCGGCGGGCCATCCGCTGGGCGAGGGTGGCGCCGCCCGCGCCGCAGCCGACGATCAGCAGGTCCACCTCGTCGGTGTCCGCGTAGCGCCGCATGTCGCGCCGCAGGGTGTGGTCGAAGCCGTGGCCGTCCTCGGGCAGCAGCCAGGCGGAGGCGTTGGTCCGGCGGACCTCGCGCTCGGCCTCGACGTTGGCCCGTACGGTCTCGGCGGCGGCGCGCAGCCGGGAGTGCCGGCCGGGGTCGGTGGCGGGCGGTACGGGGTGGGGCGGCTCGTTGTCAGGGGGCCGGGGCGGGCTGGAGTGGGCGTCCGCGACCTCCCAGGGTTCCCGCTGGTCCGGGCCGAGGCGCAGGTATCCGCGGGGGTGGGCGGGGCCGCCGAAGCCGATCTCGTTCCAGGCGGTGGGGTGGGAGTAGTACGCCGTGCAGGCGTACCTGGTCCACAGGCTCCAGACGTGCTTGGCAGGCATCCCGTGCCAGTGCTCGCCGGTGAGTTCCTGGACCCGCCCGATGATCGCCCGTTGCTGGACCTCGCTGAGCGCGGCGAACGGGCCGTCGGCCTCCTCGTCCAGGGCGTGCAGGGAGCGGCGCCAGGCCTCGTCGTCCATCGGCATGTCCGCGTAGTGCCAGCCGTCGGTCTCCAGTTCGGCGAGCCGGGCGTCGATCATCGGCAGCAGCGGGGCTTCGGGGTGGTCGAGCAGCTGGTCGAGCAGGGCGCGGGCGGTGGACTCCTCGGCGGGGGTGAAGAACCGGAGCGGCGGTGGCGGGCCGGTGCGGGCGACCACCACGGCCGTCGTCTCGCGGTCCCAGTACCGGGCCTGGGAGAGCACGTCGAAGCCGGGGAAACGGGGCTCAGGCATCGGGCGACTCCCGACGCAGGACGGCGGCGACCAAACCCATCCCTCCGACCATGCTCATCAGCAGCGGGGCGAACAGCGGCGGGCCCATCTCGATGTTGTACCGGGCCATCTCCCAGCCGCCGGGCTTCTCGGCGATGCCGCGCACGTGCAGCCAGGTGCCCTGGAGGCCGTTGGCGACGATGGAGGCGGAGGCGACCGGCAGCAGGGTCCGGGCGGCCCGGGGGCTGAGCGCCCCGGCCACCCCGGCGACGGCGCCGACCGGGCCGAGCAGGACCGGCCACCACATGACGCGGTTGCCGAAGCCGGCCCGGTCGTGCTCCAGGTAGATCTCGGCTGCGGTGATCACCGAGCCGATGCCGGTCGCCAGGGCCAGGGAGCGCTGGAAGCGGCCGGTGCGGATGTTGCGCACGGCGAGGTCGACGAGGTCAGTGACGGCCATGCCGGCCTCCGAAGGACGGCAGCAGCTCCTGGAGCTTCGCCTTGAACCCCTGGCGGACCATCGCCTTGCGGTCGGCGTCGCCGCGCAGCACGGACGCCGCGGCGGCCTGGATCTGGTCCCAGGTGGCGTGCGGCGGGATGGGCGGCACGGCCGGGTCGGTGCGCAGTTCCAGGACGAACGGGCGGTCGGCGCCGAGGGCGCGCTGCCAGCCGCCGGGGACGTCGTCCGGAGCGACCGCGCTCTCCGCTCCCAGGCCGAGGCTGCGCGCGAAGCCCGCGTAGTCGATGTCGGGCAGCTGCTGGGAGGGCAGGAAGCTCGGGGCGCCCTCCATGGCCCGCATCTCCCAGGTGACCTGGTTGAGGTCGCGGTTGTTGAGCACCGCCACCACCAGCCTCGGGTCCTCCCACTGCTGCCAGTACTTGGCGATGGTGATCAGTTCGGCGAGGCCGTTCATCTGCATCGCGCCGTCGCCGACGATGGCGATGGCGGGCCGGTCGGGGTGGGCGAACTTGGCGCCGATCGCGTACGGGACGCCGGGGCCCATGGTGGCCAGGGTGCCGGACAGCGAGCCGCGCATCCGGCCGCGGAAGCGCAGGTGGCGGGCGTACCAGTTGGCGGCGGAGCCGGAGTCGGCGGTGACCATGGCGTCGTCGGGCAGCAGGTGGTCGAGGGCGTGGATCGCGTACTCGGGGTTGATCGGGTCGGCCTCGACCCCGGCGCGCCGCTCCATCACCTCCTGCCAGCGCTCGGTGTTGTCGCAGACGGTGCGCTGCCAGTGCCGGTCCTCCTTGCGGACCAGCAGCGGCAGCAGCCGGTCCAGCGTGCGGGCGGCGTCGCCGACCAGGTTGACCTCGTACGGGTAGCGCATCCCGACCATGAACGGGTCGAGGTCGATCTGCACGGCCCTGGCCTGCCCGAACTCGGGCAGGAACTGGCTGTACGGGAAGGACGAGCCGATGGTCAGCAGGGTGTCGCAGTCGCGCATCAGCTCGTACGACGGGCGGGTGCCGAGCAGGCCGATCGACCCGGTGACGTAGGGCAGCGTGTCCGGCAGCACGTCCTTGCCGAGCAGCGCCTTGGCGACCCCGGCGCCGAGCAGTTCGGCGACCTGCTGGACCTGCTGGCGGGCGCTGCGGGCGCCCTGGCCGACCAGTACGGCGACCCTGCTGCCGGCGTTGAGCACGTCGGCGGCCCGGCGCAGCTCGTCGTCCTGGGGGACGACCGTCCACTGCGGGGCGCCCAGGCTGGAGGGGACCATCTTGAAGGCGTGCTCCGGCGGGCTGTAGTCCAGCTCCTGGACGTCGGCGGGCACGATCACGGCGGTCACGGTGCGGCGGGCGGCGGCGGTGCGCATCGCCCGGTCGAGCACGTTGGGCAGCTGCTCGGGGACGGTGACCATCTGGCAGTACTCGGCGGCGACGTCCTTGTAGAGGCTGAGCAGGTCGACCTCCTGCTGGTAGGAGCCGCCCATGGCGCTGCGGTTGGTCTGCCCGACCAGGGCGACCACCGGGACGTGGTCCAGCTTGGCGTCGTACAGCCCGTTGAGCAGGTGGATCGCGCCCGGACCGGAGGTGGCGACGCACACTCCGGTGCGGCCGGAGAACTTGGCGTAGCCGACGGCCTCGAAGGCGGCCATCTCCTCGTGCCGGGCCTGGACGAAGACGGGCTTGTTGTCGGCCCGGCCCCAGGCCGCGAGCAGCCCGTTGATGCCGTCGCCGGGATAGCCGAAGACGTACTCGACGTCCCAGGCGCGCAGTCGTTCCAGGATGTGGTCGGAAACCTTCGGGGACACGGTGCTCCTCCTTGACGTCCTTGACGCGACGACCCCCCGCAGCGCGACTAACCGCTGCGGGGGGTCGGAAACACCCGGCGCGGGTGGAACTCAGTCCGCCTCGGCCGGTTCGTCGGCCCAGCCGGGGGCGTCGTGGTCCTCCAGCTGCTCGCGCAACCGGTTCAGCGTGGCGCTCAGCAGGCGGGAGACGTGCATCTGGGAGACGCCGATCCGCGCGGCGATCTCCGACTGGGTGCAGCCGTCCCAGAAGCGCAGTTTGAGCACCGTCTGCTCACGCTCGGGCAGCTCGGCGAGCAGGGGGCGCACGGCGGTGCGGAAGTCGGCGAGTTCGATCCCGGGGTCGCAGCCGCCGAGCCGGTCCAGCATCGCGCTGCCGCTCTCGTCGGAGTCCTGGTCGCGCAGGGCGTCCAGTGAGCTGGGGCGGTAGACCCGGCCCGCGACCAGGCCCTCGGTGGCCTGCTCGACGCTCAGGTGGAGGTCCTCGGCGATCTCCTCCGGCTGCGGGAGGCGCCCGAGCTGCTGCTCCAGCCGGTCCGAGCCGCGGGCCACCGTCAGGTACAGCTCCTGCATGCTGCGCGGCACGCGCACCGGCCAGGAGGTGTCCCGGAAGAAGCGCTTCATCTCGCCGGCGATGGTGGGGATGGCGTAGGTGACGAACTCGACGCCGCGGTGCGGGTCGTAGCCGTCGACGGCCTTGATCAGACCGATCGTGCCCACCTGGAGGATGTCGTCCATGTCCTCGGCCCGGTGCCGGAAGCGGGCCGCGATGAACCGCACCAGCGGCATGTTCAGCTCGATGATCGTGCCGCGCACGTAGCTGTAGGCCGCGCTCTCCCGCGCCAGCCCGGACAGCCGCTCGAACAGCGCGTCGCTGAGTTCCCGCGCCTCGGTCTTCCCCATCGCGCGGAGTTCGGTCTTGCTGGGTCTCGGCGGCAGGTCGGGCGGGGTGCCCGAGGACAGGTCGGTTTCCTGCCCGCCATGGGGAGCTGCTTCCAGAGGGGTGGACACGAGTCCTCCTCGGCCTCGGGACGACGGCCCGACGACGCCCACGGGCCGGCGCCCGTTCGTCGGGGGCTCTTTCCCAGGACCTGACCGGTTTCGAGGGGCGAGGTCCCGATGGCACCCGGACCGGGTGCCGGGCGGCGTTCGTCCGGCGAACCGCCGCACGGTTGTTCTACCCGACATACGACATCGAATTCACGTTTTCGTACGATTTCTTCTGATTCTTCCGGGTACACGTGCTCAGACAACGACCCGGACCACGAGAGGAGGGGCGGCCATGCCCCGAGGATCCAGCCCCAAGCGGGAACGCCAGTACGAGCACATCAAGGACAGTGCGCTCGACCGGGGCGAGAGCGAGAAGCGGGCCAAGGAGATCGCCGCCCGGACGGTCAACAAGGAACGCGCCCGCCACGGCGAGTCCAAGACGGCGAGCCGCACCTCGACCCACGACATGTCGTCCGGTCGGCGCGGCGGACTGCGCTCGCACAAGGGCGCCGGCGGTCCGACCTACGACCAGCTCTACAACGAGGCGAAGCACCGCAACATCAAGGGCCGTTCGAAGATGAACAAGCGTGAACTGGCCCACGCGCTCGGTCAGTGAGGTGTGCCATGACCGTTCCCACGCCCCCTGACCCGGACACCCAGCCGATCCCCCACCCCAACCCCGCGCCGCGGCCGGGCGGCCCCGACCCGGTTCCTCCTCCCATCCCGCCGTTCCCGGACCCCACGCCCTACCCGGACCCCGACCCGGCACCGCCGCCGCGACCGCACCCCGGGCAGCCGTAGCGCCCTCCCCTCGACGGCTTCAACCACCCCGGTTGAAGCCGTCGATCCGTACGTGCCGGTCGAGCGGGGACCCGACCTCCAGCCAGACCAGCTTGCCGCCGTCGTCGGGCCCCGCGCCCCACGCGCGCGCCAGCCGGTCGACCACTCGCAGGCCGTGCCCTCCCGGCCGGCCCGGATCGCCGGCCTCGGCCAGCCGCGGCAGCACCGGGCTGGCGTCCGCGACCTCCACCCTCAGGCGCACGCCGTCCCAGTCCAGGCGCAACTCGCGCGGTCCTCCGGGGGCGTGCAGACACGCGTTGGTGACCAGTTCCGAGACCATCAGCAGGACGTCCTCCGCCACGGCCCGCTGCTCGTCGTCGCACCGTTGCCGGTCGTCCTCGGGCAGCCAGTGCCAGGACCGCAGCGCCGCCCGGCTGAACTCACGGCTGCGCTGCACCGCGCCCTCACTGCCGGTGAAGGCGAGCCGCCTGGTCTCACCGGCGGCCGCCGGTCGTCCTCGCCCGGTACGGTCCATGCCCGCCCTCCTACACCGGGCCCGGCGGAGCACCCGGTCGCGCCGACGACACTTCTTCCGACGACCGTCCGGACTCCGGCGACGGTTCCGCCGCCGACGGCGCGTCAGGCGCCGCCCCCGGCAACGGACCGGGATCGAGCACGACCCGCTCGACGCCGTCCTCGACCGGACGGGCCGGCGCACCGCGCAGCCCGGCCGTCGAATCGTGGCCCGGTTCCCCGGCGACGTGGAGGATCCGCACCGGCCCGCCGCACTCCATCGCGGCCCACAGGCCTCCGGCGCCGGACCGCCCCCCGGCCCCCGCCGAGCCGTCGGAGCGGCGCAGCGGTCGGGACGGCGCCGAGCCGTCCCGACCGCTGCGCCGCGCGGAGCGGACGGTCGATTGCTCCGGGGCCGACCCGGGTGCGGCCGGAGAGGCCGTGTGGTCCTCGTCCATGCCCGGCGTTTGCCCCGCCCGGTCGCGGCTACACGCGCCGACGTGAGGAGGCGGAGGCGAGAAGGATGACGGCGACGAACACCCGCCCCGACGGCCACGGTTCCCGGCCCCGGACCGGCCGTAGGGAGTCACCCGAGGAGCGGGCCGACCGGCGCTGGACCGATCTGCTCCAGGAGGTCCGGGTCGCCCAGACCGGCTCGCAGATCCTCTTCGGCTTCCTGCTGAGCGTGGTCTTCATGCCGCGCTTCTCCCAACTCGGCGGCTTCGACCGGGGACTGTACGTGGCCACCGTCGTGCTCGGGGCGCTCGCCACCGGCTCGCTGACCTCCCCCGTGGCCTACCACCGGATCTTCGCCGGGCGCCGCCTCAAGCCCCAACTGGTCGATGCCGCAGCCAGATTGGTCGCCGTCGGACTGGTGCTGCTGGCCCTGACCATCGGCTCCGCGCTGCTTCTCCTGCTGCGGGTGGCGACCGACTCGGCGGTGTCCGGCTGGATCACCGCGGCGGTCATGCTGTGGTTCGCGTCCTGCTGGCTGGTGCTGCCCGTCGGGCACCTGTGCCGGCACAACGGCCGGAGCTCCCAGCCGCCGGGCGGACCGGACCGCGACGGCCCCCACCCGTGACACGCCGACCCGCGGGACGTTTCGGCACCGGACCGCGGGCAAGACGCCCGCCATGAGGATCCGTACGCATTCCGAGCCCCGAACCGTGGTCATCACCGGCGCCACCGCCGGAGTCGGCCGGGCCTGCGTCCGGGCGTTCGCCACCGACGGCAACCGGCTGGTGCTGGTCGCCCGTGGCGTCGCCGGGCTGCGCGCGGCCTCCGCCGAGGCCCAGGCCGCCGGATCACCGGTGCGCACCGTCCTGGCGGACGTCTCCGATCCGGAGGCCTGCGAGGCCGTGGCCGCCCGCGCCGAGGCCGAGTTCGGGCCGATCGACGTCTGGATCAACGACGCCTTCGTCTCGGTGTTCGCACCGTTCACGGAGATCAGCCCCGAGGAGTACCGCCGGGTCACCGAGGTCACCTACCTCGGCTACGTCAACGCCACCCGGGCCGCGCTGAACCGGATGCTGCCGCGCGACCACGGCACCATCGTGCAGGTCGGCTCCGCGATCGCCTACCGCGGCATCCCGCTCCAGACCGCCTACAGCGGCGCCAAGCACGCCATCCAGGGCTGGCACGAGGCGCTGCGCTGCGAGCTCCTCGCCAGCGGGACCGGGGTACGGACGACCATGGTGCAGATGCCCGCGGTCAACACCCCGCAGTTCGACTGGGTGCTCAACCGGCTGCGCGGCCGGGCCCGGCCCGTCGCGCCCGTGTACCAGCCCCACGTGGCCGCCCGCGCCGTCCGCTACGCCGCCGACCACCCCGGGCGCCGCGAGTACTGGGTGGGCGGCAGCACCGCGGCCACCCTGATCGCCAACGCCATCGCCCCCGGCCTGCTCGACCGCTACCTCGCGCGCACCGGCATCGCCGCCCAGCAGGACCGGGGCCCGCGGAACCCGGACGACCACGCCAACCTCTGGGCCCCGGCCGACGCCTCCCGCGACCACGGCGCCCACGGCCGCTTCGACGAGGAGGCCCACGAACGCAGCGCCCAGCTCTGGGCCTCCCAGCACCACGGCCTGCTCGCCGCCGGCGGCGCGGTCCTGGTCGGCGCCGCCGCCCGCGCGCTGGCGCGGGGGCGCTGACCGGCGGCGCACCCACCGGCCGCCATGGATCCGGCGACGGCGCTGCGGCGGATCGCGTTCCTGCTGGAGTGGAACGACGCCTCGCCCTACCGGGTGCGCGCCTTCCACACCGCGGCCGACGCGGTCCGCGCGCTGCCGCCCGGGCCGGTGGACGCCGCCCGGGCCCAGCGCCTGCCGGGCGTCGGGCCGGTCACCGCCGAGGTGATCGCCGAGGCCGCCGCCGGTGCGACCCCGACCTACCTCGCCCGGCTGGAGAGCGCCGCCGGACCGGCCGCCCGGGCCGCGTGGGAGCTCGCCGCGACCGCGCGGGGCGACTGCCACCTGCACTCCGACTGGTCCGACGGCGGCCACCCGATCGAGGAGATGGCCGAGGCCGCCCGCGCGCTGGGCCACGACTGGGCCGTCCTCACCGACCACTCGCCCCGGCTGACCATCGCCCACGGCCTCAGCCCCGAACGGCTGCGGCACCAGCTCGACGTGGTCGCGGACCTCAACGCGCAGGACGGATCCTTCCGGCTGCTCACCGGGATCGAGTGCGACATCCTGGACGACGGCTCGCTCGACCAGGAACCCGAACTGCTCGACCGGCTCGACGTGGTGGTGGCCTCGGTCCACTCCAAACTGCGCTCGGAGCCGGAGCCGATGACGGCCCGGATGCTCGCGGCCGTCCGCCACCCCCGCACCAACGTGCTCGGCCACTGCACCGGCCGGATCGTCACCGGCCGCGGCCGGCCGCAGTCCCGCTTCGACGCCGAGGCCGTCTTCGCCGCCTGCGCCGCCGCCGGAACGGCCGTGGAGATCAACTGCCGCCCCGAGCGCCGCGACCCGCCCGATGACCTGCTCCGCCTGGCGGCCGACGCGGGCTGCCTCTTCGCCGTCGACACCGACGCCCACGCCCCGGAACAGCTCCACTGGCTCACCTCGGGCTACGCCCGCGCGGCCCGCTTCGGACTCACGCCCGAACGGCTGGTCACCACCTGGCCGCGCGAGCGGCTGCTCACCTGGGCGCGCCCGGCCACCGGCTGACCGGCCACCGGCTGACCGACCGGCGGAGTCGGTCGAGGCCGCCGGGACCTGCCGGAGTCCGTACCGTCACCGCTGACCGGCTAGCCGCCGCCGAGCAGTTCGAGCACGGCCCGCTCGACCTCCTCGCCCGTACCCGGCAGTCCCTGCCCCTCGCCGGGGGCCAGGCCCCGCAGGGCCGCCGCCAGGGTGACGCCCTCCTCGTACAGCTCGAACAGGCGCGGGTTCAGGTAGGAGGCCCGGCAGACCGCGGGGGTGTCGCCCAGGTACTCGGCCACCTCCCGGACCACCCGGGCCGCCGCGCGTCGTCGGGCGGTCGCGGAGTGCCCGGCCACCGGCCAGGAGACGGCCAGGCCCACGGCGGCCAGTACGGTGGCGTGCCAGGTGCGGAAGTCCTTGGCGGACAGGTCCGTGCCGGTGTGCTCGCGCAGGTAGCCGTTGAGCCGGGCGGCGTCGACCTCCGTCCAGGTCCGGCCCTCGCGGTAGGCCAGCAGCCGGGGCCCCGGGTCCGGACGGCGCAGCAGGGCCCCCACGGCGGCGGCCGCCGCCCGGTCGGTCAGGGTGAGGTCGCGCTCGCGGCCGGATTTGGCGCGGTAGGCGAAGTGCACCCGGTCACGCCGCACGGTCACCTGGTCGCGCCGCAGGGTGGTCAGGCCGTACGAGCCGTTGTCGCGCTCGTAGCCGGGCGAGCCGATGCGGAAGAAGCCCAGGTCGAGCAGCCGGGTGGCGCAGCCGAGGACGCGGTCGGGGCCGAGGCCGCGCCGGGTGAGGTCCTCCGCGACCCGGCGGCGCAGCGCGGGGAGGGCGGGGGCGACGGCGAGCACGTGGTCGTGCTTGGCGCGCTCCTGGCGGGCCCGGAACTCCGGGTGGTAGAGGTACTGGCGGCGCCCGGCCGCGCCCGTCCCGACGGCCTGGAGGTGCCCGCGGGGGTGTGGGCAGATCCACACGTCGGTCCAGGCCGGAGGGATCGCGAGGGCCTTGGCCCGGGCGATCGCCAGCGGGTCGCGCAGCGGGCTGCCGTCGGTGTCGCGGTAGCCGAAGCCCCTCCCCCGGCGCACCCGCCGCCAGCCCGGCGCGTGCGGGTCGCTGCTGGTCAGGCCGGTCCGGCCGGTGGGGCTCTTCACGCTACGGCGGATGCCCGGGCCGGGCCCGGCCACACCACCGGGTTTGCGGGCGGGGTGGTCGGACACACGCGCCGACGTCGGACTACTGGGAGCGAGGAAGGGGTGCCGGCGATGGTTGAGCTGGCCGGACGAACGGCGCTGGTGACCGGATCCTCCCGCGGGCTGGGACTGCTGATCGCGGGTGAGCTGGCGGAGCGGGGCTGCCGGGTGATGCTCTGCGGGCGGGACGAGGTCGGCCTGGAGCGGGCGCTGCGGCAGCTGCGCGGCCTGCCGGGCGACGTGGCCGCCACGGCCTGTGACCTCATGGACCCGGAGGCGCCCGGGCAACTGCTCGCCGCCGTCCGGGAGCGCTTCGGCACCGAGGTGGACCTGCTGGTCAACAATGCCGGTCTGATCCAGGTCGGCCCGTTCTCTGCGGTGCAGGAGCAGGACTTCCGGCGGGCGCACGAGTTGATGACGATGGCACCGCTGCGGCTGGTCCAGGCCGTGCTGCCGGAGATGCGGGCCCGTGGCTCGGGCTCGATCGTCATGATCAGCTCGATCGGCGGCCGGATCCCGGCCCCGCACCTGTTGCCGTACGTGGCCGCCAAGTTCGCGCTCACCGGCCTCTCGGAGGGGCTGGCGGCGGAGCTGGCGCCGTACGGCATCCGGGTGACCACCGTGCTGCCGGGACTGATGCGCACCGGCTCGCACACGGCCGCCGAGTTCGCCGGGCAGGCGGGCAGCGAGTACGCCTGGTTCGCGACCGCCGCCTCCATGCCGCTGGTGTCGATGGACGCCCGGCGGGCGGCGCGGCGGATCGTCCGGGCCATCGAGGGTGGGCGGCGCGAGCTGGTGCTGACGCCGCTGGCGAAGGCCGCCGTGCTCACCCACGGCGTCGCTCCCGCCACCACCAACCGGCTGCTGGCCCTGACCGCGCGACTGCTGCCCTCCGCCGGTGCGGCGCCGGAGCACGGCGTGCCGGGTGTGCGGGCCGCGTCCCGGCACCGCCAGGGCGGCCCGGTCCACCGGCTGACCGCCCTCGGGCGGCGGGCGAGCCGCGCCCACAACGAGCCGACGGCGTCCTGAGACGGCCGTGGGTGTGGAAGTGCGCCGCCGGGGCACACGCGGCCCGAGGGGGCGCGACCCCCACCGTCGGAACCACGAGAGGAGCACACCCCATGGGCACCGATGACAAGCTGCGCAACATGGCCGAGAAGGCCCACGGCAAGGCCAAGGAGGCCGTCGGCAAGGCGACGGGTGACCCGGTCGTCGAGGCCGAGGGCAAGGGCAAGCAGATGAAGAGCGACCTCAAGCAGGCCGGCGAGAAGGTCAAGGACGTCGGGAAGGACTGACGCCGGCACCGGCGGCCGCCCCGCGCGGCCGCCGGCCCGTCCGGAAGGAGAACCATGAAGGCCGTGACCTGGCACGGACGCCGAGACGTCCGCGTCGACTCCGTACCCGACCCGGTCATCCGGGAGCCCACCGACATCCTGGTGGAGGTCACCACCACCGGGCTCTGCGGATCCGACCTGCACCTGTACGAGGTGCTGGGCGCCTTCCTGGACGAGGGCGACATCCTGGGCCACGAGGCGATGGGCGTGGTCCGCGAAGTGGGCCCCGCAGTGCACGCCGTCGATCCGGGCGTGCGCGTGGTCGTGCCGTTCAATGTCTCCTGCGGCACCTGCCACACCTGTGTGCAGGGCCTGCAGTCCCAGTGCGAGACCACCCAGGTGCACGCCTACGGCACCGGCGCGGCCCTCTTCGGCTACACCAAGCTCTACGGTCAAGTACCGGGCGGCCAGGCCGAGTTGCTGCGGGTTCCGTTCGGCAACACGCTGCCGGTGCCCGTCCCGCACGGGCCGCCGGACGACCGCTACGTGCTGCTGTCCGACGTGCTGCCCACCGCCTGGCAGGCCGTCGACTACGCGGAGATCCCGCCCGGCGGCAGCGTCGCGGTGCTCGGACTGGGTCCGATCGGGGACATGTGCACCCGGATCGCCCGTCATCGCGGGGCCGGCACCGTGATCGGCGTCGATCTGGTGCCCGAGCGGCTGGAGCGCGCCCGGGAGAACGGGGTCGAGGTGCTCGACCTGGCCCGGCTCGGCTCCCGGATCGTGGACGCCGTCCGGGACCTCACCGACGGCCGTGGCCCCCACTCCGTGATCGACGCGGTGGGGATGGAGGCGCACGGCTCCCCCGCCGCGACCGCCGCTCAGCGGATGACGTCACTGCTGCCGGACGCGCTGGCCGCCAGGCTGATGACCCGCGTCGGCCTCGACCGGCTGCACGCCCTGCACCTGGCGGTGGACCTGGTCCGGCGCGGCGGCACGATCTCGCTGTCCGGCGTGTACGGCGGAATGACCGACCCGCTGCCGATGATGACCATGTTCGACAAGCAACTACGGCTGCGGATGGGGCAGGCGAACGTCCTGCGCTGGATGGACGACCTGCTGCCGCTGCTCGATGACGGCGACCCGCTGGGGGTGGAGGGCTTCGCCACCCACCACGTGCCGCTGGCCGAGGCCCCGGACGCGTACGACATGTTCCAACGCAAGCAGGACGGCGTGGTCAAGGTGCTGTTCCAGCCCTGACCGGCCTGTCCTCGCCCGTACCGAGGAGGCGAACGCGATGAGCACCATGAGGAACCCGGTGCCGGAGGACCCGCCGGAGCCGGTCGAGACCCCGGAGTCCCGGATGACCGGCGAGGGCAGTCCGCCGCCGGAGCACGAGGAGGAGAAGGGGCCGCAGGACGGCCCGGAGTTCGAGGTGACGGAGCCGGCCCACGAGCCGGAGGAGCAGCGGTAGCAGCTCGACCGAAGCAGTGCGACCGAAGCAGTACGACCGGAGCAGTACGACCGGGCGGGCCGGGCCGATCATCGGAGCTTTCCGGCCCGCCGCCCGGCGAACGGGTGGTCCGGCGCGGCGATCACGCGCGCCGCGGCGTTGCGCGCGGGACGCGTACGCCGACCGGGCGGTACACCTGGGGGCCGCCCGCCGCGGTGGCGGGTGCCCGGAGGAGCGACCTGGGGGTGGCGGAAATGCGAACGATGCTCGAACTCCTGCTCTGGTGGGGGGTTTTGCTGTTGCTGAACATCGTGTTCATCAGTTCGGTGTCCCCGCTGGAGGTGGCGGTGGGCGGCGGCGTGGCGCTCCTCGGGGCGCTGGGCGCGGTGGCCGTGCGGCGCGCGTCCGGGGCGACTCCCGGCGGACCGGCCCGGCTGGGGCGGGCGCTCTGGGCGTACCCGTGGACCCTGCTGGCCGACACCGGCCGGCTCGCGCTCGCCGTGTTCTCCCCCGCGCACCGCCGCAGCGGGTTCCGCACCGTCCGGCTCGCCCCCGGCACCGGGGCGGCCTGGGGCGCGGCGCTGCTGTCCTCGACGCCCGGTGCGTACGCGGTGGGCAGCCGGGACGGCGGGGAGCTGACCGTCCACGCACTGGGCGACGAACTCTCCTCGCTGGAGCGGGCGTTGACCGGAGCCGGGGAGTGAACGCCTGGCTGCTCGCGGCGGCCGTGCTGGCCGCCTGCGGGGTCGGCCCGTGCCTGCTGCTCGGTCTGCGCGGCTCGCCCGAGCAACGCCTGGCCGGGCTCAACCTCGCCGCGACCACCGCCTCCGTCGTCCTGCTGCTGCTCGCCCAGGGCTTCAGCCGCACCTCGTACACCGACCTGGCACTGGACCTCGCGGTGCTGGCGCCCGCCGGAACGCTGGTGTTCACCCGCTTCCTGGCCGGGAGGCAGCGTTGACGCCCCGGCACACCCTCGCGCTGGTCCTGCTGGTGGCCGGCACCGCCGCGCTGTTGCTCGCCGCGCTCGCCCTCGTCGTGCTGCCCGGCCCCTACCTGCGGCTGCACGCCCTCTCCCCCGCCGCCGCCCTCGGCGCGCCGCTGGTCGCGCTCGCCCTCGCCGTGGACACCGGCCCCGGGCGGGCGGCCGTCAAGCTGCTGGTGATCGGCCTGCTGCTGGCCGTCGGCGGCACCGTCACCACCATGGCCGTCGCGCGCACCACCGTGCGCGCCGAACAGAAGGCTCAGCAGTGAACAACGCCCTGACCGTGATCGCCCTGCTGCTCACCGCCGTCACCGCGACCACCGCCGCGCTCACCCGCGACCCGGTCCGGCAGGCCGCCGTGCTCGCGCTGCTCGGGCTCTGCCTCGCGCTGCTGTTCACCGTGCTCCAGGCGCCCGACGTCGCCCTCTCCCAGCTCGGGGTCGGCAGCGCGGTCACCCCGCTGCTGATCCTGCTCACCGTCCGCCGGGTGCGCCGCCAGGAGCAGGCGGACGAGAACCCGGACCGGACCGAGTGAGCCGCACCACCCGGCTGCGGCTGTTCCTCACCGCCGCCGCCGTCCTCGCCGCCGCCCTGATCACCGCCGCCACCGAGCTGCCCGCCTTCGGCGGCAGCGACCACCCGTACGGAGAACGGGCGGTGGCGGCCGGACTGGCCCGGCAGACGGCCAACATCGTCTCCTCCGTCAACTTCGACCAACGGGCCTTCGACACCCTCGGCGAGGAGTCCATCCTGTTCGGCTCGGTGCTCGGCGCCGCCATACTGCTGCGGCTCGCCCGGGACGAACACAAGCGCCGCCCCGCCGCCGAAACCGTGCTTCCCACCACCCGGTTGTTCGGCGCCACCCTGCTGCCGGTCACCGTGCTGGTCGGCGGATACCTCGTCGCCCACGGCCAGTTGAGCCCCGGCGGGGGCTTCCAGGGCGGCGTCGCGCTGGCCACCGCCCTGCACCTGGCCTACGTCGCCGCCGACTACGGGGTGCTCAAGCGGATCCGCCCCCTGGCCGTCCTGGACGTGGCGGACGCGATCGCCGCCGGCAGCTACGCCGCACTCGGCCTGATCGGCCTCGCCCAGGGCGCCGGCTACCTCGCCAACACCCTGCCGCTCGGCACCTTCAACCAGATGTCCTCCAGCGGGCTGGTGGCGGTGATCAACGCCGCCGTGGGGATCGAGGTCGCCTCCGCCGTGGTGGTCCTGCTGGCGCACTTCCTCGACCAGGCGGTCGAGATCGTCCACGGCGGGGTGGGCCAATGAAGAGGTGCGCGTTTCGCGAAGCGACCGCCCAGCGAAGCGAGGTGGGCGGGTGAGTGAGCGGAGCGAACGAACCATGAAGAGGTGCGCGTTTCGCGAAGCGACCGCCGAGCGAAGCGAGGTGGGCGCATGAGCTACTTTCCGTACCTGGTCGCCGGATGGATCCTGCTCGCCGGGCTGTACGGCCTGGTGACCAGCCGCAACCTGGTGCAGGCGGTCGGCTGCCTGGCCGTCGCCCAGTCCTCCACCTACGTGCTGCTGCTCGCGGTCGGCTACCGCAGCGGGGCCACCGCTCCCGTCTACTCCGACCTGCCGACCGACGCCCCGGTGGTCGACCCGGTGGTCCAGGCGCTCACCCTGACCGACGTCGTGGTCGGGGCGACCGTCACCGCGCTGCTGCTGTCGCTGGTCATCCAACTGCGCAAGCGGCACGGCACGGTGGACCCGGAGGAACTCACCGGGCTGCGCGGGTGAGCGCCCGGTGAACACCGCTGACCTGCTGCCGCTGGCCGTCGCCGTCCCGCTGCTCGGCGCGGCCGTGCTGGCCGTGGCCGGCCGCTGGCTCCCCCGCCCCGGCCGCGACGCGCTGACCGCCGCGTGGGCCGCCGTCGATGTGGTCTGCCTGGCCCTGCTGTGGTCCCGGACCGCGCCGGAGGGCCGGGCGGTGTCGTGGCTGGGCGGCTGGAGCCCGCACGGCGGCCACAGCGTCGGCATCGTGCTGGTCGCCGACCGGCTCGGCACGGGCCTCGCCCTGCTCGCGGCCGTCCTCGTCCTCGCCGTGGTCTGCTACGCCTGGCGGTACTTCGACGAGCCCTCCGGCGAGCACGGCGGGGTGTTCCCCGCGCTGTTGCTGCTCTTCGAGGCCGGGATGTGCGGCTTCGCGCTCACCGGGGACCTCTTCAACGCCTTCGTCTTCTTCGAGCTGATGGGCGCCGTCGCCTACGCGCTGACCGGCTACCGGATCGAGGACGAGCGCCCGCTGCAGGGCGCGCTCGCCTTCGGACTGGTCAACTCGGCCGCCGCGTATCTCTCCCTGCTCGGCATCGGCCTGCTCTACGCCCGCACCGGCGAACTCGGCCTCGCCCAGATCGGCGCCGCGCTTGACCAACGCGCCGCGGCCGGACACGGCCGGGACGCCCTGGTGGTCGTCGCCTTCGTGCTGGTGCTGGCCGGACCGCTGGTCAAGGCCGCGACCGCGCCCTTCCACTTCTGGCTGCCGGACGCCCACGCGGTGGCGCCCAGCCCGGTCTGCATGCTGCTGTCCGGAGTGATGGTCGAACTCGGCCTCTACGGCGTGGCCCGCATCCACCGGGTGGTCTTCGCCGGGGCGGGCGGGCTACCGGACGCCGCGGTCCGCGACACCCTGCTCGCCGCGGGCGTGCTGACGGCGCTGGTCGGCGCCGTGATGTGCTGGCAGCAGCGGCACCTCAAGCGGATGCTCGCCTTCTCCACCGTCGGGCACATCGGCCTGTTCCTGATCGGCGCGGCGCTGCTCGACCCGGCGGGGCTGACCGGCTCGGCCGTGTACGTGGCCGGCCACGCGGGCGCCAAGGCGGCGCTGTTCGGCCTCACCGGTGTGCTGCTGGACCGCTACGGCTCGGTCGACGAGCACGGGCTGCATGGCCGGGCCCGCGAACTCCGTTTCACCGGGCTGCTGTTCGTCATCGGCGCACTCGCCCTGGCCGGGCTGCCGCCGTTCGGTACCGGGCTCGGCAAGGCCGTCGCCGAGGAGGCCGCCGGGCGCTGGGGCGGCTGGTTGCCGGCGGTGTTCGTCCTGGTGTCCGCGCTCACCGGCGGCGCGGTGCTGCGCGCCGGGCTGCGGGTCTTCGGCGGCGTCGGCGCGCCGCCGGCCGAGCACCCGGAGGTGGCGGCGACCACCGGGGAGGGCGAGGAGCCCGAGATCCGCGAACCGGGCCGCCGACCGCCGGTGCCGATGCTCCTCGTCCCGGCGGTACTGCTGGCGGGCTGTCTGGCCGTCGGCGTGCTGCCGGGCGTGGGGCGCGCGCTCGCGGCGGGAGCGGCCGCCTTCACCGAGCGTGACGGGTACCTCGCCCAGACCCTGGGCGGCGCCCCGGCCCCCGCCGGCGCCGCGCCCGAGGCCTGGTGGACGGTGTCCGGAGTGCTGCTGGGCCTGCTCTCCACGCTGCTGGCCGTCGGCTTCGCCACCGCCGCCGTCCGCCGCGACCCCGGGCGCGGCACCAGCGGGCTGTTCCGGGCCACCGTCCTGCCGCTGCGCCGACTGCACTCCGGGCTGCTCGGGGACTACATCGCCTGGCTGGCCGTGGGGCTGGCCGCGCTGCTGGTCGCCCTCACGGCCCAGCTGTGAGGGCGACCCGGCGCAGCCGTGCGGGAAGCTCGGAGCAGCCGTGCGGGAAGCCCGGCGCCCGCCACGCCAGCCGGCCGCCCGGGAGTCACACTGGAGGAGCGACGGCGGCAGCGGGGCAGCACCCCCGCGACCCTCGCCGTCCGCCGCGCTCCCCGCCACCGACCGGATTCCTGGGGGCCTCCATGCGTCCTGCCGACCTGGGCGTGGTCCTGATCACCCGCAACCGGCGGGCCAATGTGCTCGACGCCCTGGACCACCTGGCCGCGCTGCCCGAGCGTCCGCCGATCGCCGTCGTCGACAACGGATCCGCCGACGGCACCGCCGACGCCGTCCTGGCCGGCCATCCCGCCGTTCGGGTGATCCAACTGCGCCGCAACCTCGGCGCGGCCGCCCGCGCCGTCGGGGCCACCGCGCTGCCCACCCGGTACATCGCGTTCAGCGACGACGACTCCTGGTGGGCGCCCGGCGCCCTGGACTCCGCCGTCCGGCTGCTCGACCGGCACCCGCGGCTGGCCCTGCTCACCGGGGCCACCCTGGTCGGTCCCGCCGAGCGACCGGACCCGATCAACGAGGAACTGGCCGCCGGCCCGCTCGGCACCGACGCGGACCTGCCCGGACCGTCCGTCCTCGGCTTCCTGGCCTGCGCCGCCGTGGTCCGCCGGGACGCGTTCCTCTCCGTCGGCGGTTTCGACCCGCTGCTGCACTTCGGCGGCGAGGAGCAACTGCTGGCCCTGGACCTCGCCGCCGAGGGCTGGGGCCTCGCGTACTGCCCCGAGGTCGTCGCCCACCACCACCCCGCCCCGGAGTCCCGGCCCGGACGGTCGGCCCGACAGCTGCGCAACACGCTCCTCACCGACTGGCTGCGCCGCTCCCGCCCGGTGGCGCTCGGCCACACCGCCGCGGTGCTGCGGGCCGCACCGCACGGCCCGGTGGCGCGCCGGGCCCTGGTGTCCGCCATGCCCCGGCTGCCGCTGGCCCTGCACCGGCGCGATCCGCTGCCCGAGCGGGTCGAGCGAGCCGTCCGGACCCTGGAGGGGCTGCCCGTGGCGGCGCCCGAACCGGCCGGGGGGCGGCACCCGGTCACCGTCGTCGTGATCACCCACGAGCGCCGCCGCGAACTCCTGCACACCCTCGACCGCCTGGCCGAGCTGCCGGAGCGCCCGCCCGTGCTGGTCGTCGACAACGGTTCCACCGACGGGACGGCCCGGGCCGTCCGCGACCATCCGGGCGGCGCCCGTCTGCTGCCGGCCGGGCGCAACGCGGGGGCCTGCGGGCGGAACCTGGCGGCCCGCGAGGTGACGACGCGCTACCTCGCCTTCTGCGACGACGACACCTGGTGGGAGCCGGGTTCGCTGGACGCGGCGGTCCGGCTCCTCGACGCCCACCCGCCGGTGGCGGCGGTCACCGCCCGGATCCTGGTCCACGACCCCGACCGCCCCCAGGCGCCGCCGCGCGAGGACCCGATCGTCGAGGAGCTGCGGAACTCACCGGTGCCCGCCCCGAGTTGGCTCCCGGGGCCGGCTCTCGGCTCCTTCCTCGCCGGAGCGACGGTGCTGCGCACCGACCTGTTCCGCGCCGCCGGCGGCTTCTCGCCGCGGCTCTGGCTGGGCGGCGAGGAGGAACTGCTGGCCGCCGACCTCGCGGGCGCCGGCCACTGGCTGGTGTACGCGGACAACCTGACGGTCCACCACCGGCCCTCCCCGGCCCGCGACGCGACGTTGCGGCGGCGGCACGGGATCCGCAACACCCTCTGGTTCACCTGGTTGCGCCGGCCGCTGTGGCCCGCGGCGCGCCGCACCGCCTTCCTGGCCCGCAGCGTGCCCCGGGACGCGGTGTCCCTGCGGGCCTTCGCCGAGGCGGCGGCGGGCCTGCCGTGGGTGCTGCGCGAACGGCGCACCGTGCCGCCCCGGGTCGAACGGGCGCTGCGCAGCCTGGACGGGGCGCAGCGTGCCTCCCGGGCCCGCCGCTACGTCGGCTGAACCGGGGCCGCGCGCCCCGGGCGGGATACCGGTGGCGGCAGTTCCGCGAGGGCGGCCAGCACCTCGGCCGGGCGGATGCGCAGCAGCCGGGGGTCGGGCCGGGGGCCGTGGGCGTCGCCGGGCCGCGTCGCCTCGCCCTCGTGCCGCCAGAGGGCGAGGTGGCGGGGCACGTCCGGCGGCCCCCACAGCACCGGAGAGACCGGGCCGAACAGCGTCACCGAGGGCGTGCCGAGCGCGGCGGCCAGGTGGGCGATCCCGGTGTCCCCGCAGACCACCGCGCGGGCCTCGGCCACCAGTGCCGCCAGCAGCGGGAAGGGCAGGTCCGCGCCGCCGCCCAGGACGTCCCCCGACCGCAGTCCGGCGCCGCGTGCGACGTCCTCGGCGAGGGCGCGTTCACCCCGGCCGGCGGTGACCACCACCCGCCGGCCGTCCGCCCGCAGCGCCCGGGCCACGGCGGCGAACCGGTCGGGCGGCCACTGTCGGGCGGCCGCGTCGGCTCCGGGGTGGACGACCACGGCCCCGGGTGCGGGCGAGGCGACGGCGGGCCGGGCGATGAGCAGGTCGTCGGCGTCCGCTCCGATGCCGTGGTGGCGCAGCAGGCGGCACCAGCGTTCGCGCTCGTGCTCGTCGTCGCGCCAGCGCGGGGCGCGGGCGTCGGCGTAGGCGATGAGGCGGGTGGGCCGCAGTCGTGCCAGGGCGTCACGGCTGGCCGGTCCGTTGCCGTGCAGGTCCACCGCGAGTTCGGGCGGCGGGCCGTCCCAGGGCAGGCGATGGGGCACCTCGCGCCCGGGCGCGTCGGTGGCCAGCAGCCGGTCCGCCGTGCCGGTGGCGGCGAGGGCGGGTGCCAGCCGGGCCGGGGCGGCCAGGACCAGTTCGTGGCCGGGGTGGTGGCGGCGCAGGGCGCGCAGGGCGGGTACGCCGGTGAGCAGGTCGCCCAGGCCGAGCGCCCGCAGGACCAGGAGGGCGGGCCGCTCGGTCACGGGCGGGCCCGGACGGCGGCCCGCTCGGCGAGCGCCGTGGTGGAACGGCCGTCCAGGTAGGGCAGGACGAGCACCTGGCCGCCCCATTCGGCCAGCACCGGGGCCTCGGGCAGGGCTTCGGGCCGGTAGTCGCCGCCCTTGACCCAGACGTCGGGGCGCAGGGTGCGCAGGACCCGTTCGGGGGTGTCCTCCTCGAACACCTGGATGGCGTCGACGCAGCCGAGGCCGGTGAGGACCCGGACCCGGTCGTCCTCCGGGTTGAGCGGGCGGCCCGGGCCCTTGAGCCGGCGCACGGAGTCGTCGGAGTTCAGGCAGACGATCAGGCAGTCGCCCAGGCGGGCGGCGGACTCCAGGAGGGAGACGTGGCCGGCGTGCAGCAGGTCGAAGCAGCCGCCGGCCGCCACGACCGTGCCGCCCCGGGCGCGGGTGGCCTCGGCGATCCGGAGGGCGTCCGGCGGGGCGGTGGCCGGGCCGGGGGCCCGGTCCCACAGGGCCGGGTTGCCGGCGCCGCCGCGGGCCACGAAGTCCGCCGCCGCGGTGACCGCGGCGTGGACCGCCTCCTCGGCGATGGCGCCGGCCGCCAGGGCCGCGGTGGCGGCCGCCGCGAAGCAGTCGCCGGCTCCGCAGGGGTCGCCGGTGGCCTCGTAGGGGGCCGGGAGCAGGATCGGGCTCTCGGTGCCCCGGCAGAGCAGCGCGCCCCGCCGCCCGAGGGTGACGGCCACCGAGGCGACGCGCCAGCGGTCGGCCAGCAGGGCGCCCCGGGCGGTGTGGGCGGGGAGCCCGTCCCCGGTCGGGGCGCCGGGGTCGAGGGCGGCGGCGCAGGACCCGGCCTCGGCGGCGTTGGGGGTGACCAGCCGTGCCCCGGGGACCGGCGGCCCGCCGCGCGGGTGCGGGTCCCAGACGAGCGGGACGTGCGCGGCGCAGGCCGTCAGCGGGGCGCGCAGCCGGTCGGCGACTCCCCGGCCGTAGTCGGCTACCAGGACGGCCGCGGCGCGGGCGAGCACCTGGGCGGCCCGGCGGTCGGGGGGCCCGACGGTTCCGCCGCCGCGGTCGACGCGCAGCAGGGCGCGGCCGTCGACCCGCACCCGGGTCTTGACCGGGAGGTCACCGGCCAGCGGCAGTTCCACGAGTCGTACGCGTCCGGTGAGGTGGCGGCGCAGGGTGCGGGCCGCCGTTCCGTCGCCCAGGGCGGTGACCAGGACGACCTCGCGGCCGGAGCGTGCCAGCAGGCCCGCGGCGAGGGCGGCGCCGCCCGGGCGGCTGCGCTCGGACGACACGTCGACCACGGGCACCGGGGCGTCCGGGGCCAGGCGGTCGGCGCGGCCGTCGACGTCGATGTCGAGCAGGCTGTCGCCGACCACGACCAGGGGGCCGTTCACGAGGTCCTCCCGGGCAGTCGGGGCAGGTCCTGGCCGGGCGCGGCGACCGGGTCGTCCGTGTCCTGACGGCGGTCGAGCGCCGCGTCGAAGGCCTCGCAGACCATGTGCAGGGCGGCCAGGTGGACCTCCTGCACGGTGGCGCTCTCCGGCGCCTCCACCGCCAGCACCTCGTCAGCGCGCTCCGCCAGCGGGTTCGGTGCGGGGCCCGTCATCGCCCACACGCCCAGGCCCAGGGAGCGGGCCGTGTCGGCGGCCGCCAGCAGGTTGGGGCTGCGGCCCGAGGTGGACAGCAGGACCAGGACGTCACCGGCGCTGCCGTGCGCCTCGACCTGGCGGGCGAAGACCTCCTCGAAGCCGTAGTCGTTGCCGATGGCGGTGAGGCTGGAGGTCTCGGCGTGCAGGGAGATCGCCGAGTACGCGGCGCGCTCGCCCCGGTAGCGGCCGACCAGTTCCGCCGTCAGGTGCTGGGCCTGGGCGGCGCTGCCGCCGTTGCCGGCGGCGAGCAGGCGGCAGCCCGCGGGCAGCAGGCCGGCCAGCGCCTCGCCCCAGCCGGTGAGCAGGGGCAGGTGGTGGGCCCGGAGGGCGCCGATGGCGGTTTCCAGGGCCCGGCAGTGCCGTGCGGCCTGCTCCAGGTCGTCGGCGGCGTCGAAGAAGCCTGCGGTCATCGGGGGCCTCCTGTCGTGACCCGCGGGGCCCGGGGTGCGCCGGCCGTCCGGGCGGGCGGGTCGCTGCGGTCCAGCAGTTCCTCGTACACCTTCGCCGTGGCGGTGGCGACGGTGCGCCAGGTGTAGAAGGCGAGGACGCGGCGGCGCCCGGCCTCGCCGTAGGCCTGACGGGTCTTCGGGTCGGCCAGCAGGGCGTGCGCGGCCGCGGCCAGTGCCTCCGCGGAGGCGGGCGGCACGAGGGTGCCGGTCCGCCCGTCCGTGATGGTGTCGAGATGGCCGCCGACGGCCGTGGCCACCACCGGCACGCCGCAGGCCATCGCCTCCAGCGGGACGATGCCGAACGGCTCGTAGTGGGCGGGGCAGATCACCAGGTCGCTGCTGCGCAGCAGGGCGGGCATCTCGTCGGCGGGAACCGCGCCCAGCAGGACGAGCCGGTCGGCCACGCCGAGCCGGGCCGCGAGCGCGCGCAGGCGTCGCGCGTACGGGTCGGCGTCCAGCTGGTCGACGGGCGGTCCGCCGGCCACCAGGAGCTCGGTGCCGGGCAGCCGGACCAGCGCCTCGACGGCGGTCTCGGCACCCTTGCGGGGGACCATCCGGCCCACCGTGAGCAGCCGCCGGCGCCTGCCGCGCGGCGCGCTCGGTCCGGTCGGGGTGAAGCGGGCCGGGTCGACGCCGCAGGGCACGACCCTGATCCGGTCGGCGGGGGCCCCGATCCCCAGGAGTTCGGCGACCTCGTCGCTGCAGGTGGCGACCAGCCGGTGGGCCGAGCAGGCGATGGCGGTCTCGATGGTCCGGCGGCCGGGCGGGCTGGTGTCGGCCGCTCCCTGGTGGCGCCGCTTGACCACACCCAGCGCGTGGTAGGTGTGCACGACCGGGATGGCCAGGTCCCGGGCCCCGCGCAGCGCGGCCAGTCCGGACATCCAGAAGTGCGCGTGCACGATGTCGGGCCGGCGGGCCCGCCAGTACCGTGCCAGTTCGTCCCCGAAGGCCGGCATGTACGGCAGCAGCTGGTCCTTGAGGAGCTGGCGCGCCGGGCCGGCCGGGACGTGGTGGACCAGGACGCCCGGGCGCAGCGGTACGTGTTCGGCGAGGTCGGCCCGGTCCCGCCGGGTGTGGACGACGACGCGGTGGCCGAGGTCGGCGAGGGCTCCGGCGAGCGCCGCGACGTGGACGTTCTGCCCGCCGGCGTCGACCCCGCCGAGGACGGCGAGGGGGCTGGCGTGTTCGGAGACCAGGTCGATGCTCAGGGGCGTGTTCAACGGGTCACCTCCTCGATCAGGCGGTCCCAGTCGGCGAGGAACCTCTTCAGGCCGTACCGCTCCAGGGCGGCCTGGCGGGCGCGCAGCCCGTCCTGGGTGGCGGCCGCCGGGTCGGCCAGGTAGTGGCGCACCGCGTCGGCGAGTTCCCCGGCGTCGGTGGAGAGCACGCCCGTTCCGGGGGGCACGGCGCGGACGGCCTCGGTGGTGGCCAGGGCCACCACCGGCATGCCGAGGTGCATCGCCTCCAGCAGCGACAGGCCGAGGGAGGTCCACCGCACGGGGTGCAGGTAGAGCCGGCGCCTGGGCAGTTCGGTGTGCAGGGCGGCCTGGGGCAGTTCGGCGGTCCGGCAGCGCTCCGGTGGCAGGCCGAGGTGGGCGGCGAGCCCGCTGGTCGCCATGCCGAAGACGTGGAGCGGGCCCTGCCGCGCGAACAGCGGCAGCAGGTCGGTCCCGGTCGTGCGGCCACGGCGGACCGGCTCGTTGACCACGACGGCCGAGGCGGCCAGCTCTCCCGTGTAGCGGTACCCGGGGTCGACGACGCCGTGCTCGATGACCGTGGTGCGGGTGCGCCCGCAGTCCCAGAAGAGGTCGTTGAAGGCCGTGACGTGGACGAGGGTCAGGTCGGCCCGGTCGGCCATCGGGTGGCGGGTGTCCGGGACGTCGCCGTGGGGGCTGTTGTGCTCCAGGTAGACGGCGGGCAGGTCGCGGCCGGGCCGTCGGCCGAGCCAGCGTTCGGCGAGCGCCGCCTCGTGGGGCCGCTGGAGCACCACCAGGTCGATGTCGGTCTCGCGGAGGCGTTCGGGCGGCAGTTCCACGACGGTGTGCGGCCAGTCGAAGGTGCGGGCGCGTCCGAGGCCGTCCGGTCCGCGGCCCTCCGTGACCGGTACGAGGTAGGTGTGCGGTCCCTGGACGAACGCGGTCGTCCAGGACCCGTGCACGTGCCACAGCAGGATGTTCATCGGGTCACCTCCGGGGCGGCCGCTCGGTCGGGATCGGCGGGTCCCCGCAGGAGGTCGACGGCCGTGACGATCTCCTCCGCGGTGAGCGAGTCCAGGCACGGGTGGCCCGGGACCGGGCAGGTCCGGGCCCTGGTCCCCGCGCAGGGGGCGTCCTGACGCCCCAGCAGCACGTGCGGCACGCCGTACGGCCGCCAGCGGTGGGCCGGCACGACGGGCGCGAACAGGCAGGCGACGGGGGTGCCGACGGCGGCGGCGAGGTGGGCCGGACCGGTGTTCCCGGCGACGACGGCGTCCGCGCCGGCCAGGACGCCCGCGAGTTCGGCGAGGCCGGTGCGCCCGCCGAGGTCGAGGGCGTCGGCGCCGGCCACCTCGGCCGTCAGCTCCTTCTCGGCCCGTCCGCCGGTCACCACCACCCGGTGGCCCGCGGTGGTCAGGGCCCGTACCGCGGCCGCGGCCAGGCGCGCCCCGGGCGCCCTGGCGGGCACGGCGGCTCCCGGGTGCAGGACGACGTAGCGGCCGGGGCCGGTGAGGTGCCGCTGGTCGGGCGGCGGCAGGACGGCCAGCCGGCCGTCGTCGCCTGGCGGCAGAGGGAAGCCCGCGGCCCCGGCCAGGTCGAGGGCGGCCTCCGCTTCGTGGCGGCCCTCGCCGCGCCAGTGGCGCAGGTCCAGGAGCGAGCCCGGGTAGTCCACGCTGTCCGCGGCGATGTGGGACACGCCCGCCATCCGCAGCAGCAGTGCGGTCGGCAGGGCGCTCTGGTGGAAGGAGGTCAGGACGAGGGCCCGCTCGATCCTCCTGGAGGCGAGCGAGGACACCAGTTCCATGACGCCCCGGGCCGTCGCGGGGGGCGGGTCGAAGCCGGTCCAGGGCGAGTCCCAGACCACGACCTCGTCCACGCCCGGGAGCAGCCGGGCGGCGGGGGCGCCCTGCGGTCCGCAGAGCATCACCACCCGCCGGGAGTGGTGGGCGGCGGCCCGGACGGCCGGGCCGGCGAGCAGGACGTCGCCGGCGCTGTCGAGCCTGACCACGAGGGTCGTCATGTGCCCTCCCGGTCGGTTCCGGGCCGGCCGTCGAGGACCAGCCGGACGGCGGCGGTGAGGTCGGCCGCGACGGTCTCGGCGTCCGCGACCTCCTCCGGCCGGGTGGCGGGGGTCGGGACGAGGATCGCCCGCGCGCCCGCCGCGCGGGCCGCTCCGACGTCGGCGCCGATGTCCCCGATGACGACCGTCCGGGCCGGCGGCACGCCGAGGCCCCGGCAGGCGGCCAGGACCAGGCCGGGCGCGGGCTTGCGGCACCCGCAACCCTCGGTCGGTCCGTGCGGGCAGACCGCCCAGATCCCGAACGGGCCGATCAGGTCCTCGATCCGGCTCTGTACGGCCGTCACCTGCCGCCGGGTCAGCAGCCCGCGGGCCACGCCGGACTGGTTGCTGACGACGCCCAGCCCCAGGCCCGCGGCCCGGAGCTCGGCCACCGCCCGCGCGGCGCCGGGCACCGGCCGCACCTGGGCCGGGTCTCCGTTGTAGGGCACGTCCTCCACCAGGGTCCCGTCCCGGTCGAAGAGCACGGCGGCCGCCGCGGGGGGCCCGGCCGGCCGGGGGCGCGCGGGAAAGATCCAGGGCCCCTCGGGCCGCGCCCCGCGGTGCGGGGGCCGCGCGTCGGCCGGGGCCCGGCCGGTGGCGGAGCTCATGAGGACCCCTCCCGTTCCACCGGCCGGATCGTCCGCACCACCTGCGGTTCGGCGGTGGGCAGGGCGGGATCCGGCGCGTACCAGGGTTCGGCCGCACGGTGGCGCAGCAGGCCCAGGAGCCGGTGCCGGCAGGCGGCCGGCGGTATGAGCACGCTGGTCAGCAGCATCGTGACGACCTCCTCCCTGGTGCGCGGGCCGGGCAGGACGCGGGCGGCGGCGAACTGCGCCGTGCCGGCCAGCCACAGCGCGGCGAGGGCCGCGGCGGCGCGCGGGCGACCGGCGGCGGCTGCTCCGAGGGCGGTGACCGCCGCGGCGGTCACCGCCACGTGGGCGGGGAAGCGGCCGCGGGGCGCCTGGGCCCGCTCCCACCAGCGCGGTCCGTGCAGCCGGTTCATCAGGACGTCGTCCGCGTTGCCGGCCTGCTGGCGCAGCGAGACCCAGCGGTCCGCCGGGCGCACCGGGTGGGTGGTGCGGCGGCCGCCCTGCTCCAGCCGCCAGCCGGCGTCCAGCACCCGCAGGGCCAGGTCCGCGTCCTCGCGGAAGGCCCGGCGGAAGCGTTCGTCGAAACCGCCGACCTGTTCCAGCGCGGCCCGCCGGTAGGCCATGTCGGCGGTGATCCACCGGGAGCGGGCCAGGCCCGCCGTGCCGCGCTCCCAGTCGGTGGGCCGTCGCCCGGTGGGCAGGGGCACCTCGATGCGCCCCTGGACGCCGCCGGTCGTGGGGTGCGCGGCGGCCAGGTCGGCCACGAGGTCGCGCGGCCAGGTCGGGCCCGGAACGGTGTCGTCGTCCAGGAAGGCGACCCAGGGCTGGGTGACGCCGCGCCACCCGGTGTTGCGGGCCGCCGCCGGGCCGTTGCCGCCGCCGGGCAGGACCGTCAGCCGGTCCCGCAGTGCCGGTGGCACCTCGACGGCCAGCGGCCCGCAGTCGGTCAGCGGGCGGTCGTCGACCAGCACGACCTGTTCCGGCGGCGGCCCCTGGCCGTCCGCCAGCGCCCGGAGGCAGGCGGTCAGGCTGGGTCTGCCGAGTGTCGGGACGACCACCGCGTAGGCGGTCGGGCCGCCGCTCACCGCGTTCCCTCCCCGGGCCGGGCCGGGTCGGCGAACATCCGGCCGCGCCGGACCACGAACGGGCCCAGCGCCAGCAGGTCGACCGGGGAGGAGCCGAAGCACTCCAGGGCGTCGCGCACGTCGTCGACCATCGGCCGGCCGGCCGTGTTGAGGCTGGTGTTCACCACCACCGGCAGTCCGGTGAGCAGTTCGAACTCCTCCAGCATCCGGGCGGTGAGCGGGTCGGCGGCGCGGTCGACGGTCTGGATCCGCGCGGTGCCGTCCACGTGGACGACTGCGGGAATCCGCTCGCGCCATTCGGGGGTGACCCGGTGCACGAAGAGCATGTACGGGCTGGGCAGCGGCCCCTCGAAGATCTTGGCGGCCCGGTCGGCGAGCACCATCGGGGCGACGGGCCGGAACTGCTCGCGCCCCTTCACGTCGTTCAGCCGCTCCAGGTTGGCCGCCCGGCCGGGGTGGGCCAGCAGCGAGCGGTGGCCCAGCGCCCGGGGGCCGAACTCGGACCGGCCCTGGAACCACGCCACGATCCCGTCCTCGGCCAGCGCGGCGGCCACCTCGGCGGCCACGTCGACCGGCCGCTCGTACGGGACACGGGCGCGGCGCAGCCACGCCTCCACCTCCGCGTCCGACCAGCCCCGGCCGAGGTCGACGCCGGGCATCGGCAGCGGCTGGTCACCGCCCGAGGCGGCCAGGTGGAGGGCCGCGCCCAGCGCGGTGCCCGCGTCCCCGGCGGCGGGCTGCACCCAGACCCGGTCGAAGGGGCCCTCGGCCGCGATCCTGGAGTTGGCCACGCAGTTGAGCGCCACGCCGCCGGCCAGCGTCAGCAGGCGGTCGCCGGTGCGGCCGTGCAGCCAGCGGGCGAGGTCGAGCATGACCTCCTCCAGCACGTGCTGCGTGGAGGCGGCGAGGTCGGCGTGCAGCTGGGTCCACTCCTGGCCGGGGGCGAGCGCGGGGGCGAACTCGGACCAGGGCACGGCGCTCGCGCGGAAGCCGCCGTCGCCCGTCGGGTGGACGTGGCGGCGCACCGCGTCGGCCATCCTCGGCGTCCCGTAGGAGGCCATCGCCATGACCTTGTACTCGTCCGAGGAGCGCAGGAAGCCCAGGTGCTGGGTGAGTTCCTCGTACACCAGCCCCATCGAGTGGGGCAGCTGCTGTCCGGCCAGCGGTTCCAGTCGGGTGCCGACCCGCCGGGCCGCGAGGTGGGAGGTGGCCTCTCCCCGGCCGTCCAGGACCAGGACGGAACAGGGGTCGGTGGCGCCGTCGGCGGCGTAGGCGGCGGAGGCCGCGTGGGCGACGTGGTGCGGGACGAAGCGGACGGCGGCCGGGTCCAGGCCGGGCAGCGCCTCGGCGAGGAAGCCGGGCGCCTCGTGGGCGTACCGCAGCCGCAGGTGGTCCCAGGGGTCGTCCAGGCCCATGGCGTCGGCCGGGCGGGCCAGCGCGGGGTCGAAGGAGTAGCCGACGAGGTCGAGGTCGGCGGGTGTCAGCCCGGCGTGCTCCAGGCACCAGCGGGCGGCCTGGACCGGCAGTTCCCAGGCGGAGAAGGGCAGCGGGCGCTTGCCGTGTTTGCGGCGGCTGAACCGTTCCTCCTCGGCGGCGGCCACCGTCCGGCCGTCGATGACCAGGGCGGCTGCCGGGTCGTGGAACAGGGCGTTGATTCCGAGCACGCGCATGGCGCGTGACCTCCTCGATTCGGCCGGCGACGGGACACCGTTCACCGGGAGCGTCGGTGTCAGGCCTCCGGGTGGGCGCGGAACCACTCGATCGTGGTGGCCAGTCCCTCGCGGGCCTGCGTCATCGGCTCCCAGCGGAGCTTGTCGCGGGCCATCGTGATGTCGGGGCGCCGCACCGCGGGGTCGTCGGTCGGCCGGGCCACGAACTGCACGGTGGAGGGCGAGTCCGTGAGCTCGATGATCAGGTGCGCCAGTTCCAGCATCGTGAACTCGACGTCGTTGCCGATGTTCACCGGACCGGCCAGGTCGGAGCGTGCCATCGCCAGGATGCCGTCGACCGTGTCGGTGACGTAGGTGAGCGACCTGGTCTGGTTGCCGTCGCCGGTGACGGTCAGCGGCTCCCCGGCCAGCGCCTGGCGGATGAAGGTGGGCACGGCCCGTCCGTCGTGGGAGCGCATCCGCGGGCCGTAGGTGTTGAACAGCCGGACGATCGCGGTGTCCACACCGACGGCGCCGGCCTCGGCGGTGGTGAGCGCCTCGGCGAACCGTTTCGCCTCGTCGTAGACGCTGCGCGGGCCGACCGGGTTGACGTTGCCCCAGTAGCTCTCCACCTGGGGGTGCTGGAGCGGATCGCCGTACACCTCCGAGGTGGAGGTGAGCAGGAACCTGGCACCGTTCCGGCGGGCGAGCTCCAGGGCGTTGCGGGTGCCCCGGCTGCCCGCGTCCAGCGTGTGCAGCGGCAGGCGCAGGTAGTCGGCGGGCGAGGCGGGGGAAGCCAGGTGGAAGACGTAGTCGACGCGCCCTTCGACGTCCAGGCCCTCGCCGACGTCGGCCTCCCGCAGCTCGAAGCCGGGCCTGTCCGCGAGGTGGGCCACGTTGGCCGTGGACCCGGTGCAGAAGTCGTCGACGCAGGTGACCCGGTACCCGTGGGCGACCAGGGCGGTGCACAGGTGGGAGCCGACGAAACCGGCCCCGCCGGTGACCACGGCGTGAAGGCGTTCTCCAGGACGGGAAGTCATCCGTTCCTCCTCGGTGCTCGGCCGGTGCGTCGGCGCTCCGCCCAGCCTCTCCACCGCCGGAGGGTCCCGCGACAGCTGGGACGCGCCCCGGGGCCACTGCCACCGGGGCGGAGGCCGTCGATTCCGCTGGTGCGACCGGCCCGGGCACGGCCGGGCACCAGGAAGGGACTGGTTCACCCGTTCGAAGGCATCGGCCGTTCGAAGGCATCGGCCGTTCGAGGGCCGTCCACCGGATTCCACCCCGGCCGCTACCGCCGAGTCGGTGTGAGCAACCCCACCGCCCCGAGGAAACCGCAGGTCAGCGAGGATGCGGCCGGGTCCGTCGCGGACGGTGTGAGCCAGCTGACGTTTGCGATCGCGCCCAGGCCGCCGAGCATGGAGCTACCGCCGGGCGCCTGGTCGCCCCGGCGGCACCGGCTCACGCACCGGCGACGCCCACCCGGATCGAGCCCGCCCCTTCCCGCGTACCACTCGATCCGGTTGTGAAAGTGCTGCCCAGAATCACCGCACCGTCGCGCGCCCGGCGCGTAGTCGTCCCCTCCCCTCGTCAGGGCTCCGTCCCGCCTGCGGCGCGTTCGGCGGAGGCCGGACCGGACGGCTCCCGCGCGCCCTGGCGTTCGCTGCGTCACCGGAGCATGCGCTGGTGGTCGATGGCCAACCTGGTCTCCAACGCCGGCGCCTGGATGCAGCTGACCGTCCAGAACCTCCTGGTCCTCCAGTTGACCGGCTCGGCCGCGGTCACCGGTCTGTCGCTCGCCCTCCAGGTGGCGCCCGGTCTGCTGCTGGGCCTGGCCGGCGGGGCGGCGGTCGACCGGTGGCCCCGCAAGACCACCGCCGCCGTCAGCCAGGCGGCGCTGGCGGTGATCGCCCTCGGCACGGCGGCGCTGGTGGCACTGAGCGCGCTCAGCGTTCCCGTCCTGCTGGTGCTGGCGGTGCTCACCGGGCTGATCGCCACCATCGAGTCCCCGGCCTGCGCGCTGCTCGGCAACGACCTCGTCCCCCGTGAGGACGTGCCCTCGGCGATCGCGGTCGGCTCGGTGGTGCACAGCGTCGGACGGCTCGCGGGCACCGCCCTCGCCGGGGTCGTGGTCGGCCTGTTCGGGATGGCGAGCGCCTACCTGGCCAACGGCCTGTCCTTCGTCGTGGTGGCGCTGGTCATCCCGTTCCTGCGGCCGGCGGCGGGTGCGACACCGGCCGACGGACCCGGGCCGGACGCCGACCACCAGGGCGTCCGGGCCGGCGTCGCGTTCTTCGTCGGCCGGCGCCGCCTGGTCGCGGTGGCCTGTCTCACCGGCCTCGGCTCGATGCTCGGCCGCAACTACGGCCTCACCCTCGCCGCCCTGGTCAGCGGGGCACTGCACGGCGGGGCCCGGGAGTACGGCCTGATCGCCACCGTGCTGGCCGTCGGCGGCACGGTCGGCGCGGTGATCGCCGGGCGGCTGCGCAACCCCTCGGTGCGGCTGGTGGCGGTGCTGACGGCGGCCGGCGGGCTCCTCCAGTGCCTCGCGGCGCTCTCGCCCACCCTCCTCCTGCTCGCCCTGCTGGTCGTGCCCATGGCCGTCCTGGAGTCGCTCAGCGACACGGCCGTGTCGACGATCCTCCAGACCGACCCGCCCGCCCACCTGCGCGGACGGGTCCTGGGGGCCTGGCGCAGCGTGAGCACGCTCTGGGGCCTGGCCGGTCCGCCGCTGCTGGGCGCCTCGATCCAGCTCCTCGGCGCGCGGGGCGCCCTGCTGGCCGGGGGGCTGCTGGTCAGCGGCGCGGTGGGTGGCGGCTCCGTGCTGGGCCGCCGGACCACCGCCGGGCCGGCCGCCCGGCCGGCCGTCGACGGGGTCGGCGGCGCGGTCGGCGACCCGGAGCGGCTCGTCGCGGCCGCGTGATCGGCAGCCGTCGGTCCTGGGCCGTCGGTCCAGGGCCGTGATCCGGTTGCCGAGCGTTCCGAGCCCCTCGATCGAGCACTCCACGACGTCGCCGGGCCGGCCGGGCGCCCCGGCCCGGGCGTTCTTCCCGACCGGCGGTCAGACCGCTCGCCTGGTCGGGCGGACCAGTCGGCTGCGGACCACCCACACCACCGCCGCGAGGGCGAAGCCGTAGACGGACACCAGTCCGTGGCCGTTGTCCTGGGCGAGCCACATCGCGAGGCCGAGCACCGGGACGCCGGCCGCCAGGGCGATCTCCTTGGGGAGGCGGGTGCGGGTGAGGAAGGCGAGGGCCAGGGTGGCGCCGAGGAAGTAGGTGGCCCCGGAGCTGCCGGCGAAGTTGCGCGGGTCGGTGCTCGGGCCGTCGCCGAAGCCGAGCAGGGTGTCGATCCGGCCGGGCAGCACGATGCCGGCCAGGAAGAGGACCAGGGTCAGCGTGCCGCCCCAGTACCACTGGGCGAGCGCGGCGACGGCGGCGAGGGTGACCAGGTTCCACAGGCCGCCGAAGAGGCCGCCGTTCTGCATGAACACCGAGGTGAACTCGCGCCACCAGCCGGACCTGGCCGGGTCCGCGTCCAGCGCGTCCATGGCGCCGGACCAGGCGAGCTGGAGCACGACTCCCCCGACGGCGACCGTGGTCAGGGCGATCGCCGCCCACGGGAGCGGCCGCCCGCGCAGGGTGTCGCGGCCGACCACCCCGAGCCCGCAGTTGACCATCATGACCATCAGCGCGGCCGTGGTCACGTTGAAGACGATCGCCCCCATCCGCCTGGCCCCTCCCCCCGGTTACGGCGTTTTCCAACACCGTTCGAAAACCTGACGGAGCACAAGCTAGCACAACTTTCGAACACTGTTGGAAAACGCTGTTACGGTGGCTCGCATGAAGCTCACCAGGGAGCGCATCGTCGACGCGGGCATGGCCGTCTTCGCCGAGGTCGGCTATCAGAACCTCTCCATGCGGCAGGTCGCCGAGCGGCTCGACGCCCACGCCGGCAGCCTCTACTACCACGTGCGCGGCAAGGAGGAGCTGCTCGCCCTGATGGCCGACCGGGTCTGCCGCCGCGCGTACGACGCGGGCACCGCCGCCCTGGCAGCCCTGCCGCCCACCGCGGCCTGGCCGGACCGCGTCGAGGCCCAGGCCACCGCCCTCCGGCTGAGCATCAAGGAGCACCCCGGCGGCGCCCAACTCCTCGCCGAGAGCCCCGGCAGGCTCAGCACCGGCGCGCTCTCCCTGATGGAACGCCTGCTGGGCACCCTCCTCGACGGCGGCCTGCCCCCCGAGCACTGCGGCATCGCCGCCGACACCCTGCTCAGCCACGTCACCGGCTTCGTCCTCCAGGAGCGGAACCAGCCGTCCTCCCCACCGGCCGTCACCGCCGGGCTCCACGCCGACCTGTGCGAGCGGTTCCCGCTGGTCATGGGCGAGTTGATCCCCCGCATCGGCCAGGACGAGAAGTTCACGCGCAGCATCCGCCTGCTCTGTACGGGCTTCGCCGCGCTGCGACCGCCGGTGGCACCCTGACGGCAGACCGTCCTCGGGGCGTCACCGGCGGTGTGCCTCCCGTACCGCAGGAGGCTCAGCTCACCAGGTGACCGGTACGGCCGCGGCCATGATGGCCATCCGGTTGGGATGCCAGGGCACTTCGGCCGCCGGCACGGCGAGCCGCAGGCCGGGGAACCGCTGGAGCAGCACCCGGAAGGCGACGTCGGACTGCCGGCGCACCAGGTGGGCGCCCGGGCAGTGGTGACGGCCGTGACCGAAGCGCAGGTGGGAGTTGGGCGAGCGGCCCGGCTCGAACCGCCCGGCGTCGGTGAACGCCTCGGGGTCGTAGTTGGCGGCGTCCAGCGAGAGCAGCACCAGGTCGCCGGCCTTGACCTGCGCCCCGCCCAGGGAGGTGTCCCGGGTGACGAAGCGCGGAATGGCGTTGCCGAGGACGACGCTGCACCGCAGCAGCTCCTCCACGTACCGGGGCGTCTCCTCGGGGCGCTCCCGCAGCGCCGCCATCGCCTCGGGGTGCTGGAGCAGGTTGAACGCGGCGACGCCCAGGAAGCTCGCGAAGTCCTCGTAGCCGCTGACGAACAGCACGGCGACGATGTTGGACAACTGCCGTTCGTCCAGGCCCCGGTGGACGTCGTTCAGATCGGCGAGCCGGTCCGCGAGGCCGCGCGGACGCCCGGGGGTGCGCGCGGCCATGAAGGCCGCCATGTGGGCGCGGATCTCCTCCCAGTTGACGGCGAGCTCCGCGTCGGAGTACGTCGCCATGGTGAGGTCCTTGTCGGCCCGCTCGGCGAGCCACTCGCGGTCCTCGAAGGGCAGGCCGAGCAGCCGGCACAGGCACTGCGCGGCGACCCACTCGGCGAAGTGCCGCTGGAGGTCGCCCGGGGCGCCCTCGGCCGCCATCCGCTCCAGGCCCTGCCTGGTCACCTCGGCGACCCAGTCGGCGGGCAGTTCGGGCTGGTTGCGGCCGAGCGCGGCGAGCACCTCGTCGCGCAGCCCGGCCCGCTGGAGGTGGTTCATGGCGTCCAGCAGCTCGGGCGCCAGGATCGGGGCGTCCTGGGTCGGGCTGTCGGCCTCGCCGAGCACCGAACGGGCGAAGGCGCGGTCGCGCAGGACGTCGCGGGCCAGCTCGTAGCCGGTGACCAGCCACGCCTCGCCGCCGGAGTTGGTCCTGACCCGGGAGACCGGGCAGCGGCCGCGCAGCTCGTCCAGTTCCGGGGCGAGGCGGTCACCGTCGGTGCTGAACGGGTAGCGGGGCAGCGGGTGCTCACCCGGGGTGTCGTCGGTGGCGGCGGGAGCCTGGGGTGCGCTCACGTGGCGCGGTCCTTTCTGGGCGGATTCGGAGTGGAGCGGGGACGCCGTCGTCACCAGCGCACCGGCAGCCGGGCGGGGGCGCGCAGCGGGGTGGTCTCGTCCCAGGGCAGCGACTCGGCGGGCTCGGCGAGTTCGACGCCGGGCAGTTCCTCCAGCAGCACCTGGATGACGACGGCCAGTTGCATCCGGGTCAGGTGCGCGCCGGTGCAGGCGTGCGGGCCGTGGCCGAAGGCGAGGTGGGGGTTGGGCGTGCGGGTGAGGTCGAGGCGGTCCGGGTCGGTGAACGCCTCGGGGTCGCGGTTGGCGGAGGCGGGCACCGGGACGACGGCGTCGCCGGCCCGGATGCGCTGCCCGTGGAGGGTGAGGTCCTCCTCGGCGACCAGGATGTTGATCGCGTTCATCAGCGGGACGTGGCGCAGGAGTTCGTCCACGGCGGTGGGGATTCCGGCGGGGTGCTCGCGCAGCCGGTGGAGCTGGTCGGGGTGGGTGAGGAGGGTGAGCAGGGCGTTGCCGGTGTGCTGCATGTTGGTCTTGTAGCCGGCCATCAGCATGGTGACGATGAAGCTGACCACGTCGTCCCTGGTCAGCCCGGCGCCGGGGCGGCGGCTCTCGGCGAGGAGCAGGCGGATGTGGTCCTCCTCGCCGTCCGCTTCCGCTTCTTTGCGGGTGATCAGTTCCGAGGCGTAGTCCTGGAGGGCGTACAGGGCGGCGAGGATCTCGTCCGTGCTCAGCCCCGCGGCGCTGAGCAGGGTGAGGGTGTGCGGGAGGTAGCGGTCGCGGTCCTGGTGCGGGAGGCCGATGGTCTCGCAGAGCACGCGCAGCGGCAGCGGTTCGACGTACGCGGCAACCAGGTCGGCCGTGCGGTCGGGCGCGGCGGCCGTCATCGCGTCGATCAGCTCCTGGGCGATGGCGCGGATGCGGGGCCGCATGAACTCCAGGCGTCCGCGGCCGAACAGCGGCAGGACGGCCCGGCGGACGCGCTCGTGGTGTTCGCCGGTCATCTCCAGGAAGGTCGGCAGGCAGGGTGGCGGCGCGTCGTCGCCCTCGGCTGGTGGCCAGGCGGACAACAGGGGCCGGACGAGCCTCGGGTCGGCGAAGGCGGCGCGGGCGTCCTCGTAGCGGCTGAGCAGCCAGGCGGTCTCGCCGTTGGGCAGCCGCGCCTCGGCGACGGGCTGTTCGACGCGCAGCCGGGCGTAGGCGCAGGGCGGTCCGGCGGTGCCGGGCTCCACCTCGGGCACCGGGATCGGGGCCAGGGCGGGGGCCGGGACGGCGGTGTCGGTCATCGCGTGCCCTCCTGGGTGACGGCGGCGGCGTTGGCGGCGTTGGCGGCCGCGGGGCGCGGCAGGTAGCCGGTACCGAAGAAGTACTCCAGGTAGCGGTCCAGCAGGGCGGCGTCGACCGGCGGGCAGTGGAGCCCGCTCTCCGCCAGGGCGGCTTCGGCGTTCTCCCGCCCGAGCACCGGGAAGGTGCCCTCGAAGTACAGCTCCTTGACGGACATGTCGGCGGTGCGGCTGCGGTCCACGCACAGCGACACGAAGGGCGCGGTGGCGCTGGTGGGGTTGGCCGCTACGTGCCGGACGAGCTCGGCGACCCACTGCCGGTAGGGCAGGGTGCGGACCGCGTACCCGGCCGCGCGCATCCGCTCGACGACGTCCGAGAGCATCGCCGGGCGGGGGTTGGTGAGGTGGTAGGTCCGGCCGTCGGCGTCCTGGCGGGTGGCGATGTGGACCACGGCCTCGGCGAGGTGGTCGACCGGGACGAAGTCCATCGGCAGGGCGATGTCGGGGGCGAGACCGGTCTCGGCGATCGTCTTGAACAGGGAGCAGATCGCGGTCTCGGTGTTGCTCACACCGCTCATCTGGTCTCCCGTCACCTCGTACGGCCGGTGGACGGCCACCGGCAGCCCCTGCGCCGCCGCCCGGCGCAGCAGCCCCTCCCCCACCCACTTGCTCTCGGCGTAGCCCATGGTGAGCCCGTCGGCGTGCGCCAGCGGGGCGTCCTCGGCGACCTCGCGCACCCCGGCGGCGCCGGAGCCCGCGACGACGGCGACGGTCGACAGGAAGTGGACCGGGACGCGGCGGGGCGCGGCGAGCCGGACGATCTCCCGGGTGCCGTCCACGTTGGGGGCGCGCAACTGCTCGTACGGGTAGAGGAAGTTGACCTGGGCACCGTTGTGGACGATCAGGTCGAGGCGGTCGGCGAGGTCGGCGCGATGCTCGTCCGGCAGTCCGAGGGCGGGCTCGGCGAGGTCGCCGGGGAAGCAGGTCACGCGTCGCCAGTCGGCCTCGTCCAGGCGCAGGCCGTAGCGGGCGAGGGCGGTGCGCACGCGCTGTTCGGCGTGGGCGGGGCTCGTGGCGCGGACCGGGCAGTGGACGCGGGCGGCGGTGCGGCGCAGCAGGGCGGCGAGGAGGAAGGCGCCGACGAAGCCGGAGGCGCCGGTGAGCAGGACGTCCTTCGGATCCCGGGGGCAGGGCGCCGGGCCCTGGACGGGCGGCAGGCGGAAGCCGAGCTCGGTTTCGCGGGCGAAGTCGACGGCGGTTCCGTCGGCGGCCGGCGGGGAGCCTTCCCGGGCGGCGCGGACGGCCTCGGTGAAGCTCCGGAGGGTGGGCGCGGTGAGCAGCGCCCGGATGAGGCCGGAGCTGAGGGCGGCGTCGAGCCCGAGGGCGGCGAGGGTGCGGGTGACGGTCTCCGAGGCGAGCAGGGAGTCCCCGCCGAGGTGGAAGAAGTCGTCCTCGGGGGCGGGCCCGGTGCGCAGCACCTGCTGCCAGATCCCGGCGAGCAGGGCGGGCAGCCCTTCGGCCGGGTGCTCGTACGGCGTCCGCTCGAACGGCGTCTGCTCGAACGGCGCTGCGGTGACGGCGCGGAGCCGCTTGCGGTCGACCTTGCCGCCGCTGGTCACCGGGAAACGGTCGAGGGCGACGAGCGAGGGGACGGCCTGCGGGGGCAGCCACTGGGCGCAGTAGCCGCGCAGCTCGGGCAGCGGCAGCCGGCCGCCGGGGGCGGCGGGGGTGACGTAGGCGGTGAGCGCGCCGTCCTCCGCCTCGACGACGGCCTCCGCGACGGCCGGGTGGGCGCGCAACCGCGACTCCACCTCGTCGAGCTCGATCCGCGCGCCGCGCAGCTTCACCTGGCGGTCAGCGCGGCCGCGGTACTCCAGCAGGCCGTCGGCGTCGCGGACGGCCCGGTCGCCGGTGCGGTAGAGGCGGCCGCCCGGTTCGACCTGCGGCAGGTGGACGAAGCGCCCGGCGGTCAGCTGTTCGTCGCCCGGGTAGCCGAGGGCCAGTCCGTCCCCGCCGACGTACAGCTCGCCCTCCTCGCCGGGCGCCGCGGATGTGCCGTCGGCGCGCAGGACGTGGCAGGTGGTGGCGCCGAACGGGCGGCCGATCGGGACGTGGGTGGCGTCCTCGGGCAGCGGGCGCACCCGGTGGGCGGTGGAGACGACCGAATTCTCCGTCGGGCCGTAGAAGTTGACGACCGTGGTGGTGGGGCAGGCGGCGAGGACGGCGTTGGCCAGCCGCGGGTCCATCGCCTCGCCGCCGGCCGAGACGAACCGCAGCCCGGCCATCGCCCGGGGGCCGGTCCGGGCGAGGAGGTGGAAGACACTGGTGGTCAGGTAGGCGACGGTGACGCCCTGGGTGCGGAGGAGGCCCTCCAGGGCGGTGGGCGAGAGGAGTTCCTCGCGGTCGGCGATGACGAGGCAGGCGCCGGTGAGCAGGGCGCCCCAGATCTCGATCGTCGAGGCGTCCGAGGACAGGCCGTAGCCGTGCAGTATCCGGTCGCCGGGACCGGGCGCGGGCAGTTCGCGGTCGGACAGGACGAGCCGGACGACGCCCCGGTGCGGTACCGCCACGGGCTTGGGGCGGCCGGTGGTGCCGGAGGTGAAGGCGACGTAGGCGCAGTCGGTGGCCTCGGCCAGGACGCCGGCGGCCCGGACGGGCCCGGGGGGCGCGTCGTCGACGACCGGGATGCTCACCCGCAGCCCGCGGACCCGGCGTTCGGCGCCGGACAGGGTGACGGCGGCGCGCAGTCCGGCGTCCTCGGCCATGGCGCGCAGTCGGGCCGGGGGCAGGTCGTCGTCGAGCGGCACGTACGCGCAGCCGGCCTTGAGGATGCCCAGCAGCGCGATCAGCGCCTCCGGGGAGCGGCTGCCGCACACGCCGACCGGTTCGCCGGGGGTGATGCCGGCGGCGAGCAGTCGGGCGGCCAGGGCGGTCGAGCCGGCGTCGAGGCGGCCGTAGCTCAGGGTGCGGTCGCGGTGGTGAGCCGCCGGTGCGTGCGGGTGTGCGGCCGCCTGGCGGGCGAAGAGCTCCGGGAGGGTGAGGTGTCGCGGGTAGTCGGGGGCGGCGGCGCCTTCGGCGGGGCGGGCGGCCGGGATGCGGATCAGACGTGACGAGACATCGGTATCGGTCATGGGTCCTTCTCAGGAGGGTCGGCCGCCGCGGCGGCTGCGGCGGTGCCGTGCCGCGCCGTGCCGGGGCTGCCGACGGAGGGCCCGGTCAGCCCGCGCTGTCGGCGGGCGGATCGGCGGGTTCGGTGAAGTCGGCCGCGAAGGCCGCGAAGTCGGCGGTGCGCCAGCGCTGGGGGCGCAGCCGGAACAGGATGTCGTCCTTGAGCTGGTCGGCGGTGGCATCGAGGTAGCCGCGGGCCTCGTCCGGCTCCAGGTAGCGGTGGGCCAGCGCGTCCCGGACGGCCGGCGGCACCGGATCCTCGACGGCGACGACGGGCCCCTCGACGCTCACGTACCGGTAGGGCCGCCGTTCGTCCTGCACGCAGAGGCTGAACCGGCCCGCGGCGCGCAGCAGTCGGCCCTTGACCGTCTCGCGGCCGGTCTGGACGAGGACCTCGCCGCCGGGCTCGTACCCGTACCAGACCGGGACGCTCAGCGGCGCGCGGTCGCCTTCTCTGGGATCCGCGACGCTCAGGACCCCGACCCGCCGATCGGCGAGGAAGCTCTCCCGGTCGTGCTGTGACATGGCAGGCAGCATCGGTCAGTACCCTTCAGCTGTAAGGAAGTTGAGACTCGCGACGATGCGCGGTCCGCCGTGGTCACGACGGACGGCGCGGCGCTCACTCGCAGGATGGGACGGCAACCCCCCGCTCGGGTGGCGCCGGCACCGGAGGCGATGAGAGGCGGCCGGCGCGCTCCCACGCCGGAATCACCTCCGCAGGAACAGCATGACGCTCTTGGCACGTACAGTGACGGAGAGATCACTGCACTGTCGTGAACATGTCATTCACTGGCCTGAATCCGACCGTCCGCGAACGATCTCGCCGCGTCGGTCGCCGGAGTCCACCGGGCTCCCCGTCGGGCGGCGCCCGCCGTCCTTGCGGTCGGGGCCTGGTACACCGCGTCCAGTGCCGGCGGTGCGCAGCACTGGACGAGCGGCTGAGCCGTAGCGAGGGCCGGACAGGTCCGAGGGCCTGTCCGGCGGATCTCGTCGGATCAGCGCGCGGCGTTGGGCGCGCGGCGTTGGGCGCGCGGCGTTGGGCGCGCGGCGTTGGGCGCGCGGCGTTGGGCGCGCGGCGTTGGGCGCGCGGCGTTGGGCGCCCGACTGGGCGCGCGCCCGGGTCGCCCTCGTACTGGACGCACCTGGGCGATCGGGCGTGCGTCCAGGCGGGATGCCTGGGGGTACCTCCCGGCCGAAGGCTGGGGGCGCGTCGCGCGCCCGGCAGTATCCGCCGGACAGGTCCTGGCCTAGGCGGGGAGGCCGACGGCGCGGTCCCGGTTGCGGCGCTGCTGGATGACGACGGCCGTGACCAGCAGGAGGCCCTGGGCGACGTTCTGCCAGAAGGTGTTGATGCCCTGCCCGGTCATGCCGTTCTGGAGTGCGCCGAGCAGGGCCACGGCCAGCAGGGTGCCGCCGACGCCGCCCTTGCCGCCCTTGAGGGAGCAGCCGCCGAGGGCGGCGGCGGTGATGGACTGGAGTTCGAGGCCTTCACTCCCCGAGACCGGCTGGCCGGAGCCGGTGCGGGCGGTGAGGAGGATCCCGGCGAGGGCGGCGACGAGACCGGAGAGGACGTAGGCGGAGACGAGGTACTTGTTGAGGTTGATGCCGGCCAGGCGGGCGGCGGTGTCGTTGCCGCCGATGGCGTAGATGTTGCGGCCGATGTCGGTGTACTTGAGCAGGACGTGCACCGCCACGGCGACCAGGACGAGGATCCAGATCATGGTCGGCAGGCCGGCGATCCGCCCCCGGCTGAGGAAGATGAACAGGGCGTCGTTGCGCACGTAGCCCTGGGCGCGGCCGTTCGAGATGAGCTGGGCGACACCCTTGTAGGCGGCGAGCCCCGCGAGGGTGGCGATGGTGGGGTTGACCCTGCCGTAGATGATGACGGCGCCGTTGAGCAGGCCGACCAGGGCACCGACGAGCAGGGCGGCGCCGACGCCCAGCGGTGCGCTGGAGCCGGTGGAGGTGAAGGCCATCGCGCTGACCACGGAGGCCAGTCCGGCCTGGGAGCCGACGGAGATGTCGAGTCCGCCGCAGATGATGACGACGGTCTGGACGACGGCGAGCAGGCCCGCGATGGTGGCGGCCTCGCCGATGCCCTGGAGGTTGTCCGGGCTGAGGAAGTTGCTGTCGAGCGAGCCGAACACGGCGACCACGACGGCGAGGGCGCCGATCAGGCTGAGGTTCTGCGCGCCGATCCCGAGGAGGGCGCGCCGCCCGGGCCGGTTCCCTGCGTGCGGAGTGCTCGGGGCTGAGGTGGTGGTCATCGCGCGGCTCCGCTCGCGGGGTCGGTGTCCCTGTCCGTGTCCGTGTCCGTGCCGGTGGTGTCCGTGCCGGTGTCGCTGTCCCCGGCGCGCTGGAGGTCGTCGGCCATCGCGAGCGCGAGGACGGCCTCCTCGGTGGCCTCGGCCCGGCTCAGTTCTCCGGTGACGTGCCCGTTCTGCATCACCACGATCCGGTCGGCCAGCCCGAGCACTTCGGGCAGTTCGGAGGAGATCACCAGCACCGCGACGCCCTCGCGGGCGAGGTCCGCGATGATCTGGTAGATCTCGGCCTTGGCGCCGATGTCGACGCCCCGGGTGGGCTCGTCGAGGATCAGCAGATCGGGGCGGTGGGCCAGCCAGCGGGCCAGGACGACCTTCTGCTGGTTGCCGCCGGACAGGGTGCGCACCTCGGTCTCGACGGACGGCGCGTGCACCCGCAGCCGGTCGGCGAACTCCTGGGCGAGGGCCTTCTCCTGGCTGTTCCTGACGAATCGCCAGCGGCGAAGCCGGCGGTAGCTGACCAGGGTGGTGTTGTCGCGGATCGTCCGGTGCAGGAACAGTGCCTGGGCCTTGCGCTCCTCCGGGGCGAGGCCGATCCCGGCGGCGATGGCGTCTCGTGGGCTGCGCAGGCGCAGCCGTGTGCCGTTGAGTGAGATGTGCCCGGAGCGGACGGGGGCGTCGCCCGCGAGGGCCAGGGCGAGTTCGGAGCGTCCGGCGCCGATGAGTCCTGCCAGTGCGACGATCTCTCCCGCGCGGACCCGGAGGTCGATGCCGTGCACGTCGTCGGTGGTCAGGCCCTGGACGTCGAGCACCACCCGGTCGGTGGCGACCTCCTGCCGCACGAACAGGCTCGACAGGTCGCGGCCGACCATCAGCCGTACCACCTCGGCCTCGGTGGTGTCGGCGGCCGCCACGACACCCGCCACCGCGCCGTCGCGCAGGACGGCGATGCGGTCGGCGAGGCGGAAGATCTCCTTCATCCGGTGCGAGACGTAGATGACGGCGATGCCCTCGTCGCGCAGCCGCCGGATCAGCGCGAACAGGGCTTCGCTCTCGTGCTCGGAGAGGGAGGAGGTGGGTTCGTCGAAGGCGATCGCGCGCGGCGGGGTGTCGCCGGTGAGTGCGCGCAGGATCTCGACCAACTGTCTCTGCGCAGCTGTGAGTTGCGAGCCGAGCAGGTCCGGGTCGAGGATCTGCTCGAAGCCCAGCCGGCTCAGGTCGGCGGTGATCCGGCGGCGCAGCTCGGCCCGGTCGAACCGCCGTGCGGCGCGGCGGGGCAGTGCACCGGCGTAGACGTTCTCGGCGACCGGGACGTGCGGGACGACCTCCGGCTCCTGGGGGATGATCCGGATCCCGGCGCGCCGCGCGTCGATGGGCGAGGAGAGGGCGAGCGGCGCTCCGTCCAGTAGCACGCGCCCCTCGGTGGGGAGGTGGTCACCGGTCAGGATGCGCAGCAGAGTGGACTTTCCGGCGCCGTTCTCGCCCATCAGGGCGGTGACCTGTCCGGCCGGGAAGTGCAGGCTGACGCCGGTCAGGGCCCGGACGGCGCCGAAGCGCTTGCCCACGCCGTCGGCGGTCAGTCCGGGCACCGGGGGCTCGGTGGCCGGTCCGGGCGCCGGGGGTTCGGGTGCGGTCATCAGGAGCCTCCTGTCCGCCGGGATCAGCTGCAACCGACGCCGGAGGACTGCCAGTTGGAGGCGTCGACCATCTTGGTCGGGGCGAAGGCCTCGGCCGGGAAGTCCTTGCCGTTCCTGAGCCGGTCGACCATGGTCTGCACGGCGAGCGCGCCGACGTCCTTGCCGTTGATGAACAGCGCGGCCTTCATGCCGGAGGGCTTGCCGCTCCCCCAGTCCTTGCAGGCGAGGTACGCGCCGAGGCCGACGCCGATGATGTCGTTCGCGCCGATGCCCGCGTTCTCCAGCGCGGTGACGCCGCCCTGGACGTTCTCGTCGTTGCAGCCCCAGACCACCCAGTGCTTGACCCCCGGATTGGCGGTGACGGTGGCGGCGACCTTGTCCTGGGCGCCGGTCGGGGTGTTGTCGGTGGCGACGTCGAGGTTGCGCACGGCGGCCCCGGCGCCCGCCGCGAAGGCCGCCTTCGCCGCCTTGACCCGGTCGCCGCACACGGTGACGTCCTGCTTCCAGGCGGATACGGTCCGGGTGTCGGCCGCGTTCCAGCCGGCCTTCCTGAACTCCTCCGCCGCCCGCTTGCCGACCTCACCGCCCATCTGCTCCCCGCTGAAGCCGATCCGCGGCACCAGGCCGGACTTGGCGCAGGAGGCCGGGTCCGGTCCCGTGGTGCAGATCTGGTCGTCCGAGGTGAGCAGCGCGATCTTCGCGTCCTTCGCGGACTGCGCCACCTGCGGCCCGACGGCCGGGTCGGGGACGACGACGATCAGGCCGTTGCTCTTCTGGGCGATCGCCGACTGCACCTCACTGACGGTCCGGTTGGCGTCGTTGCCGAGGTCGACCACCTTGAGGTCGACGCCGAGCTCGGCCGCCTTCGCCCTGGCTCCGGCGGCCTCGTCCACGAAGTACTGCTGGTCGCCCTGCTTCTGGAGGTAGGTCAGGGCGATCTTCCCCTCCACCTTCTTCACGTCGCCGGCCGAGCCGGACGACTCCTGTCCGGTCGAACAGGCGCTCAGGCCGAGGACGGTGACGAGGCCGAGGGCGGCGGCCGGGGCCAGACGGTTGCGGAAGGTGCGCATGTGGACTCCTGTAGGGCTGGGCGGCTCGACCGACAGCAACACAAGGGATCAGATATCACCACAACCAAACATCAATGGATCACAGGAAACGACATGCACATGCAGCCGTCAAGACCTCGGGAACCACGGATCCCGCTCGCCACCCTTCCGGACCGGGCCACCGGGATCGTCGCCGACCGACCGGGGACCCGCGCGGCGCGGCGGTGGCCGACGCCCACGTGACGGAGACCGAACGGCGGGCCCGGTGGAGCCGGGACTGCGTCGCCCCGGGTGCCACGAGTCCCCCGTACGGCCGGGCCGTGACGGCCTCGACCGGTACGGGCCCGGGGCCGGCGCCGGATCGGGGCCCGCCCATGGGAAAACCAGGGCCCCGGCACTCGTTCCGCGAGCGGCCCCCGGCGGCCTACGCTGGTCACAGGGCCAGCCGAGCGCCGGTCCGGGCAGCCCGCGGTCGGCGCGGACGGGGCCGGGCAGGCGGGGCCCGGGCGAGGAGGCCGTCATGAGCACCACGGCCAACCGCGGCGAGATCGAGGCCGACATCAAGGAAACCCTGGGCCTCGTGCCGCACTTCTTCCAGAGCATCCCGACCGAACTCCTCGGGCCGGAGTGGGAGATCTTCAAGAGGATCGAGCTGGGCGAGACCCTCATCCCCAACAAGTACAAGGAACTGATCGGCGTCGGGCTGCACGCCGAGACCAAGTGCCGCTACTGCAGCCTGTTCCACACCGAGGCCGCGAAGCTCTTCGGCGCGACGGACGAGGAGATCCAGGAGGCCGTCCACTACGCGAAGGCCAGTCTGGGCTGGAGCGCGTACATCAACGGGATGCAGGAGGACTACGACCAGTTCGCCGCCGAGCTCGCCCAGGTCGCGGACTACGTTCGCGCCAAGGCCGCCTGATGGAGCTCGAACGGATCCGGCCGCTGGTGCTGCGCGGAACCTTCCACGCCTACGAGCTCGCCGCGCTGGTCGCGGCCGCCCGGTTCGTGGTGGAGACCGCCCCCGCCGACGTCCCCCAGGAGGCGCTGGACCAGCTCACCCACCTGCTGGCCGACTACGACCGGCAGTTGCGCGAGCTGGCCGCGCCCTAGCACCGACGCCGCCTCCCGCCGCCCCGCGCCCTCGCGGTGGACCGGTCCGCCGCGAGGGCGCGGGACGCCCACCCGGGCGGCCGGGCTGACGTCCGAGTGGGATGTCACGGTTCCTCCGCGGTCGGGGTTCAGCGCGCGACGGAGCGGACCAGCAGGAGCGCGATGTCGTCCGTGCGGTGTTCCGTGTGGCCGGCGCGGCCGAGGAGGGCGTCGGCCAGTCCGGCAAGGGGTTGGGCGCCGTGGCGGGCGAGGGTGGCCGTGAGGTCGGTCAGCGCCTGGTCGAGGTCGGCACCGGGAGTGTCGATGAGGCCGTCGGTGTACAGCGCCAGGGTGGTGCCGACCGGCAGCGGGAGGCGCAACTGCGGGTACTCGGCGGCCGGGTCCACGTTCAGGACCAGGCCGATGGGCGGCTCCACGACCTCCGCCCGGCCGTCCGGGCGGTACAGCAGGGGTACGGGATGGCCGGCGGTGGCCAGGCTGGCCTCGCGGGCGGCGAGGTCGACACAGAGGTAGGTGCAGCTGGCCAGGAGCGTCGTGTCCAGGTCGACCAGCAGGCGGTTGGTGCGGGCCAGCACGGTGCCCGGATCGGCGTCGGCGGCGGCGAAGGCGCGCACGGCGGTGCGCACCTGGCCCATCAGCGCGGCGGCGTTGACGTTGTGGCCCTGGACGTCGCCGATGACGATGGCCACGCTCTCGGGCCCCACCCGCATGAGGTCGTAGAAGTCGCCCCCGACGTCCATGCCCTCGGTGCAGGGCAGGTAGCGGGCGCTGACCTCCAGGCCGGGGACCACGGGCAGCGCATGGGGCAGCAGGCTCTCCTGGAGGCCCTGGGCGAGGCCGAGTTTGGTGTCGTACAGCCGGGCACGGTCCAGGGCCTGGGCGATCAGTCCGCCCAGTGAGGTGAGGACGGCACGCTCCTCCACGTCGAAGTGGTGCGGCTCGGCGAAGGCGAGCACGCAGGTGCCGATCAGCCTCCGCGAGGTCACCAGCGGCAGGTAGGCCCAGGCGGCCATCCCGTCCTGGGTCTCGCGGCGGTTCGGGTAGAGCAGTTCCAGCTCCGCCCGGTTCTCGAAGAAGGCCGGCACGGCGTTGGTCGACGCCTGGACGCCGGGCGTCGACTCCGTCAGCGGCGTGCCGTCGAAGCGGTCGATCTGACCGGGCGGGTAGCCGCGGTGGCCGACGATGCGCAGCCGGCCGCCCTCGGCCATCAGGACCGCGAACGCCTGACCTCCAAAGGCGGGCACGATCTGTTCGGACACCATGCGCACCACGTCCTGGACGCCGATGGCCTCGGTCAGCGCGCTCGCGAGGTGGAGGACGTGGTAGAGCGCACCGGGCCGGGTGTGCACGGCCCGCTCGGTGGAGAACCCGGCGTGCCGGGCGTGCCGGGTGGGATCGGCGCCGCCGATCCCGGCGCCTTCGACGACGGTGCCGGGACCGGCGACGACGTCGACGACGGTGCCGGGATCGGCGGCGGCGATCCGCGCGGTGAGTCCGGTGGCGTCCGGGAAGAGCTGGAACGACAGCCAGCGGTCCGGCGGCCGCAGCGCGACGAAGGAGGTGGACTCCCCGCTGATCACCGCACCCCGGTAGTGGTACTCGTACACCGGGTCCCGCAGCCAGGGCAGCACCGCCCACGGGTACGCGCCGATCAGCCGTTCCGCCGGCTCGCCGAGGAGTTCCACGGCGGCGGGCGTGACCGCGGCCACCCGGCCGTCCAGATCGATGTCGCAGAGACCTTCCGGCAGCCGCGATATCGCCGACGCGAGGAGGTCGGCGACCCGCTCCTCCGCCAGCACGGGCCGGGGACCGGCCCGGATCGGACTGCCCGCCCCGCTCGCCTCCGCCGCCACCGCGGCCAGGCGGCCCGCCAGCTCACCGAGCCCGTTGCGTTCGGCGACCGACAGCTCGCGGGGATGCGAGGCGGGCCAGAGGATGAAGAGCACGCCGTACGTGACCCCGCGCGCGATCAGCGGAACGGCCCCGAGGCAGAACACGTACGGCATGGCGACCGCGACCCTCGGGTACCGGCGTGCCATGTCGTCCCCGCCACCCACCCAGACGATGCGGCCGGTGCGCGCGGCCTCGGCGACCGGGATCGGCGCAGCCAGTCCGATGTGCCGCCAGGGCCGGGTGAACTGCCGGGCGGCCCCCAGCGTCACGGCCAGTTCGAGCACCTGCCCGTCCTCCGACAGGAGGTAGAGCCCACCCATGTGCGCGTCGAGCCGGTCCGGCACCGACCGCATGATCCGGGCCAGCGCCTCGATGCCGCGCCCGGCCACCGCCCCGGCCGCCCCTCGGCCGGGGCTCGACGGCGACTTCCACGGCATGGTCATCACAGAACCTCGTTCGGGCCGGCGAGCAGTTGGAGCCTCCCTCCATATTCGCCCGGACGGCCCCGCGCGTCCCGTCGTCCCGTGGGTCGAGTCCGGCAGGCACCCGGGGGCACGCCCTTGAACGGCATGCCCGAGCGGCGTACGCGAAGCGGCGTACGCGAAGCGGCGTACGCGAAGCGGCGTACGCGAAGCGGCGTACGCGAAGCGGCGTACGCGAAGCGGCGTACGCGAAGCGGCGTACGCGAGCGGCGCACGTCAACGGCATGCGTGAACGGCGTACCGGCGGTCCGGTGGGGGCCCGGGTGGGGCGGGCGGGTTACCGGCCGGTACGCCGTGCCCACCATCCTCAGGGCCCGGGGCCCGGATGTACTCGGGACGACGCCCAAAGTTCCCGGGCCGGAAACTGTGACCGGTCACAACGGAGCGCCGTCCGGCCGGCACCCGTCACGGCCCGCCGTGCCGCTCACCCGCGCGCGGTCGCGTGATGAGCGGCCCGCCTGTCCTGGTGCGCGCCGAGCCGACGACCGGAACGGCCGCCACCACCGGAGGACGTCGTTGTGACCGCTGACAGCACGGACGACCTCGCGGTCGGGCACGCCATGGCGCAGCGGATGCTGGCCGAACTGCCGCGCCTCAAGGCCGACATCACCGCACGCCGCATGGCGGAGCAGCCGGTCTACCGGCGACTGCCCGCCGAGCAGCTCCGACACGACGTCAGGCGGGTCACCGAGCAGACCATCCGCGGGGTCGCCCGTTCGCTCCAGACCGGCCAGCCGCTGGAGCCCCGGTGGCGGGCCTTCCAGCGTGCCTGGGCCGCCCTGCACGCGCGCGCTGCCGAGGGCTGCAGCTGGAGGCTGGACAACCTCCGCGAGATGCTCCAGCGTGACTCGGTGGACCCGGCCGACTGGCCGGTGGAGCCTGTCGACGGCGACTTCGCGAACGACTGGCTGATGATCCCGAACGAGGACGGTACCGGCACCGTGCTGGGCATCCTGGCCGACCCGGACGGCTCCAACACGACCGAGTGCCTGGACACCGAGGGCAACACGGTGGGAGTCCTGCTCATCCTCGAATAGGGAGCGTATGCGGTCGAGGAACCGTGCAAGAGCCCGGACTCATCGCCGACGCGCCCGGTCTCCGGCACGGTCAGTCCACGAGCTCGGCGAGGTCGGCGAGGTCGGCGGCCTGCCGGCGCAGGGCGCGTGCCAGGGCCTGCGCGGGTGCCGTGGAAGGACCCGGCAGACGCACCAGGTTGATGTGGCGAACCTCCTCCGCGACACCTTCGACCGACACGAAGCGGACGCCGGGTGGGACGACGGGCAGCAGCGCCGGCGTGGCGGTGGTGATTCCGGCCCCGCCCGCGACCAGATGGAACTTGGTCAGCCAGTCGCGGGCGGTGTGCCGGACCTTGGGGCGCCCCGGCAGGCCGGGCCAGACACCGAGCAGCGGCTCGTCCGCCGTACCGGGACCGGCGATCCACGGCGCGCCCGCGAGCTCCTCGACGCCGATGCTGCCCCGTTCGGCGAACCGCCCGTCCGCCGGCACCGCCACGGCCAGGTGCACCTCCAGCAGCGGCTCGACGTTCAGCGGCGGATCGTCCGTGTCGGGCGAGCGGTGCGGCGGCCGGGAGGAGAGCACGGCGAGGTCCAGGGTGCCGGCCCGCAGGGCGCGCACCAGCGAAGGGGTGGTCCCCTCACGCGTCGTGACCTGGATGTGCGGGTGTTCCTGGCGCAGCGTCGCCAGCGCCCGGGGCACGATCACCGCTCCGGCGGCGGGGAAGAAGCCGAGCCGTACGCTGCCCCGCTCGGCCTCCTCCGCTCCGCGCAGCTCCCGTTCGGCGGCCTCCAGGGCGTCCAGGGCGACGACGGCGTTCCGCAGCAGGGCGCGGCCCGGGCCGGTCAGCCGGACTCCGCCGGGGTAGCGGTCGAAGAGCCGGGCGCCGGTCGCCTGTTCCAGACCGGCGATCTGCCGGGAGACGGCCGACTGCGTGTATCCGAGCGCTTCCGCCGCGGCGGTGAAGGTGCCCCGCTCCGCCACCTCGCGCAGCACCCGCAGCCCGACCAGTGTCATCTCCATGAGCGATCAGCATATCCACCATGCCGGACATTCGTTGGCGGAATGCCCCTTCGGCTTTCTAGCGTGAAGGCACGCAACGGAAAGGAAGGCCACAGAACATGCCTCTGATCAATGTCTACCTGCGCCAGGGCACCACCGCCGAGTACCGCCGGAACGTCTCCCTGGGCATCCACCGGGCCATGGTCGACGTGCTGAAGGTCCCCCAGGACGACCAGTTCCACGTCATCCACGAGGTCGGGCCCGAGAACTTCCAGATGCAGCCGGTCGTGTTCGGCCTGCGCCGCAGTGAGCGCGCCATGTTCATCCAGATCTCCATCAACCATCGCACCGCCGAGCAGAAGGCCGAGCTGTTCCGGGCGATCGTCGACAGCCTCCGGCTGTTCGCCGACGTCCCGGAGGAGGACATCCTGATGACGATCAACGAGACGGCCCGGGAGAACTGGTGGGCCGCCGGCCGCGTCGTCAACCCCGCCACCGGCTACGACGAGCGCATGGACGACACCCTCACGGGCGCCGAGACCACGGGCTGACAACGCGCTCGCCCCCGGGACGGGTCCCCCGTCGGCCGCGCTTCGGCTCGACCCTCGGGGGAGGGAGAGCGGCGGTCTCCCCCTTCGCGCGAGGTTTGTGCTGGACTGTCCCGATACCCTCCACCCACGGCGACGGGATGAATCCGATGCCTCTTGAAGGCGAGTACGAGCCGAGTCCGGCGCAGTGGATCCGCGAACAGGTCGAGCTGTACGAGAGTTCGGGCGGCACCCGGGGGACCACGCTCCGGGACACCGGCCTGCCGGTCGTCATCGTCACGATGCGCGGCGCGAAGAGCGGCAAGATCCGCAAGGTTCCGGTGATGCGCGTGGAGCACGAGGGGCGGTACGCGGTGGTGGCCTCCAAGGGAGGCTTCCCGCGCCACCCGGTCTGGTACCACAACCTCAAGGCCGACCCTCGGGTGGACCTCCAGGACGGCCCGCGGCGACTGTCCATGACGGCCCGTGAGGTCACCGGGGAGGAGCGCGCCCAGTGGTGGCGGCGCGCGGTCGTCGCGTATCCCCCGTACGCCGAGTACCAGGAGAAGACCGACCGGGTGATCCCGGTCTTCGTGCTCGAACCCGAGCGTCGTCAGCATCGACTCGCGAGGTCCGATGACTTCAAAGGTGTCGGCACATGATCGGTCACCGCCCGGAGGCACCTTCAGGAGACCGCATCCTGAGCCGGGCACTGCCGGTCGGCCGCGTCGATCACGTGGCCCGCCGTATCAGTGAGGTGGAAGCACTGGCCGTTGGCCCACACGGTCACCGAATCCCGCCGATGCACGATCTGGAAGGGCTCATCCCCACGCTGCGTCCCGGACCAGGACCTGTCCGCCGGTGAGTGGGTGACAACGACGCAGGTCTGCTGCCGCTGGATCTGGTAGGTGTCCGCCCAGGGCTCCACGGTCAGCTCCAGCGGTACTTCACCGTCGTTCGTGACCAGCAACCGCGCCGACCCCCCGGCGAACATCCGGCACCTCTCCTTACCTCTGTGGGTGATCTTTCGGGGCGAGCACCGCGCACCGCCGCACCCGGCCTGAGCCTCGCACGCGAGATCAGGTTCGCCGGCCAGTCCACGGCCGCCGCCCTGACCACGACAAACGGCTCGCGGGATCTCTCACATCGGCCAACCTCTGAGACTGTGTGTCCAGCGGGATGACGGGAGTGGGTCGGCCTGTCCGACTTCCCACTCCGCTTGTGTCAGCCGACGACCGCCCCCCAACGGCCCACCGCGTTCCGGGCGGTGGGCCGTCGGTGTGCCGCTCCTGTCAGCCGAGCTGGCCGGAGGGCCGCACGACGAGCTGGTTCACGTCCACGCCCTCGGGCTGGTTGACGGCGAACACGATCACGTTGGCGATCTGCTCGGCGGTCAGCGCCGGCGAGGCCTCAGGCGTGCCGCCGCGCTCGTTCCAGAACGGGGTGTCCACCACGCCCGGCGCGACCAGCGTGACGCCGATGCGGTCCTCGGCCACCAGTTGCCGGACGTTCTCGACCAGCGCGTGCGCGGCCCACTTGGTGACGGAGTACAGGTTCCCGGGCGTGTTCCTGATACCCGCGACCGAACCGACGACCACGATCCGGCCCTTGGACTCGCGCAGGTGCGGCAGCGTCTCGCGCACCAGCAGCGCCGGGCCGAGCACGTTCGTCAGGACCATGGCACGCATCGCCTGGGGGTCGTGGTCCTCCAGGGTGCCGGGCAGCGAGTAGCCCGCGTTGGCGACCACCGTGTCCAGCCGACCCCACCGGTCGACGACCCGACGCACGGCCGACGCGACGTCCTTCTCGTCGGCGGCGTCACCGGCGATCGTCAGCAGCTGCTCCCCGGCGTCGACGGAGGCGGCGAAGGCAGCCAGGCGGCCGGTGTCGCGACCGGTGACCGCCACCCGGTCACCCTGCTTGAGCAGCGCCCGGGCCGTGGCCGCACCGATGCCGCTCGAACCGCCGGTGATCAACGTGACACGTTCCATGGGGCCAGATGCTACTACGACTGATCATCGCAGAACCGACCCGGACCTACCCTCAACGGCCCCTCAACGGCCCCTCAACAGCCCACCTCCTCAAGGCCGGTGGACCTTCGGCTCACACCGCGCCGAGCGGGACGGGCCAGCGGCGCATGTGGGTGGGCTGGGTCGACAGGAACCCCGCCGAGACCGTACATCAGGCGCTCCGCCCTCAGCAGACCGACCGCCTCCCGCTGCGTCGCAGTGAGGCGGTCCACCGGAAGCGGAGTGCGTCCGGCCATGAAGGCCGCGATCAACGGACGTCACCGAGAGGTCCTGCCCCGCCAGTGCCACTGCCTGCTCACCGGCTTCGGCCGTGCCTGCGGTCGGCGGGACCTCCTTCCGGTGGGACCGGCTTCAGGGCTTGAGGAGGGTCTTGATCGCGCGGCGCTCGTCCATCGCCCGGTAGCCCTCGGCGACCTGCTCCAGGGGCAGGGTGAGGTCGAAGACCCTGCCCGGGTCGATCCGCCTCGTGAGCACGTGGTCGATCAGGTCGGGCAGGTAGCGGCGGACGGGAGCCGGGCCGCCGCGGAGGCCGACGTGGGAGAAGAACAGCTCCTGCCCGTCGACGGCGACCCCGTGCGGAACGCCGACGAAGCCGACGTTGCCGCCGGGCCGCGCGGAGCGCAGGGCCTGCTGCACGGCCTCGGCGGTGCCCACGCACTCCAGCACGCTGTCGGCGCCGATGCCGCCGGTCAGCTCCTTGATCCGGGCCACGCCCTCCTCGCCGCGCTCGGTGACGAGGTCGGTCGCGCCGAACTCCCGGGCCAGCCGTCGGCGGGACCCGTGACGGCTCATCGCGATGATCCGCTCCGCGCCCATCACCTTGGCGGCGATCACCGCGCACAGGCCGACCGCGCCGTCGCCGACCACCACGGCGGTCGAGCCGGGCTTGACCTCGGCGGCGTCGGCGGCCCACCAGCCGGTGCCCATCACGTCGGAGACGGCCAGCAGGCCCGGCCAGAACTCCTCGCCGGGCACCTCCTCGGTGGCGACCAGGGTGCCCTGGGCGTTGGGGATGCGGACGTACTCGGCCTGGCAGGTGCTCATGAACTCCCGGTGCAGGCAGTTCGACGTGAAGCCGTTACGGCAGTTCGGGCAGGTGTTGTCCGAGGTGGCGAACGAGCCGACGACGAACTGGCCGGGGCGCAGCCCGGTGACCTCGCTGCCGACCTCCTCCACGAAGCCGACGTACTCGTGCCCCATCGGGCTCGGTCCGCCGACGGTGTCCAGGCCGCGGTACGGCCACAGGTCGGAGCCGCACACACAGGTGACCGCGGTGCGGATGATCGCGTCGGTGGGGTGGAGGATCTTCGGGTCTTCCAGGGTCTCCAGACGGATGTCGCCGGGGCCGTGGATCATTGTTCCGCGCATGAGTGGGGGTTCCTTCGCATCTCGGGGCCGGGGGTGCGATCCTCCGGCCCTCTGCCTTCCAGGGAAGTCCCTCCCGGGGCGCGCAGCGAGTCACCCCTGAGGGGGGTGAGCGCGGGAGACATCCGGGCACACGGGTGACACGGGTGTGCCCGGGAGACATCCGGGCACACGGGTGAGCCCGGGGAGGCGGCCGGGCGCCGGACGGGACTGTCTGGTTCGATAGGGGCCGCCGCCACCCCCAGCCGCAAGGAGCAAGGCCCTGAGTACGTCGTTCGCCGAGGCGCTGTCCGTCGGATTGCTGGTGCTGGTGCTGGTCTGCGCGGTGGTGCGGCCGTGGGGCTGGCCGGAGGCGGTGGTCGCCGTCCCGGCGGCGGGACTGGTGGTCGCCACGGGCGCGATTCCGCCCGCCCACGCGCTGGCCGAGGCCGAGCGGCTGGGGCCGGTGATCGGGTTCCTGGCAGCCGTCCTGGTGCTGGCGCAGCTGTGCGACGACGAGGGGCTGTTCCGGGCGTGCGGGGCGTGGATGGCCCGGGCGTCGGCGGGGAGTTCGCGGCGGCTGCTGGCGCAGGTGTTCGTGGTGGCGTCGGTGGTCACGGCGGTGCTGAGTCTGGACGCCACGGTGGTGCTGTTGACGCCGGTGGTGTTCGCGACGGCGGCCCGGCTGGGGGCCCGGCCGAAGCCGCATCTGTACGCCTGCACGCACCTGTCGAACACGGCCTCGCTGCTGCTGCCGGTCTCCAATCTGACGAATCTGCTGGCCTTCACCGCCAGCGGGCTGAGCTTCATCCGGTTCGGCGCACTGATGGTGCTGCCGTGGCTGGTGGCCATCGGCGTGGAGTACGTGGTGCTGCGCCGGTTCTTCGCCACCGACCTGGAGGCGGGTGTCCCGGCTCCGGCCGGGGCGGAGACGCCGCAGATGCCGCTGTTCGCACTGTTCACGGTGGCGGGCACGCTGGCCGGGTTCGTGCTGGCCTCGGCGGTCGGGGTCGATCCGGCGTGGGCGGCGCTGGCGGGGGCCCTGACGCTCGCCGTGCGGGCGCTGGTGCGGCGCCGCACCACCCCGGCGGCGATCGTGCGCTCGGCCGCCGTGCCGTTCCTGGCCTTCGTCCTGGCGCTCGGCGTGGTGGTGCGGGCGGTGGTCGACAACGGGCTGGCCTCCGCGCTCGGGCACCTCCTGCCGCACGGCACCTCGCTGCCCGCGCTGCTCGGGGTCGCGGCGCTGGCGGCCGTCCTGGCGAACGTGATCAACAACCTGCCGGCCACCCTGGTCCTGCTTCCGCTGGCCCTCCCCTCCGGCGCGGGTGCCGTGCTGGCGGTGCTGCTCGGGGTGAACATCGGCCCCAACCTGACCTACGCCGGGTCGCTGGCCACCCTGCTGTGGCGGCGCATCGTGCGCGAACACGACGGCGAGGTGGGCCTCGGTGAGTTCACCCGGCTCGGGCTTCTCGTCGTGCCCGCTGCGCTGGTGCTGGCCGTGGTGGCACTGTGGGGGTCCCTGCAAGTCATCGGAGCGTGAGGACGGTGGCAACCGTGACGGTCGTCGTCTGGATCACCGAGGGCACCTGGCCCGCCTGCGTCGACGCCGCCCGCGCCCACGCACCGCAGGACGCGGAGGTCGTGCTGCTCCACGTCAGCGGTCCGGACGTCCCCGGCCTCGCGCACGGCGCGTTCGCCGGGCTGCTCGGGCGCGGCCACCGCGAGCGCGACCCCGGAGACCGGGTGGAACGCCTCGCCGACGCCTCCGCACGCCGCCTCCTCGACGCCGCCGCCGACCGGCTCGCACGGCCCTGCACCCGGCTGGAGCGCTCCGGCCGCACCGAACGCCAGGTGGTCGCGGCGGCGGAGGGCGCCGAGCTGCTGGTCCTGGCCCGCGACGGCGACCGCAGCCGTCTCGGGCCGCACAGCATGGGCCCGGCCACCCGCTTCGTCGTCGACCACGCCCCCTGCCCCGTCCTGCTGGTCTGGCCGGAGCCGCCGCCGGGGGCCGACACCCTGCCGCCCCCACCGGGCCCGCCGCGCTGAGAGGCCCGAGGGGCCCCGCAGCGCCGAGGGGCCCGCACCACGCTTGCGCGGTGCGGGCCCCTCACTGCCGGGCGGGTGCCGTGGCAGAACTACGCCGAAGAACTACAGCGGGCGGATGTTCTCGGCCTGCGGGCCCTTCTGGCCCTGCGTGACGTCGAACTCGACCTTCTGGCCCTCAAGCAGCTCACGGAAGCCGTTGGCGTTGATGTTCGAGTAGTGGGCGAAGACGTCCGGGCCGCCACCCTCCTGCTCGATGAAGCCGAAGCCCTTCTCCGAGTTGAACCACTTCACAGTGCCATTAGCCATTTGAATCTCCTTCAAGGGACCGTCCGAAGCACGCACGGTGCGGGCTGCGAGTCACCGCATGGAGCGCCCACCGGGAAAGGACCGGGGAACAAAAAATGCGCCTGCGATACATCAGCAGGCGCACACAAAGTTCATGGGAACCACTACTGCAACTGAGTCGACTGTAGCAGGCCACGGCCCGTCGCGCTGGGAGCCGCCGAAAAGTCCCGTCTCCGCGCTTCCCGGAGCGTCCGGTCCGAAATGAAGAAATTCTCAGCTGTTCGAAGTTTGAACGCCAGCGGCAGCTGTCTCGACCCTCCCTGGTCCGGACGGCCGCCGCGGGCACTATTCTCAGGTCCATGTCGAACCCTGATGCGCTGCTCGTCGACATCGCCGCAATGGTGGAGTCCGAGCGCAGCAACCAGATGCCCCTGACCGTGGTCGTCCCGGGGGCGGTCATCACCGGCCGTTTGGCGCCGGAACGCCTGTGGCACGAACGGGTGGCCGAAGTCCTCGCCGCTTCGGACCACTTGAAGTCCTTCGCCACACTCTTCGAGACGTCCGCCGCCGACACGGCTCCGGCCGCCTCCCGGCCCACCCACCTGCACCTGCACGTCGCCCGCATCCTCCAGGGCAGCTTCGGCCTGCCCCACACCGGGGGGATGTACCGCATCGCCATCTCCGACGTCAGCAGCTGGACAGTGGGAGACCTCAGCTACTCCGACCAGTGACAACCCGTACGGGCCGGACTCCGCACTGCGGGGCCCGGCCCGTACGCACGACCCGGGGCGCCCGGGTTGCGGTCAGGTGCCCTCGGGCTCGCGGCGTTCCGGCCCGGCCGCCCCGGCCCGGGTCCTCGCGAGGTGGGTCGCGACCGACACCGCCGGCTGCTGGGGCCGGCGCACGTGGACGAGCAGCAGCGGCTCCGGCTGGTCGCGGATCAGCAGGACCGACGCCGCGTGGTGACCCTCACGTGGTTTCGGCCGCCGCTCCGGTGTTCGTCGACGGCGACCGGGGACGTAGCCGGCGTCCAGGATGCGGTGCACCGACCGTCCACATGCGAAGCCGCGTGGAGCACGTCATCACGTTTCACCAGAACTGATTCACGCACCGTTCACCGGAAGGCAGGAACTCGTCCCCGCGCCAGGTCGTCAGAGTGCGTGAGAGTTCAAAACCGAGCCAAAGCCAGGGAAAGGAACGGTCAATGCTGATGGCCAGGAGAGTGGTCGGCGCCGTCGCCGTGGCGCTCCTGGCCGTGATGGGCCTGCTGCTGCTCTCCCCGTCGGGATCCGCCTACACCCGGGACCCCAACCGCCCCCGGCCGGCCACGGCGGCGAAGCTCGCCGAGGAAGCCGTGACGCCCAAGTGCGCGCCAGGTCCCGTCTGGCCCCGGCCCCGGAACATCCGCACCCCTGAGCACCGGCCCGAGCCACGACCGGCCCTCGACCACGAGGCTCCGGCCGTCGAGAACCCGTCGCCGGAAGCGGTGCCCGAACCGCCCCACCCGACGGCCGAACAGGACAGACCCGCGGTCCTCCAGGTGTTCCGCTGCTGATCGGCGCCGACCGCGCCCGCACGCTCACCGGTGACGAGGCCCCCGCAGGGGCTCTCCCACCGCACCACCTACCGGCAGTTCACGACGGCCACGGCAGCGATTCCCAGCTGCCGGTGCCGCCGCGCTCAGCGCTGCCCTCGTACCGGGTGAGCGGGCACGGTCCCGAAGTCCCCCTGCACTCACGAGACTTCCGAAGGGCCCGAGGCACCGACATGCAAGGATTCATCGACCACGCCCGCACCTTCCGCCAGCACGCCGCGCAGGACGCCGACGCCTTCGGGCGACTGGCCGCCGGCCAGCAGCCCCAGGCACTGTTCATCACCTGCTCGGACTCCCGCATCATCCCCGCCGCGCTCACCGGCGCCCGGCCGGGCGACCTCTTCGAGCTGCGGACCGCGGGCAACATCGTCCCGCCCTACCAGCCGTCCCTCCCCTCCGCCGAGGCCGCGACCATCGAGTACGCGGTCGAGGTCCTGGGCGTCGCCGACATCGTGGTGTGCGGCCACTCCCACTGCGGCGCCGTGGGCGCCGTCGTCCGCGGCGACGACCTCACCGGCGTCCCCGCCGTGCGCGACTGGCTCGCCGACGGCACCGCACTGACGCCTGACCGCGAACCCGGCCACGACCTGGCCGCCCCCGTCCAACGCCACGTCCTCGACCAGTTGGAGAGGCTGCGCACCCACCCGAGCGTCGCCCGCCGGATCGGCGAGGGCCTGCTCGGACTGCACGGCTGGTTCTACGAGGTGCACACCGGCGCGGTGTTCACGTACCGCCCCGGCACCGACAGCTTCCTGCCGCTGTGACACCGCGGCCCACCACCTCCGGACTCCCACCGATGAAGGCTCCCATGCGCTTTCCCACTCCCAGGCTTCCCGCCCTCAAGTACGACCTGACCGCCTCGCTCGTCGTCTTCCTGGTCGCCCTCCCGTTGTGCGTCGGCGTCGCCGTCGCCTCGGGCGTACCCGCCGAACTCGGCCTGATCACCGGCATCGTCGGTGGCCTGGTCACCGGCCTGCTCCCCGGCAGCAGCCTGCAGGTCAGCGGCCCCGCGGCCGGGTTGACCGTCCTGGTCGCCGAGACCGTGCAACGGTTCGGGCTGCCCGCGCTCGGCCTGGTGGTCGGCGCCGCCGGCCTGCTCCAACTGCTGCTCGGCGCACTGCGCTGGGGCCGCTGGTTCCGCGCGATATCCGTCGCCGTCGTCGAGGGCATGCTCGCCGGCATCGGTCTGGTCATCATCGCCGGCCAGCTCTACGCGATGGCCGACCGGCCCGCGCCCTCCAGCGGGATCGACAAGCTCCTCGGCCTGCCCGCTCTCCTCGTCAAGCTGGTCGCCTCCCCCGGCGCCGGCGTCTCCTTCACGATCGGCGCCGGCACCATCGCGGTGATCGTGCTGTGGCAGCGGCTGCCCGCCAAGGCGCGGGTCGTCCCGGGCGCGCTGGTGGCCGTCGTGCTCGCCACGGCCGTGACCTGGCTGCTGGCCCTTCCGATGAAGAAGGTCGAGGTCAAGGGCCTGCTGGACGCCATCCAGCCGCCCGGCGCCGGGGCGTTCGAGCAGTTCACCCCCGCCCTCATCGTCACCGTCGTCGCCTTCACCCTCGTCGCCTCCGCCGAGAGCCTGTTCAGCGCGGCCGCCGTCGACCGCCTCCACAACGGGCCCCGCACCGACTACGACAAGGAACTCATGGCCCAGGGCGCGGGCAACGCCCTCTGCGGGGCCCTCGGCGCCCTGCCGATGACCGCCGTCATCGTCCGCAGCGCCACCAACGTCCAGGCCGGCGCCCGGACCAAGGCCTCCCGCGTGCTGCACGGCGCATGGCTGCTGCTGTTCGCCGCCCTGCTCCCGGCGGCGCTCGGCGTCATCCCCGTCGCGGCCCTCGCCGGCGTCCTGGTCCACGCCGGGTTCAGGCTCCTGCCCTTCCAACAGTTCGGCCCGCTGTGGCGCGAGCACCGCGCGGAGGCGCTCGTGCTGCTGGCCACCGCCGTGGCCATCGTCACGGTCAACATGTTCGAGGGCGTGCTGATCGGTCTGGGCCTGTCGATCGTCAAGACGGCCTGGGAGACCTCCCGCCTGCACGTGGACACCGAGGAACAGCCCGACGGGCCCATCCGGGTCCGGCTCACGGGCAACGCCACCTTCCTGCGACTGCCCAAGCTCCTCGACACCCTGGAGGCGCTGCCGGCCGACCGCGCCGTGGAGCTGGACCTCAGCGGCCTGCGCCACCTCGACCACGCCTGCCAGGCCGCGCTGACCACCTGGACGGAACGGCACAACGCCAACGCGCCCGAGGAGGTGAGGCTGGTCCCCGCGCTGGCCGCACAGGCCTGACCCGAGGCCATGAGCGCGCCGCCGCACCGGGGTTCCGGAGCGGCGGCGCGCCGCGTTCCGGGCCCCCCGCGCGGCAGCGCGCCGCGTTCTGGGCCCCCGCGCGGCGGCGCGTCACCGACCCGGGCCTTCCGCGCGGCGGCGCGTCACGGATCCGTCAAACCGGCCGGACGGACGGGATGAACACGGATCATGGAGCCAGCCAGACCCGACCCCCGCCTGGAGGCACCGTGTCCGACCTTCCCTCGTCCGCCGCCCTGCTCGACCGGCTGGCACTGCCCGAACTGACCCGCTCCGCCGCCCTGCTGCAGCCCGAACTGGTGGAACTGCGGAGGGAGTTGCACCAGCAGCCGGAGATCGGGCTCGACCTGCCCAGGACCCAGGCCCGGCTGCTCGCGGCCCTCGACGGGCTGCCGTTGGAACTCACTCTGGGCAAGGGGCTGAGCTCGATCACGGCCGTGCTGCGCGGCGGCCGCCCCGGACCGAAGGTACTGCTGCGTGCCGACATGGACGCCCTGCCGGTGCAGGAGAACGTCCGGCTGCCGTACGCCTCGACGATCCCCGGCGCGATGCACGCCTGCGGTCACGACCTGCACATGGCCGCGCTGGTCGGCGCCACCCGGCTGCTGGTCGAACGGCGCGCCGAGCTGGCGGGCGACGTGGTCCTGATGTTCCAGCCCGGCGAGGAGGGGGCGGGCGGCGCCCGACTGATGGTGGACGAGGGCGTGCTGGACGCGGCCGGTGAACGGGTGGTGGCCGCGTACGCCCTGCACGTGGCGGCCGCCCTGCTGCCCAACGGACTGGTCACCGCCCGCCCGGGGCCGATGCTGGCGGCCTCCGACACCCTGCGCGTCACCCTGCGCGGGCGCGGCGGCCACGGGTCCAGCCCGCACTCGGCGCTGGACCCGGTGCCGGCCATGTGCGAGGCGGTGCTGGCCCTCCAGTCGATGGTGACCCGGCGGATCGACGCCTTCGACCCGGTGGTGCTCACCGTCGGCAGGCTCAGCGCCGGCACGGCCGCCAATGTGATCCCCGACGAGGCCCGGTTCGAGGCGACCGTCCGCTCCTTCTCCCCGCGCTCGCGCGAGCTGGTGGGCAGCGAGGCGCTGCGGGTGGTGCGCGGGATCGCGGCGGCCCACGGGCTGGAGGCGGTGGCCGAGGTGGAGGCCGGGTACCCGGTGACCGTCAACGACCCCGTGGAGGCGGACTTCGCGACCGGCCTGGCGACCCGACTGGTCGGTCCTGAGCGGTTCGTCCCGATGCCCCAGCCGATCGCGGGCTCCGAGGACTTCGGCGTGCTGGCCGCCCTCGTCCCCTCGGCGTTCCTGATGCTGGGCGCCGCCCCGACCGACGGCCGCGATCCCTTCACCGCGGCCTACAACCACTCCCCGGAGGCCGAGTTCGAGGACAACGTCCTCGCCGACGGCGCCGCGCTCCTGGCCGGTCTGGCCCTGGGACGGCTGGCCCGGGGGTAGGGCCGGCCGGCGGACCCTGCCTGGGTGGATCCGTGCCCGGCGGCCGCCCTGCCGGTCGGAGGTGGGGAGATCCGGTGAGCCGACGGTGTGGTAGCTGTGCAGGCTTTCCCGGATGTGGGCGAGCGGCGCGGTGATGACCCGTTTCGTCGCGTTCCGTTCAAGCGCCGCTTACCCCATCATGGGACGGTGCCATCGCGCCTACGCGCGTAGCACTCCCCTGCACCCCCACGACACAAGGAGTCTGACCCATGCTCAGACGCACAGCAGCCACCCGCCCGCTCGCCCTGGGCGCCGTCGCCCTGGCCGTGCTGACCGCCGCCGGCGCCCTCCCCCACCGGGCGGTGGCCGCGCCCACGGCCACCGCCGCCCCCGCCGCCACGACCGCCCAGCACCGCGTGCTGTTCGACGCCACCAAGGCGGAGACCGCGGGCAACGCCGACTGGATCATCTCCACCAGCCAGCCGGACCCGCTCGCCGAGAACCCCAACCCGCAGTCCGAGACGGACTGGACCGGCGCCATCTCCAGCTGGGGCGTCGCCCTCCAGAAGACCGGCCAGTACAGCCTCAAGACCCTGCCGAGCGGCTCCAGCATCACCTACGGCACCGGCGGAGCGCTGGACCTCGCCAACTTCGACGAGTTCGTCCTGCCCGAGCCCAACATCCGGCTCAGCGACGCAGAGAAGACCGCCGTCATGAAGTTCGTCCAGAACGGCGGCGGGCTGTTCCTGATCTCGGACCACACCCAGAGCGACCGCAACAACGACGGCTGGGACTCCCCCGCCATCATCAACGACCTGATGACCACCAACTCGGTCAACAGCAACGACCCGTTCGGGCTCTCGGTCGACCTGCTCAACATCCAGACCGACAACCCGACCGCCGTCAACGACGCCAACGACCCCGTCCTGCACGGCCCGTTCGGCACCGTCACCGGCAGCATCATCCGCAACGGCACCACCTTCACCCTCAAGCCCGCCGACAACCCCAGCGTCAAGGGCATCGTCTACCGCACCGGCTACTCCGGCACCACCGGCGCCTTCTTCGCCACCAGCACCTTCGGCAAGGGCCGCGTCGCCCTCTGGGGCGACAGCTCGACCATCGACGACGGCACCGGCGAGTCCGGCAAGACCCTCTACAACGGCTGGAACGACCCGGCCGGCACCGACGCCGCCCTCGGCCTCAACGCCACCGCCTGGCTCGCCTCGGGCAGCGGCAGCGGTACCACCGGCAGCGTCACCCTCACCAACCCGGGCGCCCGCACCGCCACCGCCGGCACCGCCACCAGCCTCCAGCTCTCCGCCACCGACACGGCCGGCGGCACCCTGAGCTACGCCGCCTCCGGCCTGCCCGCCGGCCTGAGCGTCAACGCCACGACCGGCCTGATCAGCGGCACCCCGACCACCGCCGGGACCTACTCGGTGACCGCCACCGCGACCGACTCCACCGGCCCGTCCTCCTCCGTCACCTTCACCTGGACCGTCCAGTCCAGCGGCAGCGGCGGCGGTTGCACGGCGAGGCAGTTGCTCACCAACCCCGGCTTCGAGGCCGGATCGACGGCCGGCTGGACGGAGACCAACTCCGGCGGCAGCAGCACCATCAACAGCAGCTCCGGCGAGCCGCCGCACTCCGGCACCTACGACGTCTGGCTGGACGGCTACGGCAGCACCAACACCGACACCCTCGCCCAGACGGTGACCCTGCCGACCGGCTGCAGCACCTACAGCTTCAGCTTCTGGCTGCACGTCGACACCGCCGAGCCCACCACCAGCGCGTACGACAAGCTCACGGTGACGGCGAACGGCACCACCCTGGCGACCTACTCCAACACGAACGCGGCCGCCGGCTACCAGCAGCACAGCTTCAACCTGTCCGGCTACGCGGGCCAGACCGTGACCCTGAAGTTCAGCGGTACGGAGGACTACACCAAGCAGACCTCCTTCGTCCTCGACGACACGGCCGTCAACGTCGGCTGATCCGGCACCGGTTGCCCTCCCCCGGAATTCACCGAACGGGGAGGGCACCCCCGGTGGGGGACGCCGAACGCCCGGTCCGAAAACCGCCGGCGGCGGGCGAGGGCGAGCCGGAGACTGGACGGCGTGACCACCCGAACCACCCGAACCACCCGCCCGTCCGCGCCCTTCCCCGCCCAGGAGCGCGTCGGCCCGGCCGACTGGCCCGCCCTCGCCGAGGAACTCGACGCCCACGGCTGCGCGCTCACCCCACAGCTCCTCACCCCCCGGGAGTGCCGCGACCTGGCCGCGCTCTACGACCGCGACGAGCTGTTCCGCTCCACCGTCGACATGGCCCGCCACCGCTTCGGCTCCGGCCGGTACCGCTACTTCACCCACGACCTGCCCGAGCCCGTCCAGGCGCTGCGCCGGGCCCTCTACCCGCACCTGCTCACCATCGCCCGCGGCTGGGCGGAGCAGCTCGGCCGGCCCGCGCCCTGGCCCGACAGCCTGGACGAGTGGCTGGAGCGGTGCCACGCCGCCGGCCAGGGCAAGTCCTCGCAGATCCTGCTGCGCTACGAGGCCGGCGACTGGAACGCGCTGCACCGCGACCTCTTCGGCGACCTCGTCTTCCCGCTCCAGGTGGTCATCGGCCTCGACGAGCCGGGCACCGACTACACCGGCGGCGAGTTCCTCCTGGTCGAACAGCGCCCCCGCGCGCAGTCCCGGGGCACCAGCACCGTCCTCCCGCGGGGCCACGGCCTGGTCTTCACCACCCGCGACCGGCCCGTCCGCTCGGCCCGGGGCTTCTCGGCCGCCCCGGTACGGCACGGGGTGAGCACCGTGCGCTCGGGGCGGCGGCACGCGCTCGGACTCGTCTTCCACGACGCCTGACAGGGCGTGAACCTCCCGACGCGACGCCCGTGCGCTCTTAACCGCTGGACCCCGTGGGTTACTTGGGGAGAGGCTGCACCCATGGAGTTCCTCTGCTACCACCGCGACCGGCCCGACTCCGTCGCACTGCGCCACCAGCTGGTCGAAGAACACTGGTCCTACATGGACCGGTACGCGGAAGAGCTGATCGCCCGCGGCCCGACCTTCGACGACGACATCCCCACGGGAAGCGTCCACATCGTCGACCTGCCGGATCCCGCCGCCGCCCGGGCGTTCGCCTTCGACGAGCCCAACTACCAGGCCGGCGTCTACCGCGACGTACTGCTGCGGCGCTGGCGCAACCTGCTCGGGCGCACCATGTGGGAGTTCCCGGGCGGCGAGACCGCCCGCAACCACTACCTGGTGCTCGGCCTCGGCACCGGGCAGCCCGCCGACCTCACCCCGCCGCCCGACCGGGACGAACTGATCGCCTACGGGCCGCTCCTGTCCGACGACGGCGTCACCTGGCTGGGCACGGCCGTACTGCTCCGGGCGCCGGACGAGAAGGCGGCCCGCGCCGTACTGACCCCGGAGCGGTACGCCGACATCGAGGTGCACAGGTGGACCTTCGGCGGGCGTCCGTCGTAGCCCTGGCCGGGACCGGCGTGCGCACGGCCTCGCGGCGCGCGGAGGTCACGCCGGTCGGTCGGCCCACGCGCCCGCGGGACGGGAACGGTACAGCCGCGCGTAGTACCGCCCCGCGCTCTCCAGCCCGTGAGGCGCCTGACCACTTCGCAGCACCGCCGCAACGGCCTGGCGCTGTTCGTCCGGGGTCACGAACAACCGTTGGGGGTGGAGGTCGGCCGGGTCGGACCGGGTGACCAGTCCGTAGGAGCTCAGACAGTCGATGACCGGCTGGTAGTCGACCGTGCGCAGGATGAAGGCGCTGATCCACACGGGGTGGCGGGCCTGGCCCAGCAGGGCGGAGACGGTGCGGTCGGTGACGTAGCTCCCGGCACCCGTGGAGAGGATCAGGCCGGTGTGCGCCATCGCACGACGCACCGAGGCGTCCGGTTCCTCCCGCTCCAGGTTGACCGAACAGGCGTCGTCCAGGAGACCCACGGCCAGGGCGTAGGAGAGCGCGTTCCCGGCGATGTCGAGGCCGACGACCGGTACGGCGTCGCGGTGGCGTCGGGCGGCGTAGAACTGCTTGTCCCGCTCGACCAGTTCCTCCGTCGTCAGACGATCCGACGCGGGGCCGGTGTAGTGGGCGTAGAGATCCGCGAGCGTCAGGTCGTGGTTCAGCAGAGCGGCGTTGATGCCGTACGAGCAGCACAGGTCGAGGACGGCGACCCGGTCCGAGCGGTTGGCCGCCCGAAGGCGCTCGGCGAGGGTTCGGCGGAACTCCGCCTGCGCGTGGTGCGGGATCTGGTAGTCGAGAGGAGCCAGCCGGGCGAAGTAGGCCCGGGGATCGGGCTGGTCGTAGATGTCGTCGAAACGGGCCTTGCCCCGGCCCCGCCCGTCGCCGAAGGCGGTCTGGTCGTCCATCCGGTCTCCCTGCTCGATGCGGTCGCTGCGCTCGCGACTCGTCGTGACTGGATCACCGGCTCCAACGAGGCCGACGGCCGGCTACGACCCGGACCGACGGAAGATCACCCGAACGTGCCGGGCGGCCGTACGCGGATGGCGTACGGCCGCCCAGGCCGGGGCCAGGCCGTCGGGGCTTCCGGCGCTCCGATCGACCGGTGGCCCCGGTCGTCAGCGGACCGGCAGCACCCGGGTGTGCTCCGCGCGGACGGCCTGGAGGGCGTCGGGCTGGAGGCCGAGGAGCTTCAGGACGGTCGGGGCGATCTGCTTGGTCTCGACCTTCCCGTCGTGGCGGACGCCGTTCGGGGTGGCGGCGCCGGAGACGACCAGCGGGACGTCCAGGTCGTCGGCGTGATCGCCGCCGTGCTCCGCGATCTTGCTGCCGCCGGTGTAGACGACGCCGTACTGGGCGACGCCGAAGACGTCCGGGACCCGGGGGTCGCCCGGCTCGACGTGGAAGTGGTCGGCGGCCGCCTTGCCGGCGTACGCCTTCTGGATGCCGCTCCTCGTGAAGGGGCGGGCCTTGCCGTCGATGTCCACACCGCTGCCGTTCTGCGCCAGCAGGTAGTCCTCGGCGAACCCGGTGGCGGCCGCGGAGCGGTCGTTCAGCCAGAGCAGCACACCGTCGTCGTCGACGGCGTGGGCGACCAGGTCGCCGGCGCCGGGGTGGGCGGCCTTCCAGGCCGCGTTGAGGCCGGCCAGCAGGGGGCCGTCGTCGATCCGGTTGAGGGCGGCGGGGTCGATCGGCGACTGACCGTGCTTGGCCGACAGGATGACGGTGGTGGAGCCGTCCAGGTGCTGCTTGCGCAGCTCGTCGGTGAGCGCGCCGATCTGCTGGTCGACGAACTCCAGGTTCTTCTCGACCAGCGGGCCGGGCACGCCCTTGCCGATGTATCCGCCCCGGAGGCCATCGGAGCTCCTGAGCTTCTGCGCGGTGGAGACGGACTGGAAGTTCAGGCCGAAGACCGCCGGGGTGCCGACCTGCTGCGAGCGGCTGTGGTCGTAGCCGTCGATCTCGTTGAGGACGGCCTGCACCTTGTACGCGTCGTACTGCTCGGTGGCCTGGTTGTCCTTGGTCCAGTCCCCGTCGTAGCCGGGCGCCTTGCTGTTGATCTCCGGGGTGAAGAGGTCCTGGATGCCCTCGCCGGAGGGGCCGTTGAGGATGTCGTAGGCGGCGTGCTTGTCCGACCACGCGGTGCGCAGCCCGGCCTGGCGGGCCACCTCGAAGACCGTGTTCACCTGGAGGTAGGAGTGCGGCTGAACGGGCCGGCAGGTCCGCGGGTCGACCGGCAGCTTGGCGGGGTCGATCAGGGTTTGCGGCCGGCCGGTCATCCGCAGGATGGAGCCGGGCAGCCCGGCCAGGCCCTGGCCGGCGTCGATCGAGTCCTGGTTCCGGTCGAGGTCCTCGGTGAGGTCGACCTCGGCGCCGGGCCTGGCGCCCTTGCAGTCGGTGGTGCCGGCCGGGAGCAGCGCGGCGTTGTAGGTGTCGTCGTAGTAGACGCCGGTGGTGCCGGGGCCGCCGCCGGTCAGCTGCGCGACCATGCCGGGGAAGGAGTCGGAGGGATTGGTGGTGCTGGCGTGGGTGTACTCGACACCGCCACGGACCAGCCGGGCCAGGGCCGACTGCGGGTGCGCGGCCGTGAACCGGGCCAGGTCCGACTGGTGCAGGCCGTCGACCGAGACCAGCAGCACGTGCTGGGCACGGGCACCGCGGCCCTCCTCGGCGGCGGCGGCCTGGGCGACGGTGGATCCGGCCAGCACACCGGCGGCGCCGAGGGTGGCGGCCAGCCGGAGGTAACGACGGGTCACGAGGGGCTCCTGGGGAAGGGTGAGGGGGACGTGGCGGTGCTGCGGCCCCTAGGCTGGGAGCCCTCGGTGTACCGTCGGCGGCCGGCACATGAACAGCACCGGACCGCCGTGCGGCGAGATGTTCGGTTTTACCCAGTTCTCACCAACTCGCCCTTCTTTCAAGGGATTTGCGCGGAGACATGACAGGTGTCGCCGGAGCGCGCTTCGATGAGCCGCCCGGCGTCGCCGCGTGGCGGCCCGGCGCCGTCGCCTGACGGCCCGGCTGGCATCCTGGCCGGATGAACGCTGACGGCACGACTCCGGTCCACCTCGCCACGGTGCTGGACGGGTTGGCGGTGAATCCCGCACTGCCGGCCCCGATGATCCGGCGACTGTTCGCCTGGCGGCAGGGCTGGGGGAAGGTGGCCGGGCGACCGGACGTCACCGAGGCCATGGCCGACGAGATCATCGCCACGGACGACCGCTGGCTCCTGCACAGCCTGGCGCTCAACAAGCAACTGGCCGACCGGGTCCGGATCCGCCTGGCCGCCCATCCGGACGTCGCGGTGCGGTCCGCGCTCGTCGTCGACACCGCGAACGCGCCGAGGGAGCTGCTGGAGCGGCTCATCGACGACCCGGAGTCCGAGGTCCGTGAGTACCTGGCCCAGGGCGATCACACACCGTCCGACCTGCGGGCCCGCCTCGCGGGCGACCCCGACCCGGCGGTCCGCGCCGCGTTGGCGAAGCACTGGACCCGGGCGCCGGAAGCGGTCCGCCGGATCCTGCTGACCGATCCCGAGGCACAGGTCCGCGCCGCGGCCTGCTCGACCTTCTTCGCCCGTCTGCCGCATCCGGTACCGCCCCCGGACCTGGTGCCGGCGCTGTTGGCCGACCCGGTGACCCGGGCGGGCGCGGTGGTACACGCCGTTCTCCACCCCGACACCCTCCAGCGGCTCGCCCGGGACCCGGACGCCGACGTGCGCGCGGAGCTCGCCCGGCATCCCGCCCTGCCACCGGAGGTCCGCGACGACCTCGCCGTCGATCCGGCCCTGAGGGTCCGGGTGAGGGTCTTCGCCCGGGCTGACACACCGGAGCAGGTGCGGGCCCGGATCCACGCCTCGGTCCACGAGCTCTCGCGTTCGCGGGTCGAACCGGGACCCGACGCCGACGAGGAGGCGGAACTGCAGTGGTACCTGGACGCCGGCGCACCCACGGAGCTGCGGACCATGGTCCTGCCGTGGGTCACGGCCGATCCGTTGCCGCACATCGACTCGCCCTATGTCTGCTTCCGGGCCTCGGCGGCCGCGAGCGAGGCCCTGCCCACCGACGCGGTGGTCCGGCTGCTCGGCGACGAGGAGGAGATCGTCCGCCTCACCATGGCCCACACCGCCCCGCACCTGGTCGATCCCGCGACGGCCGAGGACATCGAACGCCGCTACCGCCCCCGGCGCGACAAGTTCACGTTCTGGTGGGACCGGGCGCAGGTCCTTCCGTTCCCGCCGGCGACCCTGCGCCGGTTCGCCGGCGACCCCGAGCCCCGGCTCCGCTCCCTCGCGCCCCGCGATCCCGATCTGCCCCCGGCACTCGCCGAGAAACTGGCCGCCGACCCCGAGGAGCGCGTCCGCCGCGCCGTGGCCGGCCACCGCAACCTCCCGCTCGCGTCCCTGCTCCGACTCCTCGCCGACCCGTCCGAGCGCGTCGCGGAGGCCGCGGGCGCCTCGCCGCACCTGCCCGTCGAGCACATGGACCGGCTGTTGGCCGAGGCGGCCCTGTAGCGCCCGGGCCAGGTGCATGGGTCCGTGGGCGTGGGGAACAAGCACCGTGTGGGCGAAACACCAGGGCGCACGCCCGTGGCGGCCGACGGGCGGCTGGGCGTGCCGGCCGAGCACCCCGGACTGAGCGATCCGCACTATCTGCGACGGCGCCGGTCCCTCGCCGCCGTGGCGCGCGGGCACCGGGTCGGCGATCCCGCGCCAAGGGTCGAGTACAGCGAGGGCGAGGAACGGACGTGGCGGATCGTCCACCGGGCGCTGTGGGCGGCCCAGGGCGAACACGCCTGCCACGCCGTCCTCGACGCCAGGGAGCAGGCGCCGATCCCCGCCGACCGCATCCCGCAGCATGCGGAGGTCGGACCGGAACTGCGGCGCAGGACGGGATTCGAGTTCACCCTCGCGGGAGGCGTCGTCGCCAACAAGCGGTTCCTCGGCGCGATGGCCGACGGCTACTTCCACGCCGTGCAGTTCGTCCGGCACCCCGCCGTACCGCTGTTCACCCCCGAGCCCGATGTCATCCACGACGTCCTCGGCCACGGGACCCACCTGTCCTGCCCGGCGTTCGCCGACATCTACCGGGCGATCGGCCGTGCCGCCAGGCGCATCGACGACGCGGACGTCCTGCAGATGATCAGCGATGTCTACTGGTTCACCCTGGAGTACGGCGTCCTCGACGAAGGCGGCAGGCCGAAGGCCTACGGGGCGGCCCTGCTGTCCTCCTACGGGGAGATCCGACGCCTGGGGCTGGCCCGCGTACAGGCCCTGGACGTCGAGGCCGTGCTCGCCACCCCGTACGAGATCTCCGGCTACCAGCCGGTCCTCTTCAGTGCCCGCTGCCTCCACGAGGTCGCCGACACCTTGAACGGCTTCCTGGAGAAGCTCGACGAAGGGAGCGCGCCGCGCTTCGGCCGCGGCCCGGCCGGTGCCCGGCGAGCCGGCTGACGAACCGGCCGGGTCGGAGGCTCATTCCGACGGGAGGATGCGGCGCAGCCAGCGGGTGCGGGCGGCGAGGGCGTCCTGGGAGACCGCCGCGTGGGGGGCGAGGGTGTCGAAACCGTGGCAGGCGCCGGGCCAGACGTGCAGTTCGGCGTCGCCGCCTGCTCGCCAGATGGCGTCGGCGTAGGCGACGGCCTCGTCGCGGAAGGTTTCGGCGGAGCCCACCTCGACGTAGGTGGCGGGGAGCCGTGAGAGGTCGGTGGCGCGGGCCGGGGCGGCGTAGGGCGAGAGGTCGGCGGCGCCGTAGCGGTCGCCGAGGACGGCCTGCCAGGCGGTGGCGTTGGAGGCGCGGTCCCAGGTGTCGTGGCCGACCATCTGGTGGCTGGAGAAGGTGTCGCCGCGGTCGTCGAGCATCGGGCTCAGCAGCAGCTGGCCGACCGGGGCCGGGCCGCCGCGGTCGCGGGTCAGCAGGGCGAGGGCCGCGGCGAGTCCGCCGCCGGCGCTCTTGCCGCCGATCACCAGGCGCCGCGCGTCCAGACCCAGCGCGTCGGCGTGCTCGACGACCCAGGTGAGCCCGGCCCAGCAGTCGTCGACGGCCCCCGGGAAGCGGGTGCGCGGCGCGAGCCGGTACTCGACGGACACCACGGCCAGTCCCAGCGGCAGCGCCCATGAGCGCAGCAGCCGGGGCAGGACGGACCACGCGTTGCCCGTCACCATTCCGCCACCGTGCAGGTAGTACAGCACCGGCAGCGTGCCGCCGGCTCCCGCGGGCCGCCCGGAGAGGAGCGTGACCTCTCCCCCGCCGTCGGCCCGGGGTGCGCGCAGCTCCGCCACCTCGAAGCGGCCGCCGTCGCGCAGCCGGTCGAGCGTCGGCCGGGGCCGGCTGGCGGCGTCGCGCTCCTGCCAGGCCGCCAGGTCCTCCGGGGTGAGCACCCCGCGCGCCCGCTCACCGGCGGCCGCCACCGCCGCGCCCACCTGCGGATCCAACGGCGGCACCCGTCGGGCCGACACCTCATCCATCACAGCACCCCCTGCCCGTGGGGCACCCGGCGGCGCCCCGACCGGTCCAGCTTGCCAGCCGGGCTGGCAGGGCCCCTCCGCGCCCCCGACCCCGCCGCCGGAAACCGGTGGACCGGCGGACCGGCCTGGCGGTTGACTGGGCGGGTCGACGTGTCGCCGGGCGGGGAGGGGGAGCTGTGGAGGACCCGCAGTTCACCGTGGAGTTGGCCGGTGCCTCGCCCCGCGGTGCGGCCGCGCTCAAGGCGGTCCGCACGGTGACCGGTCTGAGCCTGTGGCGCAGTGGCCAGGTGCTGGACACCGGGGCGGCCGCCCTCGTGACCGACGTCCCGTTCGAGGTCGCCTCCCGTGCGTTACAGGTCCTGCGCCAGGCGGGGGTGCCGACCGCCGTCCGCTGCGACTGGTGCCGGCGCAGCCTGCCCGAGGACGGCTCCCCCGTCGATCCGGGGCCGTGTGCTTCGCGGTCCTGGGAGACGGCCCACTGCCAGGCCAACTCCCTGACCAGCTGCGACTGCGACTTCTGCGCCGAGTACGGCCCGCTGCCCGGGCACACCCGCACCTGAGGCGAGCCGCCGCGCCGAACGCGGTGCGCGCAGTGTCGAAGATGTCGACGGTGTCGAAGGGCCTCGGAGTCGGTGGGCCGGGCGGGGCGGGCGGTCGACCCGCCCCGCCCGAGGGCCGGGTCAGAAGGGCTTGGTCGGCAGGTACTTGCCGTCCAGGGTGATGACGGCGCGCTCGCCGCCCTCGGGGTCGGCGACCTTCTTCACGTCGAGCTTGAAGTTGATCGCGGAGATGATGCCGTCGCCGAACTGCTCGTGGACCAGGGCCTTGAGGGTGGTGCCGTACACCTGGAGCATCTCGTAGCTGAGCGCCTGCCGAGGGGTGAGCACGCCGGCGAGCAGGACGGCGGAGGCCGGCCCCCCGGGCAGTGGCTCGCCGGGGAGGCCGACCGGGGTGGTGAGCAGCGGACCGGCCGCCGGAACGCCCGCCGCGGGGCGGATCAGCTGGACGCCGGGGCGCCGAACCAGCGGGTGAGGGACGGTCGCAGGGCCTCCGGGGTGCCGGTCCAGCAGACGTAGCCGTCCGGTCGCACCAGCATCGGCTCGACCGCCGCAGCGCCCCGGCCGACGCAGCCGACCCGGTCCACCCGGTCGGTCCAGGGGGCGAGGGTCCCGGCCAGGGTGCCCAGGGGGTCGACCAGCACCCCGCGTCCGGAGCGCAGCAGTTCGTGCAGCCGCGCCGGGCCGAGGTCGACGTCCGGGGCGGGACCACCGAGGAGCGGGTGGGGAGCGGCGTCCGGCATCGGGTAGCGGGTGGCCATCCCGGCCATCACGTCGCCGAGGCGGCGCCGCACCTCCGGCAGCTCGGCCAGCTCGGTGAAGAGCTCCCGGGTGGCCGTCACCTCCGGGTCGCCGGTGCCCTCCCAGTCCATCAGCAGGCTCTGCGCCTGGACGTTGCGCAGCACCAGGGCGCCGGCCAGGTGGCGTTCGGTGTGGTAGCTGTCGAGCAGGCCCTCCGGCGCCCAGCCGCGCACGGCGGCGCCGAGCTTCCAGCCCAGGTTGAAGGCGTCCTGCATGCCGGTGTTCATGCCCTGGGCGCCGAGCGGGAGGTGCACGTGCGCGGCGTCGCCGGCCAGGAAGATCCGCCCGTGGCGGTACCGCGCGACCTGCCGGGCCGCGTTGGTGATCCGCCGGGCGTGGCGGAGTTCGAGCAGCCGCACCCGTTCGCCGAACACGGCCAGCAGTCCGGTGCGGATCTCCTCCTCGGTGATCGGGACGTCCCTGGGCACCGAGCGGCCCGGCCCGCCCAGGGCGAGGCGGCGCAGCGGCCTGCCCCGGTCGTCGGTGCCGAGCGGGAACACCGCCGCCCAGGTGCCGTCCTCGGCGCGGTGGTGCGTCCCCAGCTCCTCGGTGCCGCTGAGCCGGACGTCGGCGGCGATCGTGGTCGCCGTGCCCGCCCGGCCGGGGAACTCGGCCTTCAGCAGGGAGCGCGCCGTGCTGTGGCCGCCGTCCGCGGCGATCAGGTAACGGGCCCGGACGGTACGGCCGTTGGCGAAGCTCGCGGTGACGCCTTCCTCGTCCTGGGCGAGCTGGACCAGTTCGTGGTCGCGCCGGACGCGCAGGCCCTGCGCGGCGAGGTGTTCCTCGAAGAAGCCCTCCAGGTCAACCTGCGGGACGGAGCGCCACGGCAGCCGGGGGCGGGCGGTGCTGTCGGCGGGCAGCGGAATGCCGGCGAAGTGGCTGGTGCCGACCGGGTGGTCCCCCGTGGCCAGCAGCGGTTCCAGCAGGCCGCGCTGGTCGAGCGCCTCGACCGTGCGGGACTGCATGCCGCCGGCCCGGGACAGGGCGCTGCGCTGCGGCAGCCGGTCGGCCAGTACGGTCGATGCGCCCGCCAGCAGCAGTTCGTTGGCCGCCGTCAGTCCGGTCGGGCCGGCGCCGACGACGAGTACGTCGGTGTCCATGGTTCTCTCCCTGGTCTCCGTCGAACAGTGGTTCTCGTGACGGGACCAACGCTCGCCCCTGCCGGGGCGGTTGGACGAGTGACCGGGGCGATGGCGGCGGGATCCGACACCGGCTACGCTCGGCGCGGTGGAATCCGACTACGACGACCTGGACCGCCGCCTCGTCCACGCCCTGCAGGTCGACGGCCGGGCCCCGTTCAGCACGATCGCCGCGGTTCTCGGGGTGTCGGACCGCACCGTCGCCCGCCGGTACGCGAGGCTGCGCTCGGCCGGTGCGGTGCGGGTGCTCGGGGGGATCGACCCGACGGCGCTGGGCGCGGTGCTGTGGCTGCTGCGGGTGCGGTGCGCACCCTCCGCGGCGGTCGCGGTCGCCGAGGCCCTGGCCCGGCGCCCGGAGACCTCCTGGGTGAGCCTGTCCTCCGGCGGCACCGAGATCACCTGCACGGTCCGCACCGAGAGCGAGGCCGACAGCGAGGCCTTGCTCCTGGCCCGGCTCCCCCGTACCCCGCGGGTGGAGGGGGTGAGCGCCCACTCCGTGCTGCACACCTTCTACGGCGGCCCGGACAGCGTCATCGCCAAGCTGGGCCCGCTGGACGCGCGGGCCGTCGAGGCGCTGCGCCCCGAGCCGTCGCCCCGCCGCCCGCTGCCGGACCGGCCAGGGCCCGTACGGCTCGACGACGGCGACCGCAGGCTGCTCGCCGCCCTCGCCGCCGACGGCCGCGCCGGTTTCGAGCAACTGGCCGAGCTGACCGGCTGGTCACCCAGCACGGTCCGGCGCCGGATGACGGAGCTGCGGGAACGCGGGGTGCTCTATCTGGACATCGACTGCGACAAGCGCCTGCTGGGCGTCGGCACCCGGACGCTGCTGTGGCTCTCCGTCGCTCCCCCGCACCTGGAACCGGCCGGCCGGGCGCTGGCGGGCCACCCCGAGGTCGCCTTCGCCGCCGCCACCACCGGCCCGACCAATCTGTACGCCACCGTGGTCTGCGCGGACCAGCGGGCGCTGTACCGCTACCTGACCACCAGGGTCGGCGCGCTCCCGGGCGTCCTCCAGGTCGAGACGGCGCCGGTGATCCGGACCGTCAAGCAGGCCGCGTCCCGGGCGTAGCGGTCCCCGGCGCCCGGCCGCACCCCCGCCGAGCCGGGCCGAGCCGCTTTCACACCTCTGATCAGCGATTGTCCGGAACTCACCGCATGTCCGTAATGAACGGTTGAGTTCCCTATCGGCCGGGTCTACTGTCGTTGGTGGTGAACGAATCCGTCTCCTGCCCCTCGTTCGCCCCCGAGCCATTGGGGAACCTGCCATGGCCACCTCGCGTGCCCTGGCCACGGCTCCGCCCGCGACCGCACGTCGGGGCCAGCACCCAGGGATAGCCCTCACCGTCATCGCGGCCACCCAGCTGATGGTGGTTCTCGACATCACGATCGTGAACATCGCCCTGCCGCACATCCAGCAGGCGCTGAAGTTCTCCACCACCGACCTGTCCTGGGTGATCAACGCCTACACCCTCACCTTCGGCGGGCTGCTGCTGCTCGGCGGGCGCACCGGCGACATCCTCGGGCGCCGGCGGGTGTTCATCGTCGGCGTGCTGGTGTTCGGCCTGGCCTCACTGCTCGGCGGGGTCGCCCAGTCCTCGGCCTGGCTGCTGGCGGCCCGGGCGCTCCAGGGGGTGGGCGGGGCGATCGCCTCACCGACCGCGCTGGCACTGATCGCCACCAACTTCAAGGAGGGCCCGGATCGCAACCGCGCGTTCGGGGTGTACTCCGCCGTGGCCGGTGCGGGAGGGGCGGTGGGCCTGCTGCTCGGCGGCATGCTGACCTCCTGGCTGTCCTGGCGGTGGGTGCTGTTCGTCAACGTGCCGATCGCCATCGCGATCGCCGTGCTGGCGCCGCTGTACATCAACGAGTCCGAGCGGCACCCCGGGCGCTTCGACCTGACCGGCGCGTTCACCGCCACGGCGGGCATGGTGTCGCTGGTGTACGGCTTCATCCGGGCCTCCGACCACGGCTGGACGGACGCCGTCACGCTCACCGCGTTCTGCCTGGCGGTCGTGCTGCTGGCGGCCTTCCTGGTGAACGAGCGGCGGGTGCCCCAGCCGATCACCCCGCTGCACCTGTTCCGCGAACGCAACCGCTCCGGCGCGTACGGGCTGATGCTGTGCGTGGCGGCGACGATGTTCAGCATCTTCTTCTTCATCACCCTGTTCGTGCAGGAGATCCTCGACTACAGCCCGCTGCGGGCCGGTTTCGCCTTCCTGCCGATCAGCGCCGCGATCGTCGCGGCCGCCCAGTTCGCCGCGCGCAACCAGCTGCGCTGGGGCCCCAAACCCTTCCTGGTCACCGGCTCGGTCCTGGTGCTGTGCGGGGTGTTCTGGGCGACCAGGATCGACATCGGCAGCACCTTCGCGGGCGGCATCCTCGGGCCGACGCTGCTGTTCGGCTTCGGGATGGGCTCGATCTTCGTCCCGGTGATGCTCACCGCCGTCTCGCACGTCGCCCCGCACGAGACCGGGGCGGCCACCGGCATGCTCAACACCACCCAGCAGGTCGGCGGTTCGCTCGGCCTGTCGATCCTGGTCACGGTGTTCGGCACGGCGAGCCGCAACGAGGCCCGGCAGCAGGTCGGGAAGTTCCTCGGCCAGGCCACCCCGCAGCAGGCCCTCCAGTTCCGGGCGAGCGGGAAGCTGCCGGCCCCGTACTCCTCGCAGGTGCTGGTGCACGGCATCGAAGCCGCCTTCCGGGTGGGACTGGTGTTCGCCGCGCTCGCGGTGCTGATCGCGGTGTTCGTCATCAAGGTGCCACGGCCGCCGCAGGCTCCGGGCGCCGTCCCTTCGACGGGAGCGCCGGGCGTCAGCCCTCCGAGGGGCGGTACTTGACAGGCCGTCGGGGGTTCCAGGAGAGTCCTTCTCGCAAATGGTTTTCATCTTCGCTAACCATCCCCCGGCGCGCCCCTGGGCGCGCCCCGCGAAAGAGGACCCCCATGTCGCTCGACGTCTCCCCCGCCCTGCTCGACCAGGCCCGCAACGGCCGCGTGGACAAGGCCGACTTCCTCGACACCGTGCGCGGCTCGCTCCCGTACGCCTACCAGGTCGTCGCCGGACTCAGCGCCGAACTCGCGGCCACCGACGCCGAGTTCACCACCGACAACACCACGCCCAGCGACGAGGAGCGCGCCCAGCTGCTGCGCGCACTGGCCGGCAACGCCATCCGCGGCAGCCTGGAGGACCACTTCGGCGTGAAGCTCGCCTTCGTCAACTGCCACCGCGTCGGCGCCTTCCGGCCCGGTTCCGAGGACAGCGAGGCCTACCGCGAGTTCACCTCGCTGCACAACCAGATCCGCAACCAGAGCCCGGAGCTGCGCAGCTGCTGACCCGCAGGCACGGCAGCGCCGGGTGCCCGCCCCCGAAGGGTGGGCACCCGGCGCGGGTTCCCCGGTGTTGCACCGCGTTGCGGCCCGTTGCGATCGGCTGTCCGGATCGCGCGCCGATCTTGTCGGCCCGCGGACGGCCTGCGTACGGTCGACGGGCACCAGCCGTCCGGCCCTCCCCGGGCCGCAAGATCCCACGCGGAGCCGCCACCATGCCGCACTCCTCCCCCCGCCCGCTGCGGAAACTCGGCTTCCTCACCATCGGGCTCTTCGACGAGGCCGACCCTCGCCGGGGCCACGAGTCCACTCTCGACCTGATCGCCCTGGGCGAGCGGCTCGGCTTCGACAGCGCCTGGCTGCGCCACCGCCACCTCCAGTTCGGGATCTCCTCGCCCGTCGCCGTCCTCGCCGCCGCCACCCAGCGCACCAGCCGCATCGAACTCGGCACCGCCGTCACCCCGCTCGGCTGGGAGAACCCGCTGCGGCTCGCCGAGGACCTCGCGACCGTCGACCTGCTCTCCGGCGGCCGGCTCAACCCCGGCTTCAGCGTCGGCCTGCCCACCCACTACGAGCAGGTGCGCGGCGCCCTCTACCCCGACACCGGCGACCACGAGGACTTCGGTCACCGCCGCGCCGAACGGCTGCTCGCCCTGGTCCGCGGCGAGGACGCCTCCGACTTCGCCGGCACCGAGGGCATCGAGGTGTACTCGCGCCGGGTCCAGCCGCACTCACCAGGCCTGGCCGACCGGCTCTGGTACGGCGCGGGCAGCCTGCGCTCGGCCCGCTGGGCCGGCGAGCACGGGCTCAACCTGCTGACCAGTAGCGTGGTCAAGCCCGGACCGGACGACGCCGCACGGGACTTCGCCGAGATCCAGGCCGAGCTGATCCGCGCCTTCCGGGCCCTGCACCCCGAGGGCGAGCGCGCCCGGGTCTCCCAGGGCCTGGTGGTCATCCCCACCGACAGCGCCACCCCCGAGCAGCGCGCCAGGTACGAGGCGTACGCCCTCGCCCGCACTCCGCGCACCCTCGCCCCGCAGGGCCCGGCCCGGCTGCTCTTCGCCCCCGACCTGGTCGGCACCTCCGCGGAGCTCGCCGAACGCCTGCACGCCCACGCCGGTTACCGGGAGGTCGACGAGGTCGCCTTCGCCCTGCCGTTCACCTTCGGGCACGAGGACTACGTCCAGATCCTCACCGACCTCGCCACCCGGCTCGGACCGGCCCTCGGCTGGTCGCCCGCGGCCTGACGAAGCCGGGCCGCCGAGCCGCCGGCGCGGTGCCCGTCGACCGCACCGGCCGTTTTGCGCTGCCCGAGGGTCGCCCTCCTCGTATCCTCCGGCCGGCCCGGCTCCCCACCTCGGGGGAGCCGGGCCGGACCCGTTCCACCCGCCCACGGGTGGCCCGCTCACGGCCGACGGCCGCCAGGAGCCGCTCCTGCGCACACCCTTGCGATGACATATAACCTGTGACATTGTTCTGACCCTGATTCCGGTGACAGGTCACACGTCAACTCCCCCCTCGCCTCGTGGCCGACGCCGCGTCACCTCCCCCACCTCAGGACAAGGACACCGCAGTGCGTCTGCGCCAATCCCTTCCGCTCCTGGTGGCCGCCGCCCTCGCCGGGCCCGCCACCCTGCTACCGACCCCTGCCCTCGCCGCCTCCGCGACGACCGTGGCGGAGGCGAACCCCACCGCCCAGGCTCCGGCCCGGGCCGGGACTGCCGCGCCGAAGCCGTTCGGCGCCGAGGTCGCCGCCGCCGACACCTCCGAAGCCCTGGGGCGCACGGCCGCGCCGCTCCCGCCGGAGCTGCTCGGCCAGGCGCTCCAGCCGACCGGGACGGCCGTCCAGACCGCCCCCGATCCCCACGCCACCGCCCCCGCTGCCGGGCGCGCGCAGGCCGCGCAGGCCCCGGCCGCGCCCAGTTGCACGGCCGCCGACTTCGGCAGCCGCAGCGGCGCCGCCCTGGTCTCCTTCGTCCAGGGCGCGACCACGGACTGCGTCAAGACGCTCTTCAACGTCACCGGCACCGACGCGGGCAAGGTCTTCAAGCAGTCGCAGATGCTCGCCGTCGCCAACGCCTTCAAGACCCAGGCGGCGAACTACACCGGCGACAACTCCGCCAACCTCCTGCAGCTCGTGCTCTTCCTGCGGGCCGGCTACTACGTCCAGTCCAACAACGCCGGCGCCGTCGGCCCGTACGACGGCACGCTCACCTCCGCCGTCCAGGCCGGCCTCGACGCCTTCTTCGCGACCGCCCACCGCAAGGACGTCAGCGACGCCAACGGCGCCGTGCTCAGCGAGGTGCTGATCCTCACCGACAGCGCCGACATCCAGGCCCACTACCTGAAGGTCTACCAGCAGGTCCTGAACGACTACGGCAACGGGTACAACGCGTTCCCGAAGATGGTCAGCGCCGTCAACTCCGTGCTGTGGGCGCCGCTGTGGCGGGCGAACTGGAACCCCGACTACGTCAGCGCCGTCACCGCCGACCCGGGTGTGGTCACCACGCTGGCGAACTTCGCGCAGAACCACAAGGACCTGCTCACCACGGCCAACGCCTTCCTCGACGTCAACGCCGGCAACGACCTCGCCCGCACCGCCGGCGACGGCGGCAGCATCGAGGCCGTCGCCAAGCCGCTGGTCAAGAAGGTGCTGGACACCACCCCGATCTCCGGCGCCGTCGGCAAGCTGTACGTCTACACCGCGTACAACGCCAACCGGTACGACAACGCGCAGTGCTCCTACTACGGCACCTGTGACCTGCCCGGCAAGCTCACCGCCGCCGTCCTGCCGAACACCCTGGTCTGCGACAACCGCACCATACGCACCGAGGGCCTCTCGCCCCAGGAGCTGTCGACCGTCTGCGAGAGCCTGCGCGGCGAGGACACCTTCTTCCACAACCTCGTCAAGGACAACGGGCCCGTCCCGGACCAGTACGGCAAGACCATCACCCTCGCCGTCTTCTCCAACCGGGACGACTACCTCACCTACTCCTGGGCGATCTACAACAACTCCACCGACAACGGCGGCCAGACCGTCATGGACGTCACCGACCCCAACAACAAGCCCGTGTCGGTGATGTACCAGAAGTCGTGGAACGACGGCTTCCCCGCCAACGTGTGGAACCTCAACCACGAGTACACCCACTACCTCGACAACATCTACGACATGAAGGGCAACTTCTCCACCGAGATCTCCGTCCCGGACATCTGGTGGATCGAGGGCGTCGCCGAGTACGAGTCCTACGCCTACCGCGGCACCACCGACACCCAGGCGATGGACGAGGCCGCCGCGCACCGCTACAAGCTCAGCACGATCTTCCAGAACACCTACGACAACTCCGACACCGTGCGCACCTACCCGTGGGGCTACCTCGCCGTGCGCTACATGGTCGAGAAGCACCCCGCCGACGTCCAGAACATGCTCGGCCACTTCCGCACCGGCGACTACCAGGGCGGCTACGCGGTCTACAACGGCCTCGGCACCTCGTACGACGCCGACTTCGACAGCTGGCTGACCGCCTGCGCCGCGGGCGCCTGCTACGCCGACGGTCCGACCGCGCTCTTCGGCCAGTCCGTCGACGGCGCCACCGTCACCCTGACCGACAAGTCCGTCGAGACCAACTCCAAGGCCACGCTGGCCTCCTGGCACTGGACCTTCGGCGACGGCAGCAGCTCCGACGAGCGCAACCCGGCCCACACCTACGCCGCCCCCGGCACCTACACCGTCGCCCTGACCGTCACCGACAGCGCCGGCAAGTCCGCCAGCACCCCGTCCTCGGTCACCGTCACCACCGGCGGCAGCGCCACCCTGCCGACCTGCACCGACCCGCGCACCGACGCGCTCGGCCAGAACTGCTCCCGCCCGAACCAGGCGCGCACCGCCGGGAACCTCGACTACTTCTACCTCTACCTGCCGGCCGGCACCACGACCCTGAAGGTCTCCACCTCCGGGGGCACCGGCAACGCGGCCCTCTACTACAACCCCGACACCTGGGCCTCCCCGGCGGCCCACACCGCCGCCTCCACCAACCCGGGCACCGCCCAGACCCTCACCGTCACCAACACCACGGCGGGCTACCGGTACGTCAGCCTCTACGCCACCACGGACTTCAGCGGGGTGACCGTCAGCACCCAGTACTGATCCGCCGACCGAACGGCCGAGCGGCGCGTCCCCGGCGGGGGGCGCGCCGCTCGGCCGTTCCGACCGACCCGGGAGGTCAGGAGGCGGCGGTTCGCTCGGCGATGGCCCGGGCCAGGTCGCGCAGCCGGGGGTTCTGGTAGACCAGCCGGGTCGGGATGACCGTCCCACGTTGTTTCCTGAGGTCGGCCACGACGCGCAGCGCGACCAGCGAGTGGCCGCCGAGGGCGAAGAAGTCGTCGGTGGCCAGCACCCGTTCGCGGCCGAGGACGTCCTGCCAGGCCACGGCGATCAGGGTCTCCAGCTCGCCCGTCGGGGCGGCGTCCTCGTCCTCGCCCGACGGCTCGGCGGCAGCCTGCTCGGCGGGCGCGGGCAGCGCGGCCCGGTCGACCTTGCCGCTCGGCCCCAGCGGGAGCGTCTCCAGGACGGTCAGCGACAGCCGGGTCAGGTGGGCGGGCAGCCGCTCCGCCAGGTGGCGGCGCAGCGGCTCGGGGTCGGCGCCTGCTTCGGGGGCGGGCACCCAGTACGCGGCCAGGCTGCGGCCGGCGGCCGGGTGCTCGCGCAGGGCGACGACCGCCGCGGCGACGGCCGGGTGTTCCGTCAACACGGCCTCGATCTCGCCGAGTTCGATCCGGAAGCCGTTCAGCTTGACCTGCTGGTCGACCCGGCCGAGATAGTCCAGGGCGCCGTCGGCGCGGCGCCGGACCCGGTCGCCGGTGCGGTACATCCGGGTTCCGGGCGGCCCGAAGGGCGAGGCGCAGAACCGCTCGGCGGTCAGCGCGGGGCGGCGCAGGTAGCCGAGGGCGAGGCCGGGGCCGGTCAGGTAGAGCTCGCCCTCGTCGGCCGGGTCCAGCCGGTCGTCGAGGACGTGCGCGCCGACGCCCGGCAGCGGCCGGCCGATGTGCGGTTCGGTGCCGTCGATCGGGCCGGCGGTGGCGTCGACGGTGCACTCGGTCGGGCCGTACAGGTTGAGCGCCCGGACGACCGAGCGGGCGCCGAGGTCGGCGAGGTCGCGCCACATCGGGGCGGGGACGGCCTCGCCGCCGAGGAACAGCCGCAGGCCGTCCGGGAGCCCTCCGGCCGCCCCGGAGACCGGTTCGGCCAGCAGCGACCAGTGGGACGGGGTGGCGTCGAGGTCGGTGGCGCGCAGCCGCAGCAGGTGGGCGGCGAGGGCGGCCGGGTCGGCGCGCAGGGACTCGGTGAGCAGCAGCAGGGTGTCGCCGCGGCAGATCCGGGCCCACTGCTGGACCGAGGCGTCGAAGGAGAGGCTGGCGTTCCAGGCCACCCGGGCCGGACGGTCGGGGTAGGCGCCGCTGCGTTCCAGGGCGGCGACCAGGTGGGCGACGGCGTCCCGGCTCACTACCACGCCCTTGGGGCGGCCGGTGGAGCCCGAGGTGTGGATGACGTACGCGGGGGCACCGGCGGGCGGCGGGGCGTCGGTCGCATCGTTCGCGTCGTTCGCGTCGGTCCCCGCGCCGAGCGGCCCGGCGGTGCCCGGGGTGAGCACTCGGACACCGCCCGGCCAGGAGGCCGCCCGTCCGGCGTCCGGGTCGATCACCACGCGCAGTCCGGTGTCCTCGGTCACCGCCGCCAGGCGGGCCCGGGGGTGGGCCGGGTCGAGCGGGACGTACGCCGCCCCGGCCTGCCATACCGCCAGCAGGGCGACCACCAGCTCCGGTCCGCGGTCCGCGGCGACGCCCACGTACTCGCCGGCCCGGATCCCGGCGCCCCCGAGGACCGCCGCCAGCTCCCGGACCCGGCCCGCCAGCGCGCCGAAGCCGAGCACTGTGCCGTCGGCCGCCACGACGGCGTCCCGTTCCGGGTGGCGGGCGGCGGCCTCCCGGAAGCGCTCCAGGAGGTCCCGGACGGGCGGCACGGGCTCGCCGGGGGCGGCCGACGAGGGCCGGAGGGTCGGTGCTGCGGACATGGCTGGGCTCCTTCTGGGGGCCGGGCGGGCGAGGACGGGTGCGGGCGGGGAGCGGGTGCGGGCGGGGAGCGGGCGTCAGCCGGTGACGGGCAGGGTGGGCGCGCAGTCCGCCAGGGCGACGGCCTCCCCCATCGCGACCACGATCCGGCGGTCGCCCCGGAAGGGGTCCCGGCCGTGCGCCGCGAGGAGGTTGTCGACCAGCAGCAGGTCGCCGGGCTGCCACCGGCGGCGGACGGTGGCGCGCTCGTACGCCTCGTTCAGGACGGCCGTCTCCTCGGGGGTCAGCGGGGTGCCGTCGCCGAGCGCGGTGTTGAACGGCAGGCCGTCCGGGCCGAGTTCGTCGACCATGACGTCCCGGATGGCGGGGTCGAGCGACCACTCGTTCCAGAACGCCAGGTGGTTGAACCACAGCTCCTCGCCGGTGCGGGGGTGGTGGATCGTCGCCGAGCGCAGCTGGCTGGTGCGCAGCACGCCGTCCTCGCCCCAGGCGGCCTCGATGGCGTGGTCGGCGCAGTAGCGCTCCACCTCGGCGCGCGAGTCGGTGCCGAACGTGGTCCGCCAGCCGAGCGAGAGGTGTTCGCCGTAGCTGCGGGTCAGCCGCCAGCCGTGCCGACGGTAGCGCTCGACGAGTTCGGCCGGCAGGTGCGCCAGGACGCGCCGGACGTCGGCGACCGGCGTGGCGCCGCCCTCCTCGGGCGCGACCAGGCAGCCGAACAGCAGCAGCCCGGGGAAGGTCAGCGTGTAGCTGTTCTCGTTGTGCATCCGGATGGCCTGCGCGGGCGGCAGGTCGGTGGAGGAGAACACGTCGTCGCCGAAGTCGCTGCGCGGGGTGGCCTTCTCCTGGTAGGCGGCGCGTTCGGCGAACAGCGCGTCGCGGACCCGGGTGAAGTCGGCGACGTCCCGGACGGGCAGGCCGCGCAGGTGGAGCGCGCCGTGCCGGTCGAGCGCCGCGCGCAGTTCGCCGCGGTGGGCCCGGAGCCACCGCGCGGCGGCTCCGGCGTCGGGCAGGCCGTCGATCACGGCGGTGTGCGGTGCTCCGGGTTCCCCGATCCAGTCGATGGTCATGCGTGCTCCTCCTCGTCAGTGCCGGTGCCGAAGTGGCGGGGCAGTTCCGCCCACACCGTCCGGGTGTAGAAGTGGGTGCCGGGCAGGGCGGTCACGGTGAGTCCGCCGGTGGCGCAGCGGGCCCACTCCTCGGCCACGGACGGTTCGATGACCTCGTCGTCCTCGCCGTGGAGCAGGTGCACGGGCACGGTGGTGGTGACGCCGGGCCGGGGCCGGTAGGAGTCACGGACGGTGATGTCGGCGCGCATCAGTTCGACGGCCATCTCCCGCAGGTCGGGGTCGTCGGCGGCGTGGGCCGGCAGCAGCCCGGTGGTCCGCATCCATTCCAGGAGCCGGCCCTCGGTGTCCTCGATGCGCGGGAAGCGGTCCCGCTCGGTGACGCCGCGGTCGGGGGCGTTGCAGGCGGAGACGATCAGGCCCTCGGGCAGCGGCGCGCCGCGCTCGGCGAGCCGGACGGCGACATCGAAGGCCATCCAGCCGCCCATGCTGTGGCCGAAGAGCTGGAAGGCCCGGTCGGGCGCTTCGGCCATGGCGAGGGCGACGGCGTCGGTGGCGTCCTCGGCGAGGGCGTCCCAGTCCGGGGCGAAGTCCTCGGCGAAGCGGCCCTCCCGGCCCGGGTAGCAGAGCAGGGCGAGTTCGGTGTCCTCGCCGAGGACGTCGAGCCAGGGTCGGAACGGGCCGGTCCCGCCGCCGCAGAAGCCCAGGCAGAGCATGGTGCGGGTGGCGTCCGGCCGGGGCAGGGGCCGGACCACCGTGGTGTCCTGCAGCCGCTGAACGGTCATGGTTGTCTGATCTCCTGAGGCATCCGGGGATACTTCCGTCGGTGGTGGGAGGGGTGGGGCAGCGGCGGCGTCACCGGTGCCAGTCGAGTTCGACGTGCAGGGCGCGGTAGCCCTGGACGACCAGGGCGCGCAGCCATTCGACGTCCTTGGCCAGGCCGACCCCGCGCACCTGCTCGGCCAGCACCCGCAGCAGGGCGCCGAGTTCGACCCGGGCGAGGGCCGCGCCCAGGCAGTGGTGGGCGCCGTGGCCGAAGGCGAGGTGCCGGTTGGGGGTGCGGTCGGGCAGGAAGAGGCCGGGCCGGTCGAAGACCTTCGGGTCGCGGTTGGCGGCGGGCAGCCAGGCGACCACCGGGGTGTCCCGGGCGATCGGCTGTCCGCCGACCACGGTGTCCTCGGTGGCGACCCGCAGCACGTGCATCGCCGGTGAGGTCCAGCGGATGAGCTCCTCGACGGCGGTGTCGACCAGGCCCCGGTCCCCGGTCAGCCGGGCGAGGGTGTCCGGGGCCGAGGCCAGTGCGTGGAAGCAGCCGGCGATGGCGTGCCGGGTGGTCTCGTTGCCGCCGATGAGGACGTTGTCGCAGTTGAGCAGCACTTCCTCCTCGGTGAGGCTCCGGTCGGCGAGCAGCACGCTCACCAGGTCCTCGCCGGGGCGGCGCCGCTTCTGGGCGATGAGGTCGTAGAAGTAGACCAGGATCGCGGTGTGCGCCTGGCGCGGGGTCATGCCGTTGAAGACCTGGTCCTCGCCGCCGAAGGCGTGGTTGGTGAGGTCGATCAGTTCGGCCCGGTCCCGCTGCGGGACGCCGAGGATCTCGCAGACCACGGCGGCCGGGAGGTACGGCCCGAAGGTGGCGGCGACGTCACCGCCACCGCGCTCGCGGAGCCGCTCCAGCAGCTCGCTCACCTCCTGCTCGATGAAGGAGGTGAGCGACTGGGCCGCCGTCCGGGACATCAACGGTCCGATGTGGCGCCGCAGTTGCTGGTGCTTGCTCCCCTCGGAGACCACCAGCATGTGGCCGCCGGAGCGGTCCGGGTGCTCCTTGTCGAAGCCGATCATCATGCCGTACTCGGAGGTGAACGGTGCGACCGGGGAGAGCACGGTGTTGCAGTCCTCGTGCGAGAAGAAGGACCAGAATCCGCCCGGGGAGCTGCCCGGCTCGCTCCACACCGCGCCGCCCTCGGCGAGGCGCGCCTCCCAGAGGGCGAAGCGATCGGTGGAGGTGTAGAGGTCGGGGTTTCCGAGGTCCAAGGTGAGTGTCCAATCTCGGAGTGTCCGCGGCCCGTTCGGGGCCGCCGGCGCGTCGTCAGGGCCGGCGCCGCATCGTCAGCGTGGAGACCACGATCTCGACGACCTGCCGCTCGGCGATCCCCGCCCAGAACTCCTCGGTCTTCGACGGGTGGTCGACGACCAGGCTTCCGTACGGGAGCTTCCCGGAGCGGACGGCCTCCGGCGCGAGCCCGAACGGGGAGTCGGCGTGCATCAGCATGTCGACCTCCCAGCGCCCCATCTCGGGGATGCGGGCGGCCAGCGCGCCCGCCCAGTCGCCCTCCTGCGCCGTCACCTCGGAGACGATCCGGATCTGGGCGTGCCCGGTCGCGGACAGCATGGTGTCCAGTCCCTGGCCGAGGTCGTTGATGTAGTCGAACGCCGCTGCGGTGTCGGGCGCGTTGAAGGCGATGTGGTCGTACGGGGCGTCCCTGAAGGTCTCCCAGCCGGCCACCTCGAAGCAGGCCTCGACGCCGTTCACGGCGGCGTTGAGCCGGGCGAAGCCCACCGCCCGCGGGTTGGGGTCGAAGCCGGTCCGGCGGCCGTACCCCTCACCGAGGAGCAGGGACTGACAGCCGGATCCGCAGCCGACGTCCAGGAAGGACCGGGCGTCCGCGGGGGCGCGCAGGGCCTCCACCAGTTCCAGCGAGGACGAGTGCAGCGGCATGCAGAGGCTGCTGTCGTCGTGGACGGTGAAGCCGGTGGAGCGGTTCTCGAAGAGCAGGTCCGACAGCACGTACCGGCCGCGGTACTCGACCAGGCAGACCGTGGCGTGCACCGCCGAGGGGTCGGCGGGGTCGGCGCGGATCAGCTCCCGTTCCCACAGCAGGTCCAGCAGCGGTCGTGGCAGCGGGTCCAGTTCCTCCGCCGCGACCTCGCCGGCGAAGAGGAAGAGCCGGGCCAGCACGGCGACGGCGTCCCGGTGTCCGGCCAGTTCCTCCAGGTAGAAGTAGGAGAACCGGCCGGAGTCTCCGAGGATCCGCTCGACCGGCTCGTCCACGCCGAGCAGTTCGCGGACGGTCCCGGTGCGGTAGCCGGCCTCCCGGAGGCCGGCGGCCAGGAGCCGCCAGCCCGGGTCGTCGGGGTTCAGGGTGTCGAGCTTCACCGGCGCCCCTGCTGGTGGTCGACGAGGGCGCGGTGCATGTCGAGGGTGACGGAGCCGGGTCGGCCGGTGCCGATGGTCCAGGTGCGCTCGCCGTCGCGGATCGCGCCGACCGGGGTGATCACCGCCGCCGTTCCGCAGGCGAAGACCTCGCTGACGGTGCCGTCCGCGCACTGGGCGAGCCACTGCTCCAGCTCGATCCGCTCCTCGCGGGGACGGTAGCCGCGCTCGGCGGTCAGCCGCAGGACGGTGTCACGGGTCACGCCGGGCAGCAGGGTGCCGGTGAGCCGGGGGGTGACGATCTCTGCCCCCTCGCCGGTGCCGCGGACGAAGAACAGGTTCATCCCGCCCATCTCCTCGATGTAGCGGCGCTCGGTGGCGTCCAGCCAGAGCACCTGCTGGCAGCCGGCGTCCTGGGCGAGCTTCTGGGCGGCGAAGGAGCCCGCGTAGTTCCCGGCGACCTTGACGTCCCCGGTGCCGCCGGGGAAGGCGCGGACGTAGTCGCGGCTCACCCAGGCCGACACCGACTCGACGTCGTCGCCGAAGAAGCCGGCCGCGCAGAAGGCCATCAGCAGGAAGCGGAAGGTGGTCGAGGGCCGCAGCATCAGGGTGACGTCGGTGGCGAACATCAGCGGGCGCAGGTAGAGGCTGTGGGTCGGGTCGTCGGACAGCATGGCGCCGTCGGCCTCGACCAGGCGGTCGATCGCCTCGACGAAGAGCTCCTCGGGCAGCTCGGGCATGGCGAGCCGGCGGGCGGAGCGCTGGAAGCGGCGGGCGTGGTCGAGGGGGCGGAAGGCCTGGACCGTGCCGTCGGCGAGGCGGTGGGCCTTGAGGCCCTCGAAGATCACCTGGCCGTAGTGGAGGCCGAGCGTGCCCGGGTGCAGGGTCAGGTTCTCCAGGGTGCGCAGGCCGACGTTGTGCCAGCCCTTCTCGGGCGACCAGTCGGCGGTGACCATGTGGTCGGTGAAGGCCTCGCCGTAGCCGGGGTCGGCGATGACGCGGGCGGGGTCGACGGCGGTCGGGTTGGGGATCACGGAGGTCATGGCTGGTACTGCCCTTCTGACGGTGGCTGGGCTCTGACAGTGGGTCGGTTCAGACCAGGGGGACGAAGAAGAAGGTGTCGCGCCGGCTGATCAGGCCGTCCGCCGTGAGTTCGAAGAACTCGGCGAAGCGGTGGGCGGCCTGGCTGCCGTCGCGCAGGGTGCCGCGGAAGCCGCCGTGGACGGCGAGGCCGTCCTCGGTGACCAGCACCCGGTCGAGGGTGTGGTGGCCGTCGCGGATCACCCGCTCGTGGTTGTAGAAGTGCTCGATGCGGCCCCGGCCGACCAGGGGCGGGTAGCCGGGCCGGTGGTACACGCTGTCCTCGGTGAACAGCGCGGCCAGTCCGGCCGTGTCGCCGGTGTCGATCAACTCGTAGATGCGGTGGGCGGTTTCCAGGGACATCGCTACTCCTTGCCGGTGGTTCGGGACAGCCGGTCGTCGAGGACCGCGCCGATGGCGGCGATCGGTTCGGGGCGGGTCATCGCCCCGTGGGTGCAGGCGATCTCGTGGACCTCGATCGCCCCGGTGAGGTACGGGAGCCAGTCCTCGGCCACCGGGGCGTCCGCGGACCGGCCCTCGGTGGCGGTGAAGTGCAGGACGGAGCCGTCGAACCGCCCGGCCGGGCCCCGGTCGCCGAGGTACGAGCAGTCCGCGAAGACGGCCGGCAGCGCGGACAGTTGGGCCGCGGGCAGGCCGGCCAGCGGGCTGCCGTCGGCGAGCAGCACCCGTCGGAAGGCCGCCGGGTCCAGCGGGCCGTCGGCCGGCTGTCCGAGGGAGTCGAGCAGCGCCGCCAGCGTCTCCGGCGCCTCGGGCTCCGCCCGCTCGCCCGGCTCGCCCGGCTCGCCGGGGGCGTGCGGGTAGCTGTCGAGCATGGCCAGCAGTTCGACCCGCTCGCCCTCGGCCTGGAGCCGGACGGCGATGGCGTGCGCCACCACTCCGCCGAAGGACCAGCCCATCAGGTGGTAGGGGCCGCTCGGCTGGACGGACCGGATCTCGGCCAGGTAGTCGGCGGCGATCTCCTCGATCCCCGCCGGGCGGTGGCCCGGTTCGGTCAGGCCGCGCGCCTGGAGGCCGTAGACCGGTCGCCGGGCGTCGATCCTCCGCAGCAGCCCGGAGTAGACCCAGCTGATCCCGGCGGCCGGGTGGATACAGAACAGCGGCGGCTCGGTGCCCTCGGTGCGCAGCGGCAGCAGGACCGCGAGCGGGTCGACCCCGGTCTCGGCGGAGCCGATCCGCTCGGCCGTGCCGGCCACGGTCGGGGCGGTGAACAGGTCGCGCATGGTGTAGTCGGCCCGCAGGCCGACCCGGATCCGGCTGATCAGCCGCGCGGCGAGCAGGGAGTGCCCGCCGAGGGAGAAGAAGTTGTCGTCGATGCCCACCGACTCCACGCCGAGCACCTCGGCGAACAGCCCGCAGAGGAGTTCCTCCCGCTGGTCGCGCGGCGGCCGGCCGGCCGGTGCGCCGGTGGCCACCGGGACCGGCAGCGCCCTGCGGTCGAGCTTGCCCTGCCGGGTCAGCGGCAGGGCGGCCAGCGGCTGGACCGCCGCGGGGACCATGTACTCGGGCAGGCTCTCGGCCGCGAACCGCCGCAGTTCGGCGGCATCGGCGTCCGCGCCCTCGGCGGGGACGACGTAGGCCACCAGCCGCTTGTCGCCCGGCCGGTCCTCCCGGACCACCGCCACCGCCCGGCCCACCGACGGGTGCCGGCTCAGGGCGGCCGCCACCTCGCCGAGCTCGATCCGGAAGCCGCGGATCTTGACCTGGTCGTCGGCCCGGCCGAGGAACTCCAGGTGTCCGTCGCGGCGCCGGCGCACCACGTCGCCGGTGCGGTACATCCGCTCGCCCGGGGCGAACGGACAGGCGGTGAACCGTTCCGCTGTCAGTCCGGGCCGGCCCAGGTAGCCGCGGGCGACCTGCGGGCCGGCCAGGTAGAGTTCGCCGGCCACGCCCGCCGGGGCGGGGTTCAGCGTGCCGTCCAGGACGTACGCCCGCACGTTGGTGACGACCTCGCCCAGCACGGGTGCGTCCGCGTCGGCGAACGAGGCCATCAGGGCGTCGACGGTGTTCTCGGTCGGCCCGTAGGTGTTGAGTCCGGCCACGCCGGGGCGGGAGCGGATGTCCTGCCAGAGGGCGTCGGTGACGGCCTCTCCGCCGACGTTCAGGGTGCGCAGCACCGGGCGGCCGGTGGCCGGGTCCTCGGCCAGCAGTCCGTGGGCCACCAGTTCGGTCGCGTAGCTGGGCGTGGTGTCCAGCAGGTCGACCCCGGCCCGCCGCAGGTGGTCGGCCAGTGCGGCCGGGTCCCGGCGCAGGTCGTCGTCCAGCAGGTGCAGCCGGTGGCCCGCGAACACCGCCAGGACGGCGACCCAGGACGAGTCGAAGGTCAGCGGTGCGGTGGTGGCCACCCGCACCTGGGTGGCGCCGGTGGCGGCCAGGTGGTCGGCGTACATGGTGCGCCGGTAGTGGTGGAGGAGGTTGTCCAGACTGGACCGCTCGACCACGACGCCCTTGGGGCGCCCGGTGGAGCCGGAGGTGAACAGGACGTACGCCGCGTTCGCGCCGGTCGGGCACACCGGCCGGTCCTCGTCCGTGGGGTCCTCGCCGCTGTGGGCGTCGGTCAGCGCGGCGTGCCGGTCGAGGAGCAGGACCGCGGCCGGGGTGTCCGGGGAGGTGACCTCCGAGCAGGACAGCACCAGGACGGGCGCGCAGTCGGCGAGCATCCCGGCGATCCGTTCCGACGGCGCCGCCGCGTCCAGGGGGACGTAGACGGCTCCGGCCTTGAGGATCGCCAGCAGGGCGACGACCGACTCGGTGGAGCGCGGCAGCAGCACCGCCACCCGGTCCTCCGGGCGGATGCCGCGGGCCAGCAGTTCCCGGGCCAGGCGGTTCGCCCGGGTGTTCAGCTCCCGGAAGGTCAGCGCGGTGCCGCCGAGGACGACAGCGGTCTCCTGCGGGGTGCGCGCGGCCTGCGCCTCGAAGACCTCGACGGCGCTCCGGTGCGGCGCTTCGGCCGGGTTCCGGTTCCAGGCGTCCAGGAGCGCCTCGCGCTCCCGGTCGGCCAGGACGTCGATCCGGCCGACCGTCAGTTCCGTATCGCGGCTCACCTGTTCCAGCACCCGGACGTAGCGGTGCAGCAGGTCCTGCGCGGACTCCTGGTCGAAGAGGTCGGCGGCGAACTCCACCGCGCAGCCGATGCCGGACGGCGCGCCGTTGGAGAAGCGTTCGGTCAGGTCGAGGGACAGGTCGAACTTCGCGCCGGGGGCGCCGGAGGCGAGGGGCTCGGCGCCGAGCCGCGTCAGCGGGCCGGGGCCGCCCTCCCCCGCGCCCTGGAGCGACAACATGGTCTGGAACAGTGGGTGGCGGCCGGTCCGGCGGACCGGGTTGACGAGTTCAACCACGCGCTCGAACGGGATGTCCTGGTGCTCGTAGGCCGCCAGGTCCGCCTCGCGGACGCGGTCCAGCAGGTCGCCGAAGGCCGGGTCGCCGGAGACGTCGGTGCGCAGCACCAGGGTGTTGACGAAGAAGCCGACCAGGTCGTCCAGCGCGCCGTCGGTCCGGCCCGCCACCGGGGTGCCGATCGGGACGTCCGTTCCGGCGCCGAGGCGGGAGAGGGTGACCGCCAGTGCGGCCTGGAGCAGCATGAACAGGGTGACGCCGTGCTCGCGGGCGACGGCCAGCAGCCGGCGGTGCGCCTCGGCGTCCAGGTCCAGGCCCGCCACCCCGGCCCGGTAGGAGGGCTCGGCCGGACGCGGACGGTCGGTGGGCAGCGCCAGTTCCTCCGGGAGGCCGGCCAGTGCCTCCCGCCAGAAGGCGAGCTGGCGCGAGACCACGCTCTCCGGGTCGTCCTCCGAGCCCATCAGCGCGCGCTGCCAGAGGGCGTAGTCGGCGTACTGCACCGGCAGCGGCTGCCAGCCCGGCTCCTGTCCGGCGCGGCGCGCCTCGTAGGCATCGGAGAGGTCCCGGAGCAGCGGGCCCACCGACTCGCCGTCGACGGCGATGTGGTGCATGGCGAGGACGAGTGCGTGCTCCTCGTCCGACAGCGAGAACAGCGACATCCGCAGCGGAAGTTCGGCCTCCAGGTCGAAGACGTGTCCGGCCTCCGCCTCGACCGCCGCGCGCAGCTCCTCCTCGGATCCGCACGCGCGGTGGCGCAGTTCGGGTGCGGCCTCGGCCGTCTCCAGCACCCGCTGGTACGGCGTGCCGTCCACGGACGGGTAGACCGTGCGCAGGGACTCGTGCCGCTCGACCAGGTCGGCGAGTGCGGCCCGCAGCGCGGGGACGTCGACCCGGGCGCGCACCCGCAGGGCGACCGGGCTGTTGTAGACGCTGCCGGTCTCCTCGTACGCGTTGAGGAACCAGAGGCGCTGCTGGGCGAACGAGAGCGGGACGCCCCCCTCGCGCGGGACCGGGGCCAGGACGGGCCGCGCGGCGTCGACCTCGCTGAGCGCCCGGCCGACGCCCGCGACGGTCGGGGTGGCGAACATGTCGCGGATGGTCATGTCGGCCTTCAGGGCGGACCGGATCCGGCTGATCAGCCGGGCCGCGAGCAGGGAGTGGCCGCCGAGGTCGAAGAAGTTGTCGTCGACACCGACCGACTCCACGCCGAGCACCTCGGCGAACAGGCCGCAGAGGATCTCCTCGCGGGCGGTGCGCGGACCGCGGCCGGTGGGCGCACCGGCGGACTCCGGTGCGGGCAGCGCCTTGCGGTCCACCTTGCCGTTGGGCGTCAGCGGCAGCGCGTCGAGCAGCACGACGGCGGCGGGGACCATGTACTCGGGCAGGCTCTCGGCGACGGACCGGCGCAGCTCGGCGGCGTCCGCGTCGGTGTCCTCGGCGGTGGTGACGTAGGCCACCAGCCGCTTGTCGCCCGGGCGGTCCTCGCGCAGCACCACCACGGCCTGGGCCACGGAGGGGTGACGGCCGAGGGCGGCCTCGATCTCGCCGGGCTCGATCCGGAAGCCGCGCAGCTTGACCTGGTGGTCGGCGCGGCCGACGAACTCCAGCTGGCCGTCGGCCCGCCAGCGCACCACGTCGCCGGTGCGGTACATCCGGCCGCCGGGGGTGAACGGGCTGGCCGTGAACCGCTCGGCGGTCAGGCCGGGGCGGCCCAGGTAGCCGCGGGCCAGACCGGGGCCGCTCAGGTAGAGCTCACCCGGCACGCCGACCGGCACCTGGTTGAGGTACTGGTCCAGCACGTGGACCCGGGTGTTCCAGGCCGGTCCGCCGATCGGCGGCTTCCCGGCTCCGGTGAGCGGCAGGCTCATGGTCGCGCAGACCGTCGCCTCGGTCGGCCCGTACGCGTTGACCACCCGTCGGCCGCCGAGCGTCCAGCGGCCGAGCACCTCGCCGGAGGCGGCCTCGCCGGCCACCACCAGGCTGGCGTCGGCGAGCCCGTCGGCCTCCGGCTGCTGGGCGAGCGCGGCCGGCGGCAGGGTGACCAGGCTGACCTTCTGACGGGCCAGCAGCCGGGCCAGTGGTTCGCCCGGTGTCAGGTCGGCCTGCGCGGCGAGCACCAGGGTGGCGCCGGTGAGCAGGGCGGTGACCAGTTCGGAGACGGCCGCGTCGAAGCTCGGCGAGGCGAACTGCAGCACCCGGCCGCCGGGCTCGACGCCGAACCGGTCCGCCTGCGTCCCGGCCAGGTTGGCGATCCCGGTGTGAGTGACCACGACGCCCTTGGGGCGGCCGGTGGAGCCGGAGGTGTAGATCACGTACGCGGCCTGGCGCGGGTCCACCGGGGCGAGCCGGTCACCGTCCGTCAGGTCGTGCCCGGTCAGGCCGGCCAGTTCGGCGGCCGCCTCGTCCAGCCGGATCACGGGCGTGTCGGCCGGCGCGGGCAGGGCCTCGGCGCCGACGGCGTCGGTCAGGACGAGCACGGGGGCCGCGTCCTGGAGGACGTAGGCCTTGCGTTCCTGCGGGTACTCGGTGTCGATCGGCAGGTAGGCGGCGCCGGACTTGGCGACGGCGAGCAGGGCGGTCAGCTGCTCGACGGAGCGGGGCAGTGCGAGCGCCACCAGCCGCTCCGGGCCGGCGCCGTGCGCCACCAGGTGGCGGGCCAGCCGGTTCGCCCGGGCGTTGAGCTCCCGGTACGACAGCTCCTCGTCCTCGAAGACCACCGCGACGGCCTCCGGCGAGCGCTCCACCTGGGCCTCGAACAGCGCGGCCAGCGTGTCCGTCACCACCGGGTGGTCGGTCTCGTTCCAGGCCGCGAGCTCGCGCCGGTCCGCTGCGGAGAGCAGCTCCACGCCCGAGACCCGGACCTCCGGGTCGGCGGCCACCGAGGCCAGCACCTGGGCGACGCAGCCGAGCAGCCGCTCGGCGGTGCTCCGGTCGAAGAGGTCGGCCGCGTACTCCAGCGAGCAGCCCAGGCCGCCCGGGGCGTCCCGGTCGTCCCGCCGTTCGGCGACGACCAGGGCCAGGTCGAATTTGGAGGCGTTCCACCCGATGTTCTCGAACTCCGCCTCGACGCCCGGGAATTCGAGCGTTCCCTCGGCGTTGTTCTGGAACTGGAGCAGCACCTGGAAGAGCGGGTTGCGGGCGGGCGAGCGGACCGGGTTCACCAGCTCCACCAGCCGGTCCAGGGCGATGTCCTGGTGCTCGTAGGCCGCGAGGTCCGCTTCCCGGACCCGGTCCAGCAGCTCACCGAAGGCCGGGTCGCCGGAGACGTCGGTACGCAGCACCAGGGTGTTCACGAAGACGCCGACCAGATCGTCCAGCGCCTCGTCGGAGCGGCCGGCGAGCGAGGTGCCGATCGGGATGTCGGCGCCGGCACCGAGCCGGGCGAGGGTGACCGCGAACGCGGCCTGCAGCAGCATGAACAGGGTCACGCCGCGCTCGCGGGCGACCGCCACCAACCGGTCGTGCACCTCGGCCGCCACCTCCAGGCCGACGACCCCGCCCCGGTACGACGGCTCGGCCGGGCGCGGCCGGTCCACGGGCAGCTCCAGCTCCTCCGGGAGGTCGGCCAGCGCCTCCCGCCAGTAGGCGAGCTGGCTCGACACCAGGCTCTCCGGGTCGTCCTCCGAGCCCATCAGCGCGCGCTGCCACAGCGCGTAGTCGCCGTACTGCACCGGCAGCGGCTGCCAGTCCGGCGTGCGGCCCGCCCGGCGCGCCCCGTACGCCGTCGACACGTCGCGCAGCAGCAGGCCCAGCGACCAGCCGTCGGAGGCGATGTGGTGCAGGGTCAGCACCAGGACGTGGTCCTCGTCGGAGACCGAGAGCAGCGAGGCCCGCAGCGGGGTCTCCTGCTCCAGGTCGAAGACGTACTCGGCGGCCTCCGCCACCGCCCGGCGCAGCCCTGAGCGGGTGCAGCGCGCCACGGTGAGCAGTCCGGTGCCGGCCCGCACCCGGTCCACCACGTGCTGGTGGGGCTCGCCGTCGACCGCCGGGAAGACGGTGCGCAGCGCCTCGTGCCGCCCCACCACGTCCGCCAGCGCGGCCCGCAGCGCGGCGACGTCCACGCTCCCGCGCAGCCGCAGCGCCAGTGGGCTGTTGTAGGCCGCGCCGGCCCGGTCGACCTGGGAGACGTACCAGAGCCGCCGCTGCGCGAAGGAGAGCGGGACGGACCCGCCCCTGGCCAGCGGGCGCACCGGGGGCCGCGCGGCGCTGCGCTGCGCGTCCAGGAGCTGGGCGACCCCGCGCGGGGTCGGCGCCCGGAACAGGGCACGGATGCCCAGTTCGGCGCCGAGCACGGCACGGACCCGGCTGATCAGCTGGACGGCGACCAGCGAGTGGCCGCCCAGGGCGAAGAAGTTGTCGTCGCGGCCGACCGAAGCCGCGCCGAGCACCTCGGCGAACAGGCCGCAGAGGATCTCCTCGCGGGCGGTGCGCGGCAGCGCGCCCAGGGGTGCGGCGGGTCCGTCCTCGGGCCCGGCCTGCTGGGGTGCGCGCTCGACCGGCTCCAGCTCGCCGTCGGCCCGCCAGCGGGCGAGCGAGCCGGTGCGGCGTAGCAGCGCTCCCGGGACGAACGGGCTGACCGTGAGCCGGTCGGCGTCCGGCGCCGTGGCGGGCCGGGCGAGGTAGAGCTCGCCCGCGACCCCGACCGGTACCGGGTTCAGCCAGGCGTCCAGCACGTACGCCCGGCCGGTCGCCGGCTCGCCCTCGGCCAGGGCGTCCCGGGGCACCGGACGGAGGGTGGCACTCCACGCCTCGATCGCGCCGCGGTCCTCGGCGGAGAGCAGGTCCACCGCCGAGACCCGCACCCCGGGGTCGTCCGCGGCGGCGGCCAGCACTCGGGCGACGCAGCCGAGCAGCCGCTCGGCGGTCTCCCGGTCGAAGAGGTCGGCGGCGTACTCCAGCGAGCAGCCGAGCCCGTCGGCCGCGCCGTCCGCGGCGCGCCGGTCGACCACCACGAGGGCCAGGTCGAACTTGGCGGAGTGCCAGCCGAGGTCCTCGAACTGGGCTTCGAAGCCGGGCAGTTCGGGGCTTCCCTGGCCTCCGCCCTGGAGGGCCAGCGTGACCTGGAAGAGCGGGTTGCGGGCGGGCGAGCGGACCGGGTTGACCAGCTCCACCAGCCGGTCCAGCGGGATCTCCTGGTGCTCGAAGGCCGCGAGGTCGACGTCGCGGATCCGCTCCAGCAACTCGGTGAAGCGCGGGTCGCCGGAGAGGTCGGTGCGCAGCACCAGGGTGTTGACGAAGAAGCCGACCAGGTCGTCCAGCGCCTCGTCGGTGCGGCCGGCCACCGGTGTGCCGATCGGGAGGTCGGTGGCTCCGCCGAGGCGGGCGAGGGTCACCGCGAAGGCGGCCTGCAGCAGCATGAACAGGGTCACGCCGCGCTCCTGGGCGAGAGCCAGCAACTCCCGGTGCAGGTGCGGGTCGAGGTCCAGGTCGACCAGACCGCCGCGGTAGGAGGGCTCGGTCGGGCGGGGGCGGTCGGCCGGCAGCGCCAGCTCCTCCGGAACACCGGCCAACTCCTTCCGCCAGTGGTCGAGTTGGCGGGAGACCAGGCTGTCCGGGTCCTCCTCGGATCCGAGCAGCCGGCGCTGCCAGAGGGCGTAGTCGGCGTACTGCACCGGCAGCGGCCGCCACTCGGGCGCGCGGCCGGCGCGGCGCGCCCCGTAGGCCTCGGCGAGGTCGCGCAGCAGCGGGCCGGCCGACCAGCCGTCCACGGCGATGTGGTGCAGCGTCAGCAGCAGCACGTGTTCCTCGTCGGACGCGGAGAACAGCGTGGCGCGCAGCGGCGGTTCGGACTCCAGGTCGAAGACGTACCCGGCCTCCGCCTCGACGGCCGAGCGCAGCGCCTCCGCGGACTCGCACAGCCGGTGGGCGAGTCGCAGCTGCGGCGCGTCCGGGTCGAGCACCTGCTGGTACGGCGCGCCGTTCACGGACGGGAACACCGTGCGCAGCGCCTCGTGCCGCTCCACCACGTCCGCCAGCGCGGCCGTCAGGGCGGGGACGTCCGCCCGGCCGCGCAGGCGCAGCGCCAGCGGACTGTTGTAGGCCTCGCCGGCCCGGTCGACCTGCGCCAGGAACCAGAGCCGCAGCTGGGCGAAGGACAGCGGGATGTCGCCGTCGCGTGGCATCGGTGCCAGCGGCGCCCGGGCCGTCGCACCGTCCGTGAGGGCCTCGGCGACGCCCGCCACGGTGGGCGCGTCGAACAGGTCGCGGATGGCCAGGTCGGCCCCGAGGGCGGTGCGGACGCGGCTGATGAGCTGGACGGCGAGCAGGGAGTGGCCGCCGAGGTCGAAGAAGCTGTCGTCGACGCCGACCGACCCGGCCCCGAGCACCTCGGCGAACAGGCCGCAGAGGATCTCCTCGCGCGCCGTGCGCGGCGCCCGGCCGGTGGCCGAGCCGGTGGCCGAGCCGGTGTAGTCGGGGGCCGGGAGGGCCTTGCGGTCGACCTTGCGGTTGGGGGTCAGCGGCAGCGCGTCCAGCACCACCACCACGGCGGGGACCATGAACTCCGGCAGGCTCTCCCCGACGTGGCGCCGCAGCTCCCGGCCGTCCGCCTGCGCGCCCTCGGCGATGGCCACGTAGGCCACCAGCCGCTTGTCGCCCGGCCGGTCCTCGCGCAGCACCACCACGGACTGGGCCACCGACGGATGGCGGCCCAGCACCGCCTCGATCTCGCCGGGCTCGATCCGGAAGCCGCGCAGCTTGACCTGGTGGTCGGCCCGGCCGACGAACTCCAGCTGCCCGTCGGCCCGCCAGCGCACCACGTCGCCGGTGCGGTACATGCGCTCGCCGGGGGCGAACGGGCAGGCCACGAAGCGCTCCGCGGTCAGGCCCGGCCGGCCCAGGTAGCCGCGGGCCAGGCCCGGCCCGGCCAGGTACAGCTCCCCCGCGACGCCGACCGGCACCTGATTGAGGTGGGCGTCCAGCACGTACGCCCGGGTGTTCCACAGCGGCCCGCCGATCGGGGGCTTCTCGGCGCCGGTCAGCGGAGCGCTGAGGTTGGTGCAGACCGTCGCCTCGGTCGGCCCGTACGCGTTGATCATCCGGCGGCCGGCCGACCAGCGTTCGACCACGTCCGGCCGGACGGCGTCGCCCGCCACGATCAGCGTCGTGCCGTCCGGAAGTCCGCCGACGGCCGGCTGCTGGGCGAGCGCCGCCGGGGGCAGGGTGACGTGGGTGATCCGCTCGCGGGCCAGCAGGGTGGCCAGCCGCTCCCCGGGCTGGATCGCGTCGCGCGGGGCCATGACCAGGGCCGCGCCCGCGGGCAGGGCGGTGACCAGTTCGGAGACCGCGGTGTCGAAGCTCATCGTGGCGAACTGCAGCACCCGGCTGTCGCCGTCCACCGCGAGGTGCTCGATGTGCGAGCCGGCCAAGGCGGCGAGGCCGGTGTGGGGGACCACGACGCCCTTGGGGCGGCCGGTGGAGCCGGAGGTGTAGATCACGTACGCGGCGTGCCGCGGATCCACCGGGGCGAGCCGGTCACCGTCCGCCAGGTCGTGGGAGGCCAGGGCGGCCAGCTCGGGGGCCGCCGCGTCCAGCCGGATCACCGGGGCGTCGGGCAGCGCGGGCAGGCCGGCCAGCACCGGGGAGTCGGTGACCAGCAGCACCGGCGCGGCGTCCCGCAGCATGAAGGAGATCCGGTCCGCCGGGTAGTCGGGGTCGACCGGCAGGTACGCCGCGCCCGCCTTCCCCACCGCGAGGACGGCCGTCAGCAGTTCGACGGAGCGGGGCAGTGCGAGCGCCACCAGCCGCTCCGGGCCGGCGCCGTGCGCCACCAGGTGGCGGGCCAGCCGGTTCGCCCGGGCGTTGAGCTCCCGGTACGACAACTCCTCGTCCTCGAAGACCACCGCGACGGCCTCCGGCGAGCGCTCCACCTGGGCCTCGAACAGCGCGGCCAGCGTGTCCGTCGAGACCTCGCGGCCGGTGTCGTTCCACCCTTCGATCGCCCGGCGGTCCGCTGCGGAGAGCAGCTCCACGCCCGAGACCCGGACCTGCGGGTCGGCCGCCGCGGCCACCAGCACGCTGCGCAGGGCGTGCACGATCCGCTCCCCGGTGGCCCGGTCGAAGAGGTCGGCCGCGTACTCCAGGGAGCCGGTGAAACCGGCCGGTGCACCCTCCGGGGTATGGTGCTCGGCGATGACGACGCTCAGGTCGAACTTGGCGAAGTCGAAGGAGAAGAGGTGCTGTTCGGTGGCGGTGCCGGCCAGGCCGAGGGTGTTCTCGGATACGTCCTGGAGGACGAGCATCACCTGGAAGAGCGGGTTGCGGGCGGGCGAGCGCACCGGGTTGACCAGCTCCACCAGCCGGTCCAGGGAGACGTCCTGGTGGTCGAAGGCGGCGAGGTCCGCGTCCCGGACCCGGTCCAGCAGCTCGTCGAACCGCGGGTCGCCGGAGACGTCGGTGCGCAGCACCAGGGTGTTCACGAAGAAGCCGACCAGCTCGTCCAGCGCCTCGTCGGTGCGGCCCGCCACCGGCGTGCCGACCGGGATGTCGGTGCCGGCGCCCAGCCGGGCGAGGGTCGCCGCGAACGCGGCCTGGAGCAGCATGAACAGGGTCGCCCCGCGCTCCCGGGCCAGCGCCAGCAGCCGTGCGTGCACCTCTGCGTCCAGCGCCAGGTCGACGATCCCGCCCCGGTGGGACGGCTCGGCGGGGCGCGGCCGGTCCGCCGGGAGCGGGAGCTCCTCCGGCAGGTCGGCCAAGGTTTGGCTCCAGAAGGCAAGTTGGCGCGACACCAGGCTGTCCGGGTCGTCCTCGGAGCCCATCAGCTCGTGCTGCCAGAGCGCGTAGTCGGAGTACTGCACCGGCAACGGCTCCCAGTCCGGCTCCCGGCCGGCCAGGCGCGCCCCGTACGCCGTCGCGACGTCGCGCAGCAGCAGGCCCAGCGACCAGCCGTCCACGGTGATGTGGTGCACCACCAGCAGCAGGACGTGGTCCTCCGGCCCCAGCTCGAAGAGCGAGGCCCGCACCGGCAGGTCGACCGCGAGGTCGAAGCCGCGCCGGACCTCCCGGTCGACGGCCGCGGTGACGTCGGGCTCCGCGCAGGGCAGGACGGCCAGGTCGATCCGCACCTGCCCCGCCCCCACCACCTGCTGGTACGGGACGCCGTCGGTCTCCGGGAAGACGGTGCGCAGCGCCTCGTGGCGCCCCACCACGTCCGCCAGCGCGGCCCGCAGCGCCGCGACGTCCAGCGGGCCGCGGACCCGCCAGGCGCTCGGACCGTTGTAGCTGCCGCTGTCCGGGTCGATCCGGTTGAGGAACCACAGGCGCCGCTGGGCTGAGGACAGAGGAATCATGAGTGGCTGCTCCTGATGTTGCCGGGGCGTCGGCCCGAGCTGCTGATGACTGGTGACGGGCGCGCGGGGCGCCGGCGCGGCCGTCGGTACGGGCCGGGAAGGGGCGGTGCGGTGCGGGGCGGTGCGGCGCGGCGCGGGGCGGGTGAACCGGACGGTCCCGGAGGCCGGGCCGGACGGGGTGGTCCCGTCCGGCCCGGGCGGGTGCTACGCGCGGGACCGCAGCGCGGGCCTGGCCCGCCGGGCGGTCGAGGCGCGCTCGGCGAGCCTGGCGACGGTCCGGGCCTCGAACACGTCCTTGATGCCCAGTTCGACGTCCAGCTCGGTGCGGATCCGGCTGATCAGCCGGGTGACCAGCAGCGAGTGCCCGCCGAGGTCGAAGAAGCTGTCGTCGATGCCCACCGCGTCGAGCTTGAGCACCTCGGCGAACAGCGCGCAGAGCCGCTCCTCGCGCCGGTCGCGCGGCGCCCGGCCGGACCCGGCGGCCGCGTACACCGGCTCCGGGAGCGCGGCGCGGTCCAGCTTCCCGTTGGGCGTCAGCGGCAGCGCGTCGAGCACCGTCACCGCCGAGGGCACCATGTACTCGGGCAGCAGCCGCTCCAGGCCGGCTCGCAGGGCGGCCGGATCGACCGTCGCGCCCGGGCTCGCCGGCACCACGTAGGCGACCAGGCGGCGGTCGCCCTCCGCGTCGGTGTGCACCACCACGGCGGCCTGGGAGACGGCCGGATCACGGACCAGGAGCGCCTCGACCTCCCCGGGCTCGACCCGGAAACCGCGCACCTTCACCTGGGAGTCGGCACGCCCGAGGAACTCCATCACGCCGTCGCGGCGCCAGCGCACCACGTCGCCGGTGCGGTACATGCGCTCGCCGGGGGCGAACGGGCAGGCCACGAAGCGCTCGGCGGTCAGGCCCGGACGGCCGAGGTAGCCGCGGGCCAGGCCCGGCCCGGCCATGTAGAGCTCCCCGGCCACACCCGCCGGGGCGGGCCGCAGCCGCTCGTCCAGGACGTACACCCGCTTGCCCGGGAGCGGCCGACCGACCGGCAGGGTGAAGCCGGTGGTCAGGTCGTCCGGGACGGCCGTGTGGCACATGGTGAAGATCATGTTCTCCACCGGGGAGTACCCGTTGACCACCCGCAGGCCCGGCCGGTCCTGAAGCAACCGGGCGATGTGCGGCAGCGAGGCCGCCTCTCCACCGGTCATCACCTGCTCGACCCGGTCGAACATCGCCGGGTAGGAGTCGACCATGACGTTCAGCAGGCTCGCCGACAGGTGCACGGTGGTCACCCCGTGACGCCGCACCTCGGCGGCGATCACCGCCGGGTCGGGGCGCTGGCCCGGGTGCAGCACGCAGAGCCCCCCGGAGAGCAGCGGCCCGAAGAGCTCCAGCGCGAAGGCGTCCCAGGAGACCGGGGAGCACTGGAGCCAGACGTGCCGGGGCGCGAAGTCCACGAACTCCTGCCCCTGCAGCGTCGCCAGCAGCGCGCGGTGGGTCGCCACCACTCCCTTGGGGCGGCCGGTGGAGCCGGAGGTGAACATCACGCAGAACGCGTCGTCCGGCCCGGCCTCCTCCGGCACCTGCGTCCCGGACGGCCCGCTGCCCTGCGGGGCCGCCAGGCCGACCACCGGCGTGCCCAGGCCGCCGAGGTCCGCGGCGGAGCGGTCGGTGAGCACCGCGACCGCACCGGACTCCTCGATGACGGCCCGCCAGCGCGCCAGCGGGAAGTCCGGGTCCAACAGGGTGTAGGCGGCGCCCGCCTTGAGCACGCCCAGCACCGCGACGGGCAGGTCGAGGTCGCGGGCGAGCAGGACCGCCACCACCTCGCCGCGCCGCACGCCCCGCTCGCGCAGCCGCACGGCGACCCGGTCGGCCCCGGCGTTCAGCTCGCCGTAGCTCAGCGTGCGCTCGCCGCAGACCAGGGCCGGCGCGTCGGGGGCCTCGGCCGCCCGGCGTTCGACCGCTCCGTGCACGGTGGCGTCCGCGGCGACGGGCAGCCCGGCGGTGTTGCGCCGTTCGAAGGCCCGCTGGTCCTCCTCGGTCAGCAGGTCCACCGCGGAGACCCGCACCTCGGGGTCGGCGGCGACGGTGGCGAGCAGCCGGTTCATGCCGTCGGCCAGCCACCGCGTGGTCGCCGGGTCGAACAGGTCGTTGGCGGTGACCAGCATGCCGTCCATGCCCAGGGCCGCGCCGTCCGGGCCGAACGACTCCTTGAAGTCGACGGTCAGGTCGAACTTCGCGCCGTCGTCGGTGAGCAGCCACCACTCGGCGCCCAGGCCCGGGAGTTCGACGGCGGGGTCGGACTCGCCCTGCACCAGCAGGGTGACCTGGTACAGCGGGTTGCGGGCGAGGTTCCGCTCCGGGTTGAGCTCTTCCACCACCCGCTCGAACGGCACGTCCTGGTGGTCGAAGGCCTCCAGGTCGGCGTCCCGGACGCGTTCGACCAGCCGGCGGAACTCCGGGTCGCCCGAGGCGTCGGTGCGCAGCACCAGGGTGTTGACGAAGAACCCGACCAGGTCGGTCAGCGCCTCGTCGGTGCGGCCGGCCACCGGGGTGCCGATCGGGAGGTCCTGACCGGCGCCGATCCGGGAGAGCAAAACGGCCGTGGCGGCCTGGAGCACCATGAACATGGTCGCGCCGCACTCCCGGGCCACGTCGTTCAGGGCCCGGTGGGTGGCCGGGCCGACCCGGAACTCGACCGCGGTGCCCTCGTGGCTCGGCTCGGCCCTCCGGGGCCGGTCGACCGGCAGCGCCAGCTCCTCCGGCGCTCCCGCCAATGTGCGCTTCCAGTAGGCGAGCTGACGGCTTATCAGGCTCTCGGGGTCGTCCTCGGCGCCGAGCAGGTCACGCTGCCACAGGGTGTAGTCGGAGTACCGGGCCGGCAGCGGCTCCCAGGCGGGGGAGGTGCCCGCCTTCCGGGCGGCGTACGCGGTACCGAGGTCCCGCAGGGTCGGACCCAGCGACCCTGCGTCGGTGGCGATGTGGTGGGTGACCAGCAGCAGCACGTGCTCGTCCGGGGCCACGACGTACAGGTAGGCCCGCAGCGGCAGTTCGGCCGACAGGTCGAAGCCCTGCTGCGCGGCGGCGGCCATCGTCTTGTCCAGGTCGGCGGCGGCGCAGTGCCGGACGGCGAGGGGGATCCGCACCTCGTCCGCGTCCACGATCCGCTGGCCGGGCTCGCCGTCCACCTCGGGGTAGAAGGTCCGCAGCGGTTCGTGCCGGGCGGCCAGGTCGGTCAGCGCGGCGTCCAGGGCGGCGGTGTCCAGTTCACCGCGGACCCGGATCGCCATCGGGACGTGGTACGAAGCGCCCGCCTCCTCCAGGCGGTTGATGAACCACAGCCGCCGTTGGGTGTAGGACAACGGGATCACAGGTGCTCCTCAGAGTTGGTCGGACGGGTGCGGCCGGCTACGCGGTGTGCAGGGCGCGCAGGGAGGCGGGGCGCAGGTCCGTCCACGCCGTCTCGATGTGGTCGAGGCACTCCTGGCGCGAGGCCTCGCCGTGGGCCACCGACCAGCCCTCGGGGACGGCGATGCTCGTGGGCCAGAGCGAGTACTGGCCCTCGTCGTTGACCAGCGCCCAGTAGCGGGCTTCGGCGTTCTCGAAGGGGTTGGACGCGGACATGGTTGACCTCCGGCGGATGCCGATTCGGAAGGGGGTGGCGGTGGAATCACCGTAGGCGCGCGGATCGGGCGCCGAGGGAATTGCGGGCGGCAGCTGACCGGCACTCAGGACGGGGTCGCTGCCGCCGTCGGGCGGAGCGTTCCGCCCGAGCCCGTACGGGCGTCAGGACAGGTGGGCCGAGCGGATCGCCGGCCGCAGGGCGATGAGGACGGCGAGGGCGTCCAGCAGCCCGTGGGCCAGGAAGGTCGTCCCCATGCCGAGGCTCTGGACCATCACGCCCATCACCATGTTGCCGAGCGAAGCGGCGACGAACAGCGGCACGTTGAGCACGGACATCACCCGGCCGCGGACCTCCTTGGCGGCCCACCGCTGGATCAGCGAGAAGAAGACGTTCCCGATGAACCCGGAGAGCATGCCCAGCCCGAGGTAGACCGCGAGCGTGGCGGGGAAGGCGGAGAGGTACCCGAGGATCCCGGTCAGCAGGGCCTGGGCGGCCAGTCCGGCGACCGCGATCAGCCCGGCCCGGCGGCGGATCGGCCACACCGAGGTCAGCAGGTAGCTGCCGGTGGCGCCGATGGTGAAGGCGGTGAGCAGCACGCCCGCGCCGGTCGCGGAGCCGTGCTCCTGGGCGATCAGCACCAGGCCGATGTTGACCGGACCGGAGCAGGCCAGTTCGCTGATCCCGATGATGACGATCAGCCAGAGCAGGTCCCGCTGGGCGCCCACGTAGCTGAGGCCGAACCGGATCTCGGTGCCGAGCCGTCGGAGCCGTCCGGGTGCGGCCGGGTCGCGTTCGGCGGCCGGCCCCGGTTCGGCCGGCTCCGCGGCCCTGATCCGTTTGACCGGCCCGGTCATCCGTACGGCCAGCGCGGAGACCGCGAAGCTGACCGCGTCGAAGACGGCCACCGCCGCGAACCCGCCCGCGGCCATCAGTGCCGCCCCGATCGGGCCACCGGCCGCCTGTCCGCCGCGCGAGCCGAGCAGGAAGATCGAGTTGCCCCGGAGCATCTGGTCCGGTGGGAGCAGTTCGGGCCGCAGCGCTCCCGAGGCCGGGTCGAAGAAGGCACCGAGCACGGTCAGTGCAACGAGCACCGCGATGATCGCCGGGATCGGCAGGTCAACGGTGAACGCGGCCACGCCGGCGACCAGCAGGACGGCGCAGCGCAGCACGTCGGCGGTGAACATGACCCGGCGGTGCCCCACCCGGTCGGCGACCGCCCCGCCGACCAGCAGTCCCGCGAGCTGCGGGAGCGAGCAGAGCGAGAGGATCGTGCCCGCGACGGCCGGGGAGACCAGGTCGGTGAGGGCGACGGTCACCCCGACGAACCAGGCGGCGTCGCCGAGCGAGGAGAGCCCGGCGGAGGCCGCGAACCCGAGGTAGCCGGGCTGGGTCGGTTTCCGGAAGGTGTACTCGGGCGTCTCCGGGGCCGCCACCGTGGTGGTGTCAGACATGCCGGTCCTCCCTCTCGGACGTCGCGGCGTCCGCTCCAGCGGTGGCGGGTCCCTGGTCGAGCCAGAGGTCCGCCGGTCCGAGGTCGCCCGGGCGGTAGACGCCCAGCGCGCTGATCAGCATGCGCAGTTCGAGGGCCAGGCAGTCCAGCAGCCGGACCAGGCCCTCGTCCGGGTCCTCGTCGGCGGCGAGCAGGGCGGCGCGGCCCAGGCCGACCGCGGTGGCGCCGAGGGCGAGTGCCTTGACCGCCCGGGCGCCCTCCCACATCCGGCCGGAAGCCAGCAGGCAGCCGGCCGGGCGGCCGATGCGGCGCAGGCACTCGGCCAGCGGCAGCCCGACGTGGTCGAGGAAGGCGTACGGGGCCCAGCCGGAGCCGCCCTCCGCGCCGTCCACGGTGACGGCGTCGGCGCCGGCCGCCCAGGCCACGGCCGCCGCGGCCGCGACGTCCCGGGCGGGCGGCAGCTTCACCCAGACCCGGGCCCGGGGGAAGTTGTTGCGCATCAGCCGGATCTGCTGGCGCAGCACCTCGTCGGTGAAGGTGCCGGGGCTGCTGCTGCGCAGCACCCGGTCGGTGCCGGGCCCGTAGACCTCCTGGAGCTGGTAGCGGTCGGCGAGCCGGGCGGCCTCGTCGCGCGGCACGACGGTCATGCCGCCGAGGCCGGGCTTGGCGCCCTGGCCGACCTTGAGCTCGAAGGCGAGCCGCCCGGACTCCAGCAGGCCCCGGGTGGAGGGGTCGCTGTAGACCAGGTTCCACACCTCGGCGTCGGCGTCCTCGGTGCTCTGCTGGACCACCACCCCGCCCAGCCCGTCGGGCAGTTCGGCGGCGTAGGCGGCGATCCGGGCGAGCATCGAGTGCCGGCCGGGCCCCTCCTGGCGCCCGTAGCCGCTGACCGGGACGACGTTCTCGCCGATCACCAACGGCAGGCCGAGCCGTCCGGCCTGGCGCGCCGCGGCGGCGCCGAGGGAGACCCCGGCGGCGGCGGTGGAGCCGAAGGCCGAGACGTAGACCGGCATCGGGGCGGTGAACCCGCCGACGGCGGTGGTGAGTTCGACGTCGGAGAAGAGCGGCTCGCGGGCCAGCTCGATCAGCTTCTCCAGACGACGCGGGACGAACACCGGCGGCACCAGGCGGGCGCGGTCCAGCGCGTCGGCCTCGTGGCCGCACGAGCCGTCGGGGCCGTACGAGCCGTCGGGGCCGTACGAGCCGTCGGGGCCGTACGAGGCGTCGTGGGAGCCGGAGCCGAGCAGGACGGCGCCGTAACGCCCCACGTCGGGGAAGGCCGCGGCGGCGCCGTGCCGGGCGCGGGCCCGTACGGCCTGCTCGGGCAGCCCGGCGGCGGAGACCGTGGTCACGGCGACACCACCCCGACCAGCTTCGGGAAGGCGCTGGCCTGCCACACCTGGTCCAGCCCCGCCACGTAGCGGGTCAGCCGCTGGATGCCCAGGCCGAAGCCGGTGCTGGCCGGAATGCCCTCACGCACCAGGTCCAGGTACCAGCCGTACTTGGCCGGGTTCTCGCCGGTCTCGCGCATCCGGGTGACGATCCGCTGGTAGTCGTACTCGCGCTCGCTGCCGCTGCACAGCTCGCCGTAGCCCTCGGGCGCGATCAGGTCGAAGTTGCGCAGCTCGCCGGGGTTCTCCGGGTTCTCGCGGTCGTAGAAGCCGCGGGAGCCCTTGGGGTAGTCGGTGACGAAGAACGGCGCGGCGGACTTCTCGGACAGCAGCGCCTCGCCCGCCCAGTCGATCTCGGCGTCCGGGCTCTGCGGGTGGCCGACCTCGTGCAGGCTCTGGACGGCGGCGGAGTGGGCCAGCCGGTCGAAGGGCCTCGGGGCGAGCAGGTCGGCGAAGGCCTGCGGGTCCCGCCCGAGGGCGGCGAGGTCCTCGCCGCCGGTGCGGACGACCTCGCCCACCATGTGCCGCAGCAGGCCCTCCAGCAGGCTCAGCACCTCCTCACGGGTGGCCCCGGCGACCTCGACGTCGAGCTGGTGGAACTCGGTGAGGTGACGGCTGGTGGAGGCGGTCTCGACCGGTTCCAGGCGGACGTTCGGCGCCACGTAGAAGATCTTGTCGAAGGCCAGCAGGGAGGCCTGCTTGTAGAGGATGGCGCTGGTCATCAGCTTGTAGCGGTGGCCGTAGTAGTCGATGTCGACCTGCTTGGCGCCGCGGTTGCCCGGGTCGGTGACCGGGCCGATGATCGGCGGCAGCAGCTCGGTGAAGCCGGCCGCGCGCAGGTGCTCCCGGGCCGCGGACAGCAGCCGGTGCTGCACGCGCAGCGCGGCGCGGGTGGTCGGGGAGGACAGGTGCTGCCCGGGCGCGGGCAGTGCGGTTCCGGCGTGTCCGTCCTGAAGTGCCATGGTTTTCCTCGGAGTTGGTATCAGGGTCGGGGTGGTCGTGGTCGTGGTCGGCAGGGCGGGGCCGGGGGCCGCCGCCGCGGAGGTGTCGAGTTCGGTGCGGTCGAAGCGCTGCCTGACGTAGGACAGCGAGGTCAGCAGCTGCGTCGAGGACATCCGGTGGGACGGGTCCGCGCCGGCGCCGCGGATCGGCATCCTCCCGACGGCCGTCCAGCGCAGCCGCCCGTCGGCGTCGATCCGGCTGCGGGCGGCGCCCCGGTTGTCGGGGTGCAGGCAGTACGGCACGTCGAGGTGGCCCCGGTCGAAGGCCAGCGGAAGGGCGCGGGTGAGGTCCTCGTCCAGGTCCAGTACCGCATCGATCAGAGCGCGGGCCTCGGCATAGGTCTCTCCCCCGTCGTCGCCGCTGCCGTCGTCGCGGGCGGGCCCGGCGCCGGGCAGCGGACGGGCACCCGCCGCGGCCCGGGAGGCCAGTTCCAGGGCCGCGGTGTTCTCGGCCACGGTCGGGATGCGGAACGCCTCCGCCGAGGTCTTGACGATCAGACGGGCCGCGCCGGAGCGCACCGCCAGTCGCGCGGAGGCGGCCAGCAGGTCGGCCGCGCCCTGCGGGGTGTACGGGTACACGCCCATGTAGGTGTAGAGCACGACGTGCCAGTGCGGGGTGGGCAGCAGTTCGGCGGCCAGCCTGCGCAGCGCGGAGACGGCTTCCTCGTCCTGCTCGGGGCTGGTCTGCTGGGCGTAGCTGAGCGAGACGTCGCGGATGCCGTGCCGGCAGAAGAACAGCGCCTCCAGCACGCTCAGCGCGACCAGCAGTGACGGCGGGCAGAGCTGGCCCATCATGCAGCCGCCGAAGGTCTCCAGGTGCGGTTCCCGGCCGGCCGTGCGCAGTTCGGCCAGCAGGTGGCAGGACTCCGCCCAGTTGGTCACCGACTCACGCAGCGGCACCCGGCCGTACGGCAGGCAGTAGGAGACCGGGCCGCCCTCGGTGGCGTGCAGTCCGGCCGCCGCGAGTGCGGAGACGATGCCCTGCGGCCGGGCCGAGCCGTGTCTGACCTGGACCGGGAAGGCGGCGCCCAGGACGCCGTCGAGCATGTCCAGGGTCACGTCGAGCGGGTGCGCCACCAGCGGGTATCCGTTGATGTGCGCCCCGGCGGCGAGGGCGGCCCGGGCGGCGTCGTGGTCGCCGATGCGGGTGTAGCTGTCCAGGGTGACGGTGCCGACGGTGACGGCCGCCGCGTCGCGGGTGGCCAGCAGTCCGGCGCGCATCGCGGCCGGGTCGGCGAAGCCCATCCGGGGCTGCACCACGAGCTGGCCGCGCGCCCGAGCGGCGGCCACGAAGCCGCCGAACCCGGAGGCAGCCCCGAGCGGCGCCGGCTCTGCGGCCGCCTGCCGCACGGCCCCCGTCACCGCCCGCTCCGGCCCGGCAGCGCGCCGACGAAGGCCTGGAGCTCCCGGGCCCCCTGCGCGTCCTCGAAGACCGCGGTGAAGCCCGCGTCCATCAGGGCCGCGGAGCGCTCGCGGTCCGCGACCCCTGCGGTGCCCAGCTTGCCGCCGATCACCACCGGCAGGGCGGCGAGCTCGGGCCGGGACCGGAGCTCCCTGATCATCCGGGCGCCGTCCTGGAAGCCGTGCCCGTTGACGCTGCTGAGCACCACCAGGTCGGGCCGGCGCCGGACGCACTCGTCCGCGAGCAGTTCCGGGGGCACGCAGGGGCCGAGGTTGGCCACCGTGTGCCCCAGCTCCTCCAGGTAGAGCTGAAGGAAGACCAGGTTCCAGGTGTGGGCGTCGGACACCACCCCGGAGACCAGCGTGCTCAGCCGCCGGCCGGCGACCCCGGCCCGAGTCTCGTACACGTCAACTCCTCGTATCCAGCCGGTCGTTCGGCCATGGGGTGACGGCCGCCGCCCGATCGGGACGGCGTTCCGCCGTGCTGTGACGTGAACCTACGCGGGCCGGTGGCCGACCAAGGGCAGTCCCTGCGGCAGCCCGGCGGAACCTTCCGCAGCGCACTGCCGCTCCTCCGACTCGCACAGGGCGCGCACCAGGTTCAGCACGGTGAAGCGGGAGCGCAGCATCCCGGAATCGCTGCGCAGCAGGCCGCGGAGGTGGAGCGCGTACACGGCCCGGACGGTCCCGGGGTCCGCCGGGGCCTGGCCCGTGCCGTCCGCCGACGTCCAGGGGCCGGGGCGGCGGGCCAGCTGCTCCAGGAGGGAGCGCTGAGGCAGCGTCAGCGAGGCTAGGCTGTCGAAGAGTTCCGCCCGGGTGGTGTCGGTGCTGCCGGGGGCCGCCGGTGAGGAAGCCAGGGTCAGCGGGTCCTGCCGGGCCAGCTCGACCAGGTCGGACGGCGGGAAGGTGAGCAGCCACTCGGCGGCGTGCTCCAGCGCGCGGGGCAGGCCGTCCAGCCGCCGGCAGATGGTGACCACGGCGTCGGCGGTCTGCGGATCGAGCCGGAAGGACGGTACGAACCTGCGGGCGTTCGACATCAGCACCCGCACCGCCGGGTACTTGCCGAGTGCCTCCGGGTCCGCCGTGCCCTCGGGGCCGTACTCCGGCGGCAGTCCGAGGGCGCCGAGCGGCACCGCGCGCAGCGGCCCGTCCGAGTCCGGCTCCGGCCGCCTGCTCGCGGCCACGATCCGCAGGCCGGGGCAGCGCCGCGACAGCGCGGCCAGGTCGGCCGGGTCCGCCGCGGGGCCGTCCACCACCAGCAGGACGTCCCGGTCGCCGACCGTCCGGGCCAGCTCCGCCGCGGCGCCCGGTTCGCCCGTCCACCAGATCGCCGGCCACTCGTAGCGCCCGTACAGCTCCCCGGCCAGTTCCTGCAGCAGCCGGGTCTTGCCCACCCCGGCCGGCCCGACCACCTTCAGGCAGCGATGCCCGTCATCGGTCAACAGTCGTACCAGCGCGTTGAGTTCTACCGTACGCCCGACCAGCGGCGTGGTCGGCGCGGGCGGCGGGGCGACCAGCGACTCCCACGGACCGGCGTCCAGCGCCTCGGGGAACGCCGCCGACTCGAACTGCTCCCGCTGCTCGGCACTGAGTCGCAGCACCTCCGCCAGCAGCCGTACCGTCTCCCGTCGCGGCCGCAGCGCCCCGCCCCGCTCCAGGTTCCGTACCGCGCGCACGCTCAGGGTGGCCAAATCGGCCAGCTCCCGTTGCGTCAACCCCCGGCGCTTGCGGTGCCCGTGCAACATCTCCCCGAAAAGCATCGTCCCGGATCCCTCCCCGCACACAGTCAATGACCTTCAGTTCCGACAACGCGCCTCGGAAACCGGGGGTTCAATGGCTGAACTGCAAGGATGCCCGCAGCGGCGGAACCAGACGAACACGGAGAGTTGCGAAACAACCGCCCGAGCGGACCGCCGAGCGCACTGGGACGTGGACAACCGACCGTGGGGAAAGGGGAGTTCAGCGGGCCGATCGCCGAGCCCCGACCATGGGCGGCGGCGGGTCCGGGGGCGCCGACCGCGGGGCGGTCGACCGGACGGTCGGCGTCACCGGCGAGATCCGGCCATTCTCTGGTCAGATGAATAAGCGCTTGCTTAGAATCGGCACCTGCCCGTACGGACACCGAGTACGCCCTCAGGAGATGCCATGACCGACGTCAACCGCCAGATCCGCCTCGCCCGTCGACCGGTCGGCGAGGTCCGGCCGGAGGACTGGACGTACGGGGAGGAGCCCGTCGCGGTGCCCGGCGACGGGGAGTTCCTGGGGCGGACCAAGTGCATCTCACTGGACCCGGCGATGCGCGGCTGGCTGGACGACCGTCCGTCGTACCTCCCGCCGGTGGGGCTGGGCGAGGTGATGCGGGCCGGTTCGGTGGTCGAGGTGGTGGCGTCGAACCACCCGAATTTCCAGGTCGGCGACCACGTGGCGGGAGCCTTCGGGGTCCAGGACTACGCGGTGTCCGACGGCAAGGGCGCGGTCAGGGTCGACCCCGCGCTCGCGCCGCTGTCCACCTACGTCGGGGCGCTCGGAATGCCCGGGATGACGGCCTACTTCGGACTGCTGGAGGTCGGCGCGCTCAAGGAGGGCGAGACCGTGGTGGTCTCCGGTGCCGCCGGGGCGGTCGGCACCATGGTCGGGCAGATCGCCAAGGTCAAGGGCTGCCGGGTGGTCGGCATCGCCGGCGGACCGGAGAAGTGCGCCCTGCTCACCGAGGAGCTCGGCTTCGACGCGGCGATCGACTACCGGTCCGAGGACGTCCGCAAGGCGCTGCGCACCCACGCCCCGGACGGCATCGACGTCTACTTCGACAACGTCGGCGGCCCGATCCTGGACGCCGCCCTGACCAGGCTGGCGATGCACGCCCGGGTCGTCGTCTGCGGCGCGATCAGCCAGTACAACAACGAGGACGGCGTGCAGGGGCCGTCCAACTACCTGTCGCTGCTGGTGCGGCGGGCCCGCATGGAGGGCTTCGTGGTCTTCGACTACGCCCGCCGCTACGCCCAGGCGACGGCCGAGATCGCGGCCTGGATCGGCGAGGGCCGGATCAAGGTCAAGGAGCACCTGGTCGAGGGCACCGTGGCCGACTTCCCGGAGACCTTCGGGATGCTGTTCCGCGGCGAGAACACCGGCAAGCTGGTGCTGCGCCTGGTGTGACCCGGACCGGCCGGTGCGGGCTGACGGTGGCCGCCGGGGATTCCCGGCGGCCACCTCGGGGCTCAGCCGCCCGAACCGCCCAGCAACGCGTCGCGCCGCGACCGGAGCCAGGACCGCTCGGCAGCCATCTCGGCCACGTCCCCGCGGGCGAGGAAGCCCGCCCACGGTTCCTGGCCCAGCCCGCCGAGCCGTTCGATCCGCTCGGCTTCGCGCGACTGGAGTGCCTCCAGGGCGTCGAGCACGGCCGCCGGCTCGGCCCCGTAGGCGGCGCACAACGCGTGCAGCCGGCTCCGCAGGACGTGGTCGCCGGTGACCTCAGCTCGCCGCTGCTTCTCGGCGGGACGCAACGGCACGGCGTACCAAGCGAGTTGTGCGAGGTCGTCGAGGGCGTGGCCGGGCGCGGCGAAGTCCCAGTCGATGAAACCGACCAGTTCCTCGCCGTCCCAGATGGAGTTCCACGGACCGAGGTCGCCGTGCCGGATGACCATGCCGGGCCGCCACTGCTCCTCCTGGCCCCGCCACCGGGCGTCGGCCGGCGGCCGGAAGTCCCGGACGGCGTCGTGGTAGTCCCGCAGCCAGCGTCCGAGCTCAGCGACTCCGGCGGTCGACCGCAGCTTCGCCGGCCAGGGGCCGAAGGCGGGCTCGCCGTACAGCAGCGACAGCACCTCGTCGGTGCCGTCGATGCCGAGCAGTCGCGGGGCCCGGGTGAAACCCACCGCCTCCAGGTGGGTCAGCAGCGCGTGCACCGCGGGTGTCCACTCCCCCACCGGCCGGCGGATCGTTTCACCGATCCGCCGGACCGTGGTCACGCTGCCGTGGTCCGTCGCGCCGTCCTCGATCATGGCGGCAGCGTATCGGGCCCCGAACCCGGTTGACGCGCCGTCCGGACGGGTGATCGGCTTCCGCCATGAACGACAGCACGCCCGGTGCCCGGCTGCCCGCCGAGGCGGTCGCGCTCCTGGAAGCGCTCCTGGCCGCCGACACGCCCGACTGCCGCACGCTGCGCGCCCAGATCCCGCAGCTGCGGGTCACCGGCGGCTGCCCGTGTCCCTGCCCCAGCCTCGACTTCGCCGTGGAGCGCCCGGAGGCCGTGCCGACCACCTCCGTCGGCACCCGGATCGTCGCCGAGGCCACCGTGCTCGACGCCGACGGCCAACCGATCGGCGGAGCCATGGTGTTCACCACCGAGGGCCGACTGTCCAGCCTGGAGGTCTACTCCTGGGACGACCCGCCGATCACCCGCCTCCCGTTCCCCGACCGCCTCCAGCCGTAGGGGCGGAGACGGGAGCCGCTTTTCCGGCAGGAGCGGAATCGCGGCGCGTCACGTTCCGCCCGCCGGACGGCGTTCGGGCAGGGTGAGGACCCGACCGTCCCCGACCCGACCCGAAGGACCTCCATGATCTTCATCACCGTGAAGTTCCCCGTCCGTCCCGAGCTCAGCGACCAGTGGCCGACCGTCGTCCAGGAGTTCACCGAGGCCACCCGTGCCGAACCGGGCAACCTGTTCTTCGAGTGGTCCCGCAGTCTGGCGGACCCGAACGAGTACGTCCTGGTGGAGGGCTTCCGCGACGCCGAGGCCGGCCGGGCCCACGTCGAGTCGGCCCACTTCGCGCAGGCCATGGAGACGCTGTCCGGCGCGGTCGCCGCCAAGCCGAGGATCATCAGCGTCGACCTCCCCGACCGCGAGGGCTGGGACCTGATGGGAGAGCTCTCGCCCCGCGAGGACTGAGCCCGCCGCCCCTGGGGTTGGTGGTCGCCGCCGATCCGGCCACCGGCACACTGGACGGAGCACGAACGACGAGCAGGAGGAGCATCCGTCATGGCCGGGCAGACCGGGCCGCGCGCCGCCGACCGCACCCTGGAGGTGCTGGAACTCGTCGCGCAGGCGACGGCACCGGTTTCGGCCAAGGCCCTCGCCCGGGGCCTCGGCTGCGCCCTGTCGACGGTCTACACCCTCCTCACCCCGCTCACCGAGCGCGGCTACCTGGTGCGCACGGGCGGCGGCTACACCCTCGGCTACCAGGTCTCCGCCCTGCACCGTGCGTTCCAGCGGCAGGCGGGTCTGACCGACGACATCGACGGGGTGCTCGCCCGGATGCGGCAGGCCACCCGCGCCTGCGCGAACTACGTCGCCTACCAGGGCGACGGACTGGTGATCGCGGACGTGCGGACCGTCACCGCCGACGGCGAGGAGCGGCCCGAGCTCGCGGTCGGCGTCGACCCCCGATCCCACGCCTACGCGCACGGCAAGATCGCCCTGGCCGCCGCCGGGCCGGCCGCGCGCCGCCGCTACCTCGAACAGCCCGGCCTGCGCCGCTTCACCCCGCAGACCATCGCCTCCGCCGAGCGGCTCGACCAGGAGCTGCGGCGGATCCGCCGGACCGGAGTCGCCCTGGATGTCGAGGAGGCCCGCCCGGGGCTGGCCTGCCTGGCGGCCCCGGTCCTCGGCTCCGGCGGCGCCGTGATCGGCAGCGTCTCGCTGTCCGTCCGCCCCGAGGACCTGCGCGCCCGGCGGCAGCAGCTGATCACCGCCGTCAAACAAGCCGCCAGGGAGGCTTCCCAGCGGGCCTGACGCCCGTGCGCCCCCCTGCGGAACGACACCGGGCCAGCTGGTGTGAAAGAGGCTGCGATCTCGTTCACACCAGCTGGCCCAGCTGCCGCACAGCATCCCGCTCCGCCCGAGGTCCCGTCAAGTGCCCTTCGACAGACGGCCGTCAGCCCTGATCAGCGGGGCCCGGGACGAGCGGTGCCATGACGCGCTGGGTCGGATTGGGGCCGTTGTCGTCGTCGTTGTCGTCGTTGTTCACCGAGGCGGTCACGGAACTGGTCGCCCAGGACACCGCGCCGAGGAGCAGGAACAGCACCACCAGGCCGCGCCCGGCGCCGCTCAGGACCAGCGGACGGGTGGCCGACACCCGCTCGGGCTCACTGCCCGGCTCCTCGCCGAACAGCCGCTTGGGGTAGGCCGAGGTGAGCATCACCAGGTAGCGCATCCGGTAGCGCACGATGGCCGTGGTCGCCTCGTACAGCGCCTGGGGCATCCGGCCGAGAATCAGCACCACCAGCCAGATGATGAACGACACCAGCCACCACCCCGCGTACACCAGGCCCTGCACGATCGACGCCGGGATGACCAGGATGATCCGGAACAGGACGGCGAGCCGGTTCAGCTCGCCCGGGCGCAGTTCGACCTGCACCGGGTACTCCGGGGCGCGGAACCGGAACGGCGGGTAGCGGTCGACGGTGAGCATCAGGTAAGCGGTGACCCGGGTGTCGTACGGGAGGTAGGCGGTGAGGTAGTCCGCCACGAAGGCGGGCAGCCGGCCGAGCACCAGCGCGCCGAACCAGCCGATCACGGTGACGAAGAACGCCACCACCGAGAGCAGCCACACCACCACGAACTGCGGGATCAGCAGCAGGAAGCGCAGCAGCACCGTCCACCGGCTCTGCGGGCCGGCCGCCGGCATGTCCAGCACCGGAAGCCACTCACTGCTGACGGGGGCGGGGGGAGCCTGCCACATCCGGGCCTCCACGGTCTCGGGACGAGGGGACCCGGCGATCGGGCACGGCCGGGTGCCCTCCGAAGATCGCAGCACTCCGCCCGCCCCGCGCGCCGCGCTGCGCCGGACGGGTAACGCGGACGGCCCGGGCTCGGCCGAGCGGCCGGTCCCGGGCCGGGTGGGCCCTCCGGTCGCGGCCGGTCCCGGGCCGGTTGGCCCTCCGGACGCCTGGTCAGCTGGGCGCGCCGGTCCAGATGACGTTCTTGCGCTCCAGTCCGTTGCCGTAGTTGAACTCCACGGAGAAGGTGTCGGCCGCGCCGCCGGGCAGGGCGTACGCGGACACCCCCGTAGCCTCCTGACCGGGCGCCAGCGAGCCTTGGAGAATCTTCATCCGGTCGCTCCCGTCGATCAGCGAGGTGACCAGGCCGCCCTTGGCGTCGTGGACGAAGGGCAGCCCCGACCCGTAGAGCGAGACCTCCTTGGAGCCGGTGTTCACCACGGTGATCTTCACCTGGATGACCGTGGCGTCCTTCGGAGTCTCGAACACCGTCCGGCTCGGGACGTACGGCTCCGGCGCCGCCATCGTGACCTTCAGCCCGTCCCCGTAGGTGTAGGACTGGCCGAACGACAGGCGCCGGGCCCGCTCGTCCGCCGCCGCCGCCTGCCGCTCGGCCTCGGCCTTCTTCCGTGCGGCCTCCAGCCGCTCCTTCGCCTTCGCCACCCGCTCGTCGGCGGCCCGCTGCTCCTCCTCGGCCCGGGCACGGGCGGCGTCCGCCTCGGCCCTGCGCTCCTCGTTCACGGTGTGCACCCGCGCCACGACGAACACCCCGGCGCCGATCGAGACGACCAGGCCCGTGATGCCCAGGATGACGCCCGCGAGCGCCATCCCCCGGTTGGTCGCCACACCCCTGCGGGCGTAGCCCAGGCCGATGAAGCCGAAGATCAGGGCCAGCAGGGCCGGCAGCCAGGACATCCAGAACAGGATGACGGCAAGGCTCAGGACCGTGCCGACGATCCCGAGCACCATCGCCGCGATGCCGAGGCCGTTGCGGGGCTGCGGCGGCGCCACGGGGTACGCCGGCCAGTACGGCGCGCCCGGCTGCCCGCCGGGGGGCGCGGCGAACCCACCGGGCGCGGCGAAGACTCGGGCCGCACCCTCAGCGGGGGCGGGAGCAGCGGCAGGCGTGGGACCCTCGGCCGGGACCGGGACCGTGGCCTTGTCCTGGCCCGGCGCCTCACCCGCGCCGCCCGGGTTCGGCGGCGCCCACGGGTCGGTGCCGGCCGGCTCCTCCTCCGCGGACTTCGGGTCGTCGGGCGGGACGGGAACGGTCATACGAGATCCTTCGCGAACGTCTGGACGATGAGCGGCAGTTCGGCGGCCGAGGCCCGTCGGCCCCCCGGCGGCAGCGGCCCGACCTGCGCGGAACGGGCGCCGGTCCGGGCCGGACCCGCGCGTCGACACCCCGGCACGGGACCGCCACAGGATCGGCGACTGATCAACATACAGGTGCCCGGTGACGTCCCCGGCACCGGCCCTGGCCAGGAACCACCGCCGTGCTTCGTCCGCGACTGGACCGCCGCCCCCGGCCCCACGCGGCCGCGACCCCCGCGCGACCGCGCTCGGCGCGGCGGCCCGCCACCGCCCTTCGGAACGGAACTCGCTTGCGCTCCGGTCGGTGGTCAGGGCAACCTGCCCCCGAACCGTCAGTCGGGAGGCACCAGCGCATGAGTACGGCAGCATCGGCGTCCGCGGCGGTGCCCGCTGACGGGACGTCCGTGCGGATCGGCGCCCTCGTCCCGCTGACCAGGCCCGGCTGGGTCGAGGCGGGCAGGCACGTGCTCGCCGGACTCGAAACGGCGGTCCGCGACGTCAACGACGTCGGCGGCATCGCCGGCAGGCCGCTCGAACTGCTGGTCCGGGACACCGCGGCCGATCCGCACCGGGCCGCGGCGGCCGTCGACGAACTCGACCGGCTGGGCGTAACCGCGGTGGCCGGGGAGTACCACAGCGTCGTCGCCCGCGCCGTGGCCGCCAGGGCGGACGCCCTCGGCCTGCCCTTCCTCTGCTCGTCCGCGGTGCTCGACGCGCTCACCGACGAACCGACCGAACGGGTCGCCCGTCTGTGTCCCGCGCAGTCCCACGGCTGGCGGATCTACGCGGACTTCCTGCTCGGCGCGGGCCACCGCCGCATCGCCGTGGCGACCCAGCAGAGCGTCTACTGGGCCGCCGGGGCCCGCATCCTGCGGGAACACCTCGCTCCGCACGGCGGCACCGTCGTCGAACTCGACACCGGCGCGCTCTCCCCCGCCGCCCTCTGCGAGGAACTCGTCCGGCACGACGCGACGGCCCTGCTGCTCCTGGTCGGCCACCCCGAGCCCGCCGGACCGATCGTCAGGGCCGTCCGCCAGGACGGGCGCCTCACCGGCCTCCTGATCGGAGCTCCGGCGGGGCAGCCCGAATTCGCCGAGTGGGCGGCCCTGTTGGGCCGCGACGGCGCGGGCGTCCCGTTCCTGCGCTACCTGCCCGAGCGGTTCGGCCCGCTCGGCGCGCGGGTCGACGCGGCCCTGCGTGAGCGCCTGGGCGAAGCGCCGTCCTTCGTCGCCTTCGAGGGCTACGACACCGTCACCGTCCTCGCCGAGGTGCTGCGCACCGCCGGTCCGGACCGCGAGCGCATCGCCGGGGCCTGGTCACAGGTCGGCGTCGAGGGCACCCGCGGGCCGATCCGTTTCTCCCGCTCCCCGGGCATCAGCGTGTGGCAGTGGGCCTGGCCGCCGGTCCAGGTCGTCGACCGCGATCCGGCGGCGCCCGAGCGCTTCCGGGTCCTGCACACCGCTGTCCCGCACACCGGTGTCCCCCACACCGCTGTCCCGCACACCGCTGTCCCGCACACCGGCTGAGCCCCCGTTCACGCCCAGCCGCGCACCGACACCGCCCCGTGCAGCACCCGGCCCGCCACCCGCTGCTCCTCGACCCAGCGGGTGAAGGCGTCGACCTGCGCCCCGAGGCCCTCGTCGACCGGCCCGACCGGCCGGTCCTGCGGCGGTACGACGACCACCACCGCCTCACCCCGCCCCTCGGCCGCCGCCAGCCAGCGCGCCGACACCTCGACCCGTGAGCCCGGCTCCCACCCCTGGCGGCCGCCGACCAGCAGCAGCCGCTCCACCCGGCCGTCGCCGACCTCGATCACGCCGGTCGTCGCCGGCGGCTCACCGGCGGCGACCGTGAAACCGCTGTCGACGGCCGCCTCGACCAGGTCGGCGTGCAGGTTCGCCCCGACCTCCATGATCAGCTCAGCGATCGGCGGGCCGTACACGGCCTCGCGCACGGCCATCGCCCATACCACCGGCCCCCGGGCCGCGTCGTCGCCCGTCACAGGGGGCTGAGCCGGCGCGCGAGTTCCTCAAGGTAGTCGTCGCCGTACGCGGCGGCGACGTCATCGAGGTCGATCATCGGCGGCAGGTCGGCCGTCTGCTGGCGTTCGGAGAGGTAGGCGGCGGTCTCCGCGACGATCCGTCGCTCGTCGGCGCGGCGAAGGCTCGGCTGTGCCAGGGTCCCCTCGGTGGCCTGGAAGCGGGAGAGGACCGCCTCACCGGCGGTGGGGAAGCTCACGAGGTACTCGTGGTCACCCAGTGCTTCGATCCGGATGTCACCGGTCATGGTTCCGTCCTTCGTTCCGTCCCCCTACGAGTCTCGCACCGGAGGCCCTCCCCCGTGGCGTGGACGATCCGCCCGGCGCCGGACGACCACCCGCTCGACGACCGTGCCGGCCGCGAGCAGCGCGAACAGGAGGGCCGCCAGTGCGCAGTAGCCCGTCGTCGCGCCGTCGACGGGAAGGATGCCCGCCAGCACTCCCAGCACCACGGCCGTCACCGCGAACACCCAGGCGAACGACCCCGCCGCGAAGCGCTGGACCGGCGACTCGCTCCGGTCCTCGTTCTGCGAGCCGGTCATGCCTCCTCCTCCGGGGTCGTCCTTCCGCCGCGCGGCGGCCCTCCGGCCGCTCCCTCGGCTCCGCGCGTCTAACCGGCTCACCGGGCCCGGAAACGCCTTCGGGTCCTCCCCCGGCCCGGATTCCCTCACAGGTCCGAGACGTCGATCCAGTCGACCGCCGCCACCAGATCGGGAGCCGGGTCGGTCGCCTCGGCGGCCAGCAGGGCCCGGTCCCGGCAGTGGGCCACGATCCCGGCCCAGGACTGCCGCCGGTCGACGGTCCAGTCGATGCCCGGCCCCGGGTGGTGGCCGAACGTCCCGTCGCCGCGCCGCTGCCACACGTGGAAGGGCAGCACCGCCTGGGCGTGGGCCGCGAGGTCCTCGATGACTTCGGCGAGGTGGACCGTCGGCCAAGCCGGGTCCAGGTCCGCCACCGAGGTGGCCCGCAGCGCCGCGGCCCGGGGCGGGAGCACGGGCTGCCGGGCCCCGAGGTCCGTCAGTGCCTGGCGCAGTGCCACTGCCTCGCTGTCGTCGGGGGCCTCTCCGCTCTGCCGGAAGGCTTGGTACGCCCGTTGCAGCGCCGGCACGGCCCGCCGGATCCCGAGCTCCGCCAGGGCTTCGGCGGCCCACTGGCGAACGGTGCCGGACGCGCCGTCCAGCAGGCCGATCAGCACCTCCGCCGGCCGCGGGTCCTTCAGTGCGGTGAAGACCTCGATGGCGCAGAGCTGCCCGAACGGCCCCAGGCGGGGCGTCGCCGCGATCACCTCGTCCAGCACCGCGGGCCCCATGGCGATCAGCGAGTACTGGGCGTCCTCCGCCACCTCGGTCGAATCCGAGTCGAGCTCGCCGACGCGCCGGTCGATGGCGCGGTCCAGGTCCATGTGTCCTCCAGCGTCCAACACTGTTCCTACAGCCAGCCGCGCTCGTCGGCCGCTCGCAGGGCCTCGGTGCGGTTGCGGGTGCCGGTCTTGGCGATCGCGGAGGAGAAGTAGTTGCGGACGGTGCCCTCGGAGAGGTAGAGCTTCGCGGCGATCTCGGCGACTCCGGCGCCGGAGCGGGAGGCGTCGAGGACGTCGCGTTCACGGGCGGTGAGCGGGGAGGCCCCGGCGGCGAGAGTGGCGGCGGCGAGTTCCGGGTCGACCACCCGCTCCCCCGCCGCGACCCGGCGGACGGCGTCGGCGAGCACCTCGGCCGGGGCGTCCTTGACCACGAAACCGAGCGCCCCCGCCTCCATGGCACGGCGCAGGTAGCCGGCGCGGCCGAAGGTGGTGAGGATGACCACCTGGCAGTCGGGGACCTCCTGGGCGAGCACCGCGGCGGCCGCCAGGCCGTCCAGCCCGGGCATCTCGATGTCCAGCAGGGCGACGTCCGGCCGGTGCTCGCGGGCGGCCTCGACCACCTGGTCGCCGCGTCCGACGGCGGCGACCACCTCGAAGTCGTCTTCGAGGTCGAGCAGGGCGCGCAGCGCGGTGCGGACCAGCTCCTGGTCCTCCGCGAGCAGCAGGCGGATCGTCATGTCGTCCCTTCGGAGTGCGATTCGGTCTGCCCGAGGGTGACCAGCAGTCGCCACCCGCGCGGGTCGAGCGGGCCGGCCTCGACCGTACCGCCCGCCGCCGCGACCCGTTCCCGCAGCCCGGTCAGGCCCTTGCCCGCACCGATGAGGCCGAGACCGGCACCGCCCGGTCCGTCGTCGCGGATCTCCACCGAGGTGGCGGTCAGCAGCACCGAGCAGCGGCCGGCCCGGGCGTGCCGGACGACGTTGGTGATGCCCTCGCGCACGACCCAGCCGAACAGTTCGCGCTGCTCCGGCCCGACCGCGTCGGCCGCCTTGGGCAGGTCGGCCACCACCCCGGCGGCGCGCAGCAGTTCACGGCCCCGGGCGAGTTCCCCGGCGATGGTGACCTCGCGGTAGCCGGTGACGGCGGCACGCACGTCGGCCAGGGCCTGGCGGGAGAGCGACTCCACGGCCGTCATCTCGGCCACGGCCTGGTCCAGGTCCTTCGCGGCCAGCCGTTGGGCGAGGCGGGACTTGACGGTGATCGCGGTGAGCGAGTGGCCGAGCAGGTCGTGCAGGTCGCGGGCGATCCGGTTGCGCTCGGCCTCGGAGGCGAGGCGCGCGACCTCGGCCCGGGCGGCGACCAGGGCCCGGTTGGTGGCGGCGATCTCGGCGAAGGCGCCGCAGGTGAGCGAGGTGAACAGCAGGGCCAGCGCCTGGAATGCCCCTGGCCCGGTGTGCCAGGCGGGCACCGCCCAGGGCACCAGCAGGGCGGCGAGCGTGCCGGCGGCGACCACCGGGAGGGTGTACTGCCGCCACAGCACCGCGACCACGGAGACGATCACGGTGGCGAGGAAGAAGGCGTCCGCGTGGGCGAACGGCAGAACGGCCAGGAACAGGGCGGTCATCACCGCCAGCAGCGGCTTGACGAGGCCCCGCCGCTCGCGCCCGAGGGCGAGCGCGAGGAGCACGTAGCAGAGGCAGAACGCGATGATCACGGCGAACCCGGCGACCGCTGCGGACCCGCCGACGTCGCCGCTCACGGCCACCGCGGTGAGCGTCGGAAAGACCAGCATCCCGGTGCCCAGCATGATCCGCCGCCAGCCGCCCGCCCAACTGTGGGCGGGCTCCGGCGTGTTCTCACGGTCGAGGTCGGTCACTCCGGCGCCCCCTTCTCAGGGCCGGGCGAACAGCGTGCGCAGCTGCCGTCCGTTGAGCACCACGGCGACGCCCAGCAGGGCGAGGCCGCAGAAGCCCTGTTCGATCTTCATCCAGACCGGAAAGACCCCCGGCACGGCGATGATCGCAGCAATCGCGACGAGCATGGCGCCGGAGACGATCCGCAGCCGCCGGAAGGCCCCGCGGGAGCCGCGGGCCGCGCGGACGGTGAGCAGCAGGGCGACGGCGGCCCCGGCCAGCACGATGGTGCCGCGCACCCACACGGCCGGGGTGACCAGGTCGGTGCGGTCGCGGAGGGCGAAGGCGGCGACCAAGGTGAGGGCACTGAGGCCCACGTAGGCGAGCACGAGTCGCCGTACGGTACGGAAGGCCCGGCGGGTGTCGGGGTGGTTCAGCTCGGTGGAGGTCATGCCCTCATCGTGGCCGCGGTGCGGGGCCGGGCGGCAGTGTGCTGCCACACCCCCGCACCATGACAATTGTCAGCCCGTCGGCTCGGCCAGCAGCCGCACCATGTGCAGCTTGGCGACCGCCTTCCCTTCCACCAGAACGGCCCGGGGCTCACGGCCCCACACCTCGAAGCCGCGGGAGGCGTAGAGGCGCAGGGCCGGTTCGTTGCCCTCGGAGACGGTCAGCAGCACCTGCAGCAGTCGCCCGTCCTCCGCGGCGACCGCGAGCACCCGGTCCACCAGGGCGCCGCCGATCCCCCGGCCGCCCGCCGAGCGGGCCACCGCCATGCCCCACAGGACGGCCTTGTGGCGTTCCTGGCTGCGCGGCTGCACCCGCAGTCCGGCGGTGCCGACCAGGGCGCCGTCGTGCCCGAAGGCGCCCAGCAGGGCGCCCGACCCCCGTTCGATCTCGCCGAGGCGGGCCAGCGTGGCGGCCATCGGCTTGGCGCGCTCCTCGGCGTAGCCGGAGGTGAAGGCGGTCGGCGTCTCACGCAGGGCGGTGAGCCGGAAGGCCCGGTACGGTTCGGCGTCCGCGACGCCGAGGCGGCGGATGACCACGGCGGGCTCAGCCGAGGCGGACACGGGTGCACCTGGTCACGTAGGGCATGGCGATCTCCTCGCGCCCGGCCACGCCGGGGTGGGTGGCGAGCAGGTGCTCGACGTCGGCCAGCAGCCGGGCGCGCTCGGCCTCGGGCAGGGCGATGACGTAGCTGCGGGAGGCGACCAGGTCGACGATCCCGGCCGGGGTGGTGGAGTGCTCCCAGCGGATCTCCAGCCGCTCGGGCGGGCCGAACGGGGCCGGCAGCACCGGTGCGGTGTCGATCTGCCGGCGGGCCGAGCGGTGCATCAGCGCGCCGAGGGCGGCGGCCCAGGGCTCGGTCTCGTCGCGGACGTTCCACACCAGGGCGAGGGTCCCGCCGGGGGCGAGTACCCGGGCGATCTCCGGTACGGCCGCCGCCTGGTCGAACCAGTGCCAGGCCTGGGCGACCACCACCGCGTCCACCCCCGCGTCGGGCAGCGGGATGCGCTCGGCCGAGCCGGCCCGCACCGCCGCCTTCGGGACGGCGGCGGCGAGCCGGTTGCGCATGCCGGCGTCGGGCTCCACCGCGACCACGTCCAGCCCCGCGTCGACCAGCAGAGCGGTCAACTTGCCCGTCCCGGCGCCGAGGTCGAGCACCCGGCGGGCCTCGCGCGGCACCGCCGAGCCGATCAGCGCCTGGGGGTAGCCGGGCCGGCCGTGCTGGTAGGAGGCGGCGGCGAGGCCGAAAGAGCGGGCCCGCAGCCGGCCGGACCAGCGCCGGGTCGCGCCCTGCCTGGTCATCCCGCAGGCGCGGCCGATCTCCTCCCAGGTCGCCTCGCGGCCGCGCCGCAGCTCCTCCACCAGGTCGGTGCGCCGCTCCTCCAGCGCCTCGATCACCCCCGACAGCCGCTGCAGGCCGTCCAGCCCGCCCCCACCGGCCACGTCCGCCGCCACCCGCCGACCGAGATCGTTCATGTCCATGGCTCCGCACTGTAGGGACCGGGCGCGCGAGCCGTCAACAATCATTGCTCTGCTGCGCAACATATGTTGCGCCACGCCGTACCGGCCCCGCACTGTCCCCCACAGGAGTGACGAACCGGCCCCGGGCGCGACGCTTAGCACGAACTCGCCTCAGCTCGCGGCGACTTGGGCCGGAAACCCTTCGCATGAGCGAATCCGGGCCGGGTTTCCTGTGCGGGGGCGGCCGGGCGAGAAGCCTTGGTGGCCGGGCCCCGCCGACCCGGACTGCGACTGGTGTGCGAGATGTCTGGCATGTCCGGCAAGTTGCCACAAGTCGGTTGACTGACAGTACTTTTGAGTTTCGGTCAGGATGTCCTGAACTTGGCTATGCTGCAGCACCACGCCTCCGGAGCCGGTCGTCGCCCGTCCCCGTTCTGTTCCGATCGTTTGAGGATGCCGAATGCTTCGAGCTGGATCGTCACCCGCCAGACGGCGCCCCGCGCCCCTGCTCGGCTGGCTGCTGCCCACGGCCGTGATGGCAGTCGCGGTCGGGGTCGCCGCGGTGGTGGTGTCGGCCGGAGCCCGGGCCCAACTGCTGTGGTGCGGCGCGACGGCCACCGTGCTGGTCGCCGTGGTGGCCGCCGAATCCGCCCGCCGCGGCCGGGCCCTCGCCGAGCTGCGCGACGAACACACCCGGCGGGTCGACGAGTTGCAGCGCAAGCTGGCCGCGCAGGAGGACGAGATCGAGCGGATGGCCACCGGCGAGCTGCGCCGGCTGGTCGGCGGCGCCCGGTACGGCTCGTCCATCGACGTGCTGCTCCAGCCCTTCCAGCGCCCGAACCCGCTGCTGTCACGGAAGTTCCGCCACTCGCTGGAGCTGGTGGTGCGCGGCATCGCCCAGGCCGTCGACGACGAGGTCAGCCGGCGCGACTCCGCCGAGCGCGCCTTCGTCAACCTGGCCCGCCGGGTCCAGGCGATCATCCACCGCCAGGCCAAGGACCTGCGGGAGATGGAGGACCGGCACGGCAACGACCCGGCGGTCTTCGACGACCTGCTGCGCCTGGACCACGGCAACGCCCTGGTCGGCCGTCTCGCCGACTCCATCGCCGTCCTCTCCGGCGCCCGGCCCGGCCGCCAGTGGACCCGTCCGATCGCCCTCTACAGCGTGCTGCGCGGCGGAATGTCCCGGATCCTGGAGTACCAGCGGGTCGACCTGCACCCGGTGGCGCAGATCTCGGTCACCGGTCCCGCCGTCGAACCCCTGATCCACGCGGTGGCCGAGCTGCTCGACAACGCCACCCGCTACTCCCCGCCGCACACCCACGTCCACCTGAGCGCCTCCGAGGTGCAGAGCGGGATAGCGATCGAGGTCGAGGACGGCGGCCTCGGACTCACCGACGAGGCCCGCGCCCGGGCCGAGCGCTCGATGCGCGAGGCCATGGTCTCCAAGGACTTCGACGACCTCACCGAGTCCCCCCGGCTGGGCTTCGCCATCCTCGGCCGGCTCTGCCAGGCGTACGGCTTCCAGGTCTCGCTGCGCCGCTCCGCGTACGGCGGTGTGCGCGCGGTCCTGGTGGTGCCGCAGGAGCTGCTGACCACCGCTCCCCCGACCGGGCGGGCACACGGCATCGGCGCCTTCTCCGGCCCCCGGCCGCTCCCGGCCAACCAGCCCCGGCACGCCGCCCCCGCGCGGCCCTGGGGCTCCCGGACCGCCTCCACCGGCGCCGGGCCGTCCGGCGGCCTCGGCCGGACCGCCGGGCTTGGGAAGTCCGCCGGCGTCGGCCCGTCCTTCGGCTCGACCAACCCCTGGGGCCCCTCCGGCCCGGGGGCCGGGGACGACGAGGTGATCGTCACCGAGCGCACCGCCAACGGCCTGCCGCAGCGCCGCCGCAGCCGTCCGACCGGGCGGGCCGTCTTCTCCACGCCCGCCCGCGGCACCGCCCAGCCCAGCGGCCCGACCGCGGGGCCCGCGGCGGGCCCGGCCGCCCCGGCGCCCGGGCCCAGGAAGCAGCCCGGCCTGTGGCTGGAGGCGTTCATGGAGGGCTACAAGGGCACCGGCTCCGGCAAGGGCGAGGCCACGGGCAGCGAGGCCACGGGCAGCGAGCCCCCGCGCAACGGCACCGCCCGCAACGACACCACGCGCCCCACAGCCGCGGGCAGCACCGCCACCACCGGACCCAGCAGCACCGCACCGAACAGCGCCGGACAGACCAGTGAAGAGACGGCAGGGAAAGGCGAGCAGTGATTCCGCACCGCAGCAACATGGACTGGATCCTCAACGACCTCGCACACAGCGTCCCGTACGTGCGCCACGTCATCGTGCTCTCCGCCGACGGCCTGCGGATCGCCCAGTACGGCGCCGACCCGGACACCGCCGACCGGCTGGCCGCCGCCTGCGCCGGCCTGCAGAGCCTGGCCGCCGCCGTCGGGCACGAGTTCCCGCACGGCAACGGCGCGATGAAGCTGGTCGTGATCGAGGTGGACGGCGGCTACTTCTACCTGATGTCGGCCGGTGACCGCGCCTACCTCGCGGTGCTCGCCGACGAGGGTGTCGACGCCGGCCTGGTCAGCCACCAGATGCGCGACCTGGTGGACCGGATCGGCGAGCACCTGTCCGCCCCGCCGCGCAACCCGGAGGTGGTCGCGTGAAGCCCCCGGCCACCGGCCCCGGCGCCCGGGCGGGCACATGAACGAGCACAGTGAGGCGGTGACATGACCGCCGACCAGGGCGGCTGGGACGGCCCCGAGCCCGACCGCCTGTACGTGATCACCCGCGGTCGCAGCGGCCCCTCCGGGCCGGGAGTCTTCGACCTGGTCACCCTGATCGTCTCCCTCGCGGAACCGACCCCCGCCATGCAGCCCGAGCACGCGGCGATCCTGCGGCTGTGCCGCTCGCCGCTCTCGGTGGCGGAGGTCTCCGCCTACCTCGAACTGCCCACGAGCGTGGTCACCGTCCTGCTGGCGGATCTGCTCGACGACGGGCGGATCGAGGCCCGCGCCGCCGTACCCGCGGCGGAACTCCCCGACCGTGCCCTGTTGGAGGCGGTGATCCATGGACTTCAGCGGCTCTGACACGGTCGTCGGACCGGCGAGCGCGGACCTGCTGCCCGACACCGTCACCATGGCGGTCAAGGTGGTGATCGTCGGCGGCTTCGGCGTCGGCAAGACCACCCTGGTCGGCGCCGTCAGCGAGATCCGCCCGCTGACCACCGAGGAGACCATGACCCAGGCCGGGGTCGGCGTCGACGACCCCACCGGCGTCGAGCGCAAGACCTCCACCACGGTGGCCATGGACTTCGGCCGGATCAGCATCAGCGACAAGCTCGTGCTGTACGTCTTCGGCACCCCCGGCCAGGAGCGGTTCTGGTTCCTCTGGAACGGCCTGTTCGAGGGCGCGCTCGGCGCCGTCGTGCTGGTGGACACCCGCCGGCTGGAGGTCAGCTTCGAGGTGATCGGGCGGCTGGAGGACCGCGGCGTGCCCTTCGTGGTCGCCGTCAACGGCTTCCCCGAGGCACCCAGTTACCCCCTCGACGAGCTGCGCCAGGCGCTCGACCTGCCGCCCGAGGTGCCGATCGTCGCCTGCGACGCGCGCAGCCGCGAGTCCAGCCGGGACACCCTGATGACGCTCATGCGGTACCTGTACGAACTGGCCGCGCCCCCCGCCGGCTGAGCCCTTCGCATTTCGTCCGAACGACCGGAGACCCAGTGACCACCCCGTTCCCCGACGCCGCCGCCACCCCCGTCCCGCCGCCCGGCTGCCCCGCCCACGGGCGCGCCGTCGAACCGGTCGGCCCCGGCGGCCTGCGCCGGCTGTACGGCCCGGAGGCCGAGGCCGACCCGGCGGGCCTGTACGAGAAGCTGCGCGCCGAGTACGGCGAAGTCGCCCCGGTGCTGCTGCACGGCGACCACCGGGCCTGGCTGGTCCTCGGCCACGCCGCCAACATCACCGCGATGCGCACCCCCTCGCTGTTCTCCCGCGACTCACGGCTGTGGAACGCCTTCCGCAACAACGAGATCCCGGCCGACTCCCCGCTGCTGCCGGTGGTCGCCTGGCAGCCGATCTGCGTGTTCGCCGACGGCGAGGAGCACCGCCGGCTGCGCACCGCGCTGCTGGACGGCCTGAACGGCTTCGACCGGCGCGGCATCCGCCGCCACGTGCGCCGCTTCACCACCGACCTGGTCCAGGTGGTCGGCCCGACCGGCCGGGCCGAGCTGATCACCCAGTTCGCCGAGCACCTGCCGATGCTGGTGATGACCAAGCTGCTCGGCATGCCGGACGAGTACGGGCCCCAACTCGTCGATGCCGCAAGGGACCTGATGAAGGGCACCGAGACGGCGATCGCCAGCAACGAGTACGTGGTGGCGAGCCTGCGCCGCACCATCGCGATCAAGCACGACAGCCCCGGCGACGACCTGACCAGCCGGCTGCTCGCCCACCCGGCCGGGCTGACCGACGACGAGGTGATGGAACACCTGCGGGTGGTGCTGCTCGCCGCCAACGAGACCACCGTCAACCTGATCGCCGACTCGCTGAAGATGGTGCTCACCGACCCGCGCTTCCGCGCCCACCTCTCCGGCGGCCAGATGACCCTGGGTGAGGCGCTGGACCAGGTGCTCTGGGACTCCCCGCCGATGTCGCTGGTCGCCGGGCGCTGGGCCACCGCCGACACCGAGCTCGGCGGCCAGCAGATCCAGGCCGGGGACCTGCTGCTGCTCGGCCTGGCCGCGGGCAACGTGGACCCGGTGGTCCGGCCCGACCTCGCCACCCCGCTGTACGGCAACCGCTCGCACCTCTCCTTCGGCGCCGGACCGCACGAGTGCCCCGGGCAGGACATCGGGCGGCACGTCGCCGAGGCCGGGATCGACATCCTGCTCACCCTGCTCCCGGACCTCCGACTCGCCGTCCCCGAGGAGGAGTTGACCTGGAGCTCGGCCTGGATCTCCCGCCACCTCACCGCACTGCCGGTGGAGTTCACCGCCCACGAGATCGAGCCCGACCCGGAGTCCGTCGCGGAGGCCGAACGGGCGGCGGAGGCCCGGGCCGCCGAGGAGCGCGAGCTCGCCGCCCGGGCCCTGGAGGCCACCCAGCGAGCGGCCGCCGCCTCCGCCGCGACCGTCCCGGCGCAGCGCCGCAGCTGGTGGGACGCGCTGACCGGCCTGTTCCGCCGCTGACCGCACCCCGGCGGTCGGGGGGACCGACTGGTTCCCCGACCGCCGTCCTGCCGCCGGCGGTGTGACGCGGGGGCGTGCGCCGTGTGGGGGCGACCGGGACCGGGGACGCTGCAGCGATGCAGAGGGAAATCACCGTTCGGGTCGACGGCACCGCGCGTCGACTGATCGTCGACACACGCACGACCCTGCTCGACGCCCTGCGGGAACGGCTCGGGATCACGAGCCCCAAGAAGGGTTGCGACCACGGGCAGTGCGGGGCGTGCACCGTACTGTCCGGCGGGCGGCGCGTGTTGGCCTGCCTCACGCTCGCCGTCACCCAGGACGGGGCCGAGGTGGTCACCGCCGAGGGGCTCGCCCCTGACGCGGACGCCGCCGGGCAGCCGATCGGGGGCGGCCTCCATCCGGTGCAGCAGGCCTTCGTCGACTGCGACGCGCTCCAGTGCGGCTACTGCACCCCCGGGCAGGTGGTCTCGGCGGTCGGGGCGCTCGACGAGTTGGCGATGGGCTGGCCCAGCGCCGTGACCGAGAGCCCGGGAGCGCCGCGACCGGACCGCGCCGAGGTGGCCGAGCGGATGAGCGGCAACCTGTGCCGCTGCGCCGCCTACGTCAACATCGTGACCGCGGTGCTCCAGGCGGCCGGGGTCTCCCCCACCGGGCGGACGGTCGGCCAGGAGGTGGCGGGATGAGGCCCTTCGACTACCTCGGCCCCGCGGACGCCGCGGAGGCCGTGCGCAGCGTCGCCGGGAATCCGGACGCGGTGTTCCTCGGCGGCGGCACCAACCTGGTGGACCACCTCAAGCTCGGCGTCGTCGAACCCGGCCTGGTCGTCGGCCTCGCCGGTCTGCTCCCCGCCGGGATCGAGGAGCTCGGCGACGGCGCCCTCCGGATCGGCGCGGCGGTCAGCAACAGCGAGCTCGCCGCCGACCCGCGGGTGCGCGAGCGCTTCCCGGTGCTGTCCCAGGCGCTGCTGTCGGGCGCGTCGGGGCAGTTGCGCAACATGGCCACGGTCGGGGGCAACCCGCTGCAACGGACCCGCTGCGTCTACTTCCAGGACGTCACGACTCCCTGCAACAAGCGGGAGCCGGGCTCCGGCTGTTCCGCGATCGGGGGCTGGACCCGTCACCACGCGGTCCTCGGCGCGTCCGAGCACTGCATCGCGGTCCACCCGTCCGACATGGCCGTGGCGATGGCCGCGCTCGACGCACAGGTGCGGACGCTCGGCCCGGCCGGGGAGCGCACCGTCCCCTTCGTCGAGCTGCACCGGCTGCCCGGCGACGCACCCGAGCGCGACACGGCGCTCGACCACGGCGAGCTGATCACCGCGATCGACCTGCCGGCGCAGCCGATCGCCCGCCGGTCGGCCTACCGCAAGGTGCGCGACCGTGCCTCGTACGCGTTCGCCCTGGTCAGCGTGGCCGCAGCGGTCGAGGTCGAGGACGGCGTGATCACGGACGTGCGCATCGCCTTCGGCGGCGTCGCGCACGCGCCCTGGCGCGCCCGCCGGGCCGAGGAGGCGCTGCGCGGCGCCCCCGCGTCGGACCGGAGCTACCGGAGCGCCGCGGACGCGGAGCTCGCCGACGCCCGACCGGCCGAGGGGCTGGACGGCGGCAACGCCTTCAAGATCCCGCTGCTGCGCCGCACCCTGACCGCGACCCTGCGCGACCTGGCAGGAGAGGACCCCCGATGACCTTCCCGAGCGAACCCGAAGCCGTCGGCCGCGACCTGCCCCGCCGGGACGGACCCGTCAAGGTCCTGGGCACCGCCACCTACGCCTACGAGACGCCGTTGGAGAACCCCGCCTACCTGCACGCCGTCCAGGCCACGGTCGCCCGGGGTCGCGTCACGGCGCTGGACACCGCCGCCGCCGAGGCCCTCGACGGGGTGGTCGCGGTGCTCACCCCCGGTACGGCGGAGCGGCTGGCCTCCACCGAGGACAAGGAGCTGGCGGTCCTCCAGGACGAGGAGGTCGCCTTCCGGGGCCAGGTCGTCGCGCTGGTCGTCGCCGACAGCTCCGAGGTGGCGAGGCACGCGGCCGCCCTGGTGCGGGTCGAGTACGCGCAGGAACCGCACGACGCCGAGCTGCGGGCCGACCGCGAGGACCTGTACGCGCCCGAGAAGGTGAACCCGGACCTCCCCACCGACACCTCCGAGGGCGACGTCGACGCCGCGATGGCGGCCGCGGCGGTGAGCGTCGAGGAGACGTACACGACCGCGATGTACCACAACAACCCGATGGAGCCGCACGCCACGGCGGCGCTCTGGGACCCTGCGGGCGAGGGCTTCCTCACCCTGTGGGACTCCACCCAGGGCGTGCACCCGACCCGTTCCGTCCTGGCCTCGGTGTTCGGCCTCGACGAGGCGCGGGTGCGGGTCGTGTGCCCGTACGTCGGCGGCGGGTTCGGCTCCAAGGGCCAGCCGCACGTCAACGTGGTCCTGGCCGCCATGGCCGCACGCGCGCTCCCCGGTCGGCCCGTTCGGCTGGCCCTGACCCGGCAGCAGATGTTCTCGCTGGCCGGCTACCGCACCCCGACCATCCAGCGTTGCCGGCTCGGTGCGGACCGGGACGGCACGATCACCGCCCTGGCCGTCGACGTCGTCGAACTCACCTCGCGCATCAAGGAGTTCGCCGAGCAGAGCGGTGTCCCGGCGCGCATGATGTACGCCTCGCCGAACCGGTGGACCACCCACCGCCTCGCCGCCCTGGACGTCCCGGTGCCGTCCTGGATGCGCGCCCCTGGCGAGTGCCCGGGCATGTTCGGCCCCGAGGTGGCGATGGACGAGCTCGCCGAGCGCCTGGGCCTGGACCCGGTCGAGCTGCGGATCCACAACGAGCCCGCCGTCGAACCCGGCTCGGGCAAGCCCTTCTCCAGCCGCAACCTGGTCGGCTGTCTGCGGGAGGGCGCGGTGCGGTTCGGCTGGTCGGAGCGCGATCCGCGGCCGGGGGTGCGCCGCCGCGGCGACTGGCTCGTCGGCACGGGCGTGGCCGCCTCCACCTACCCGGTCAGCCGGATGCCGAAGTCGACGGCGACGGTCCGGCGGGAGGGGGAGCGCTACGTCGTCGAGATCGGCGCGGCCGACCTCGGCACCGGCACCTGGACGACTCTGGCGCAGATCGCCGCGGACGCCCTCGGCGTGACGGTGGCCCTGGTGGACGTGCGCATCGGTGACACCGACTACCCGGTGGCCTCGGTGGCCGGGGGCTCCTCGGGCATGACCACCTGGGGCTCCGCCGTCGTCGAGGCGGCGGGCGCCTTCCGCGCGAAGTACGGCAGCGAGCCGCCGGACGGGGCCGAGGCGTCCGGCAGCGTCGAACCGGCCGACGACCGCCACGCGATGCACGCCTTCGGGGCGCAGTTCGCCGAGGCGCACGTCCACCTGGACACCGGCGAGGTGCGGGTGCCGCGTCTGCTCGGCGTGTTCGCCGCGGGCCGGATCATCAATCCGCGCACGGCCCGCTCGCAGTTCATCGGCGGGATGACGATGGGTCTGTCCATGGCGCTGCACGAGCAGAGCGTGCTGGACCCGCGCACCGGTCACGTCGTCAACCACGACCTCGCCGAGTACCACATCGCGGCCAACGCGGACGTCGGCGAGATCGAGGCCTACTGGCTCGCCGAGCACGACCCCCACGTCAACGCCATGGGGTCCAAGGGCATCGGGGAGATCGGGATCGTCGGCACGGCCGCCGCGGTGTCGAACGCGGTGTGGCACGCCTGCGGCGTGCGGGTGCGGGACCTGCCGATCACCCTGGACAAGGTCCTGCACGCGCTGGAGGACCGGCCCGGTCGCTGACCGGGCCTCCGGCCGCCGACTGGTCCGGATGCCACCGTGCGCGTGCAACATCGGGCTTCCGGGGCGAGGTTGAGGAGATGGACACCGTCACCGTGCTCGAACCCGACACTCCGACCAATGTCCGGCTCCTCGGCATCGACCAGGAACCGGCCGACCCGGAGAACCCGGTGCGCCTCGCGCACGCCGCCCCCGCGGACGCCTCCGGCGTCTGCGGCCCGCTCACCCTGTGCGGCCGGGACACCTCCGACATGACGCTCGCGCCCAACCGGACCACCATCGACGGCCGGCCCTGGCCGTACTGGAACGCCTGCGGGGCGTGCCGCGACGCCGAGCGGCACGCGCCGCCCGGCGCCGCGGAGGACACCGATTAGGACCCACCCTCAGGGACCGGCCACCAGTCCGTCCAGGGCGTCGGGGTCGACGCTGAGGGTCACCCCGCCGTACGTCTCGTCGGCGCTGCCCCGGTGCTGGTGGATGCGGTGGCCGGCCCACAGGTCGTCGGGCAGGCCGGGCTGCCCGGTGGTCGCGGGGCGCCCGTCCCAGCGGGCGTACCAGATGGCGTCGGGCATCGGGGCCCGGCCGGCCCGGGCGGCGGCGACGAGGTCCGCGATGCCGGAGTCGGTGCTGGAGTAGAAGCCGGAGCGGTAGCCGGCCGCCTGCAGGCCCTTGGTCCAGCCGACGGTGAAGTCGACCACCGCCCGGCTGCAGACCGCGTCGCCCACCGGGTAGGCCTCCATGTCGAGGTACACGGGGCTGCCCGGCCCCAGGCCCAGCGCCCCCAGCGCGGCCGCCGCCTCGTCCGCCTCCTGCCCGCCCTGCTCCTCGGCCCGGTCCGGGTCGATCCGCAGCGGCTTGTCCGGGCGCTTGGCGCAGGGCGCCTGGAGGCCGACGTGGGTGGGCACCAGCTTCCATCCCATCGCCCGGACGGTGGCGACCCAGTCCGGCGTCAGCCGGGTCTGCCGGCAGGCGCGCTGACTGCCGCTGCTGTAGATGTTCACCGCGCCGTACGGCGAGGCGGTGCGCCAGACGTACAGGGCCTCGGCCGGCGGGGCCGAGCAGGCGTCGAACCCGGCGCCGGTGTAGCGGTACTCGGGCGGCGGTTCCGTGCCGTCGAACGGCACGGCGGCGACGGGCCCCGGCGGGAGGACCGGGGAGGCCTGCGCGGGGGCGGCGACGGGGAACAGGACGAGCGGGGCCGCGAGGAGCGCGGCCAGGGGAAGAAGACGCATTCCCCCGTCCTAGCCCTCCGCACCGGGAGTTCGCGGCCCACCGTCACGGCGCGCCGGGCCGGTTCACCCGGAATCACGACACCGGGGAGCCGTCCGCGGGCTCGGACAGGTCCTGGACCGCGGCCCGGCGGCGCTCGGCCCGGGCGCAGCGCAGCAGTTCCTCACCGTAGGGCAGGGCGACCAGCGCCGCGGTGGCGGCGGCGAAGCCGGCCAGGTAACGGGCGGGCAGGGGGTGGGGCTTGGGGTTGAGGCGCCAGGCCCGGCAGGTGCCTCCGCCGCGGGCCAGTGAGCGGACCTGGTCCCAGTGCAGGCAGGCGGTGAAGGCGACCGCGGTGAGCGGCAGCACCTCCAGGAAGCTGTGGATGTGCTGTTCCAGCGGGGTGACGTCGCGTCGGCCGGTGGCGATCGTGACGTCCCAGAGCGCGGTGGCTCCGTGGGCGAGGGCGGCGGCTCCCATGGTGGCCAGGACCAGGGGGTTGACCTCGGCGACCAGGCCGAGCACGACGGGCGTGCCCGCCTCGGCCATCATCAGCGCGTGCACGAGGGACTCCCGCAGGCCGCTGGTGTCCTCGATGCGCGAGCGGCGGTGCATGACCCAGTCGCCGACGGCCGGTGCGAACCACAGGGGCAGCACTCCGTAGAGGAGGAAGCGCCGGCTGGCGTTCTCCACGTCGTCGGACGGACCGGTGGTCAGTTCCGTCGCGGCGCGCCACTGTCGCCACGGGCGGGCGGGTGTCCTGGGCATGGGTTCGCTCTCTCGTCCGGCGGGGTTCTGGCGTGCTCAGGCGGTGTACGCGAAGTCCAGGCCGTCGAGCGGTTCGTCGCGCAGGAACCGGAGCACGAGGTGGGCGTACTCGGCGTCGCGCTCCAGGTGGGCCATGTGGTCCGCCTCCTTGAGCAGGACCAGCGTGGAGCCGGCAATGGTCCGGGCCACGTCCCGGTTCTGCCGCGGGGAGGTGGTCATGTCGTGCTCCCCGGTGAACACCAGGGCGGGGACGCCGGTGACGCCGCCCTGCGGGAGGAGGGCGGGCTCCAGGACCCGGCGGTGGCACGCGGCGTGGCGCCGGGCCTGCCGCCACGTGGTGCGCAGGGCCTGTTTGCGCAGCAGCCGCTGCACCGCCGCCGACTGCTGGACGCGCCGGTGCTCCTCGGTGTTGACGAGGTAGCTCACCAGGCGGTCGGCGTAGGGGCCGAGTGCCGGGCAGGCGTCGTCCAGGGACTCGCCCGGTCCGGGGAGGCTCCCCTCGATGTGGCTGACCGCCTCGCGCAGGAACGCCCGCATGGTGCCGGTCACCCGGTGGGTGGCTCCGGCCAGCAGCAGCCGGCTCACCCGGTCCGGGCGGCGCTGGGCCATCCGGTAGGCGATCGGTGCTCCGTAGGAGGCGCCGAGGACGTTGACCCGGGCCAGGCCGAGGGCGTCCAGCAGGTGCAGGGCGGCGGCGGCCAGGGTGTCGAACCCCTCCTCCTCGGGCAGGTCGTCCGCGAGGCCCGAGCCGGGCAGGTCGACCAGGATCACCGGGGTGTGCGGGGCGATGCTCCGCTCCAGGCGGGGCCAGGCGTACATGTCCTGGAGGGCGCCGCCGAGCAGCAGGAGGGGTTCGGCCACCGGGTGCGGTCCGCGCCAGTGCCCGGCGCCCGGGTCCGTGTGCACGATCCGGCAGACGTAGTTCATGTCCTGCCAGCGCAGGTGGTGGAGCTCCTCGGCCGGGGTGGTGTCCCCGGCGGGGCCGGTCGGGGACGGACGGGTCATCAACGGCTCTCCGCGTACCGGCTGATGAGCTTGGCCATGTCGTCCACGCAGGTCGCTGCGGACAGCTGGTCCTCGCTGATCTCCACGCCGAAACGGTCCTCCAGGTGGAGGGAGAGCACCACCAGGGCCATCGAGTCGACGCCCGCGCTGGCGAGGGGGGCGTCGGGCGTGAGGGGCGCGGACGGCAGGCCGCACCGGTCCGTGAGGATCTCCTTGACTTGCTCGAACGTCATGCGCGGTTCCCTCCGGTGGAAGTCGGCCTGCCCGGGACGCGGCGGCCGCGGGCAGGCAGGACGGGCGGGGTTCGGGACTGGCGGGGTTCGGGATGGGCGGGGTTCGGGATGGGCGGAGTCAGGCCAGACGGGCGCAGAGGCCGGCCGGCCACACCAGCGTGGTGGCCGCCCAGGCCAGACCGCTGCCGAAGGCGACCAGCAGCACCTTGTGCCCGGGCTTCAGCTCCCCCTGGTCGGCGGCGTGGGCCAGCAGCAGCGGCACCGAGGCGGCCGCGGTGTTGCCGACCTGCTCGATGTTGGTCGGGACGCGGGCCGCGGGGATCTCCAGCATGTCGGCGACCGTGGCGGTGATGCGGTGGTTCGCCTGGTGGGCGATCAGCCGGTCGACGTCGCTGACCGCCCAGCCCGCCTCGGTGGCCGCGTCCCGTGCGGCCGCCGTCATCCTGCGCACCGCGTGCCGGAAGACCTCGTTGCCGCTCATGTGCACGAAGTGCTCCCCGGGTGCCGTCCGGTTCCGCCGGTGGCGTCCGCGCGCGCCGCCGACGGGTACGGCGATGGCGTCCGAGAGGGCGCCGTCGCTGCCCCACACCACCGGCCCCAGAGCGCCCTCGGCGTGCGAGGGGCCCGCTTCGAGGACCACGGCGCCGGCCCCGTCGCCGAAGATCGGGGCGGTGGCCCGGTCGAGCGGGTTGACCAGGGAGGTCATCGTCTCGGCGCCGATCACCAGCACCCGGCGTGCCGTGCCCGAGGCGATCAGGCCGGCGGCGACGGTGCAGGCGTACACGAAACCGGAGCAGCCCGCCATGACGTCGAAGGCGGCCACCGCGGGCAGGCCCAGCCGGTGGGCGACCCAGGGCGCCGTGGCGGGACACGGCCGGTCCGGGGTGTTCGTGGCCAGGACCAGCGCGTCCACACTGCCGACCGCGGCGGAGGCCATCGCCCGCGACCCGGCCTCCACGGCCATGTCCCCGGTGGCGATGTGCGTTTCCGCGATCCGGCGCTCGGCGATGCCGATGCGCTCGCGGATCCACTCGTCCGAGCTGTCGATGCGGGTGCACACCTCGCTGTTGGGAACGCGGCGCGGCGGCAGCCACGCCCCCAGCCCGGTCAGTACGGCAGCGGCGCCGCGGCCGCGGTCCGGGGCACAGGGGGTGTCGGTCACGGGAGCTCCCTCGGTCGGACACGCACACATCGGAAAGGCGGCGTCCGCTCCGCTGCCGCAGCGGCCGGACCCGCCGGTCAATTCATAGAGGAGCGCTCCTGACGCCGCTCCCGGAGCCACACCGGGAAGCGGCCGTTGCCCCCCGAACGGCGGATCGGGCCCGGTGAGTCGGGTGCACCGGGCCCGGCCCTGTGCTACGGCGTGCCCGGATCCTGTGGCAGAGCGCCCGGATCACCCGCGGGCGCCGGGGAGCCACCGGTGGCGCCGGCTTCGCCGGGGACCGTGGCGGTTCCCTCACCGCTGCCCTCACCGCTGCCCTCACCGCTGCCCGTGCCGCTGCCCGGGGCGGTGGTGCCGGTGTCCGTGATGCCGGAGCCGGAGCCGGAGCCGGACAGGCGGCTCGCGAGCAGCCGCTTGCCCAGCTCGGCGCCCTTGCGGCTGTCGGCCTGCGCCTTGCGGAACAGGTCCGCGACCTCGTCGTCGCCGTCCCGTTCGGCGTCCTTCAGGTAGGCCTCCATCCGCAGCGCGTTGCTCAGGCAGGCCTCGACGTACCAGAGCAGGTTGTAGTCCTTGTCCTTGGTGCCGGTGACGTGACCGGTCTCCTCGTTCGTCATCACGACGCTCCTTCCGCGTCCCCGCGGGCGCAGGCCCCGACGGCCGGCACCCCGGGCGCGTGGGTGCGCCTACCCGGGGGTGCGGTGGCAATCCCTCGGCAGGGGCCGCGTCAGTCGTGGCCGTCGGTGCGGGGGCGGTGGAGGGTGAAGGTGTCGACCGGGGTGAGGTCGGCGTGCGGGCCGTCGAAGGTGTAGTAGGTGACGCGCATGGTGGTGGTGCCGCCGCGGCGGTCGCCGGGGTCGACCTCGAAGGCGGCGAAGCCGTGGGTGTGGGTCCGGTCCTGGTAGGCGGCCCAGGGCGCGTCCTCGGTGAGCCAGATCGACTCCCGGTAGGGGGCGCCGGGGGCGGGCTTGTCCTCCAGGCCGATGACCACCCGGCCCTGGGGGCGTTCGAACAGGTCGTCCTGGGTGGTGGCGGCGTTGCCGCCCGCTCCGATGACCATGTGGACGGTGCCGCGACGGGTGTCGGCGACCGCGGGGTCCGTGCCGGTGGGCACCGGGGTGCGGGCGTCGTTGGGCAGGGTGCCGCGGACGGGGTGGGAGCGCTCGTAGTAGTGCTCGTGGCCGCTGACCACGAGGTCGACCCCGTACGCGTCGAACAGCGGGCCCCAGGCCTCGCGGACGCCGAGGTCGCTGCCGGAGCCGTGCTTGGAGCTGGAGATCATCGGGTGGTGCATGCAGACCACGATCCAGTCGATCGCCCGGTTGCTCCGGGCCGTGCGCAACTCCCTTTCCAGCCAGCGCTGCTGGGCTCCGCCGGAGTAGCCGCGCAGATAGCTGTCACCGGAGTTCTGGATGGCGACGTCGTCGTTGGCGAGGCTGATGAAGCGCACCGAGCCGACCGTGAAGGCGTACCACATGCCCCGGGTCTCCCGGTCTCGGTCGGCGGTGGAGTCGGGGAGGGCGAAGTAGGTCTGGTAGCCGTCGGCGCCGATCGGGCCGTTGCCGCCCTCGTTCTCGTGGTTGCCGGCGCAGGGCATCCAGGGGCGCAGCCGGGCAGAGCGGCTGTTGTTGATGAACCAGTCGGCCCAGGTGGCGGTGCGGCTCCCGCCGTGCCGGCCGCTGTAGGAGGCGTAGCAGAGGTCGCCGTTGACCAGGTTGAACAGCGGGCCGACGCGTTCGACGGCGGCGACGATGTCGGCGGCGTACGGGGAGCCGATCTGGTTGCTCGTGTACACCGGGTACTTGCCGAGCGGGGAGGGCATGCCGTCGGGGAAGGACAGGTGGCGGCGGAGGTTGGGGGTGGCCTGGTCGCCGAAGCTGGTGAAGGTGAAGGGGGTGCGACCGCGCGGGGCCGTGGTGAAGCTTCCGCTCTCGGGGCTCGTGCCGTCGTGTCCGGCGGTGTAGAGGTAGGTGGTGCCCGGGCGCAGGCCGGTGAGCTCGGCGTGGTGGACGTACACCTCGTCCTTGCCGAGGGCGTCGCGGTAGGTGCGGGTCTCGGCCCGGACCACCTTGCCGAGGCCGCCGTCGGGTGAGCCGAGCCGGACCTGCGGGCGGCGGACGGACTGCGGGGTGATCCAGGAGACGGTCATCTCGGTGGCGGGATCGGTGCCGAACTGCAGGTGCAGGCCGCTGACGCTGGGGGTGCCGATCCGGTGCGGGCGGGCCTGGAGCAGCGGGCTCGCGGGGCCGTCGGGGCTTCCGGCCGGCGGTGTGTCGGCCGGTGCTCCGTCCCGTCCCTCGGTCGGCCCGTCGGAGGCCGAGGCCGGTTGGGCGACGGCGCCGCCGACGGCCAGGGCGGCTCCGGCCGCCGAGGTGCCCTTGAGGATGGACCTGCGTGCGATGGTCATGGCGCTCCGTCTGCCGAGTGGGCCCGTTCGCATGGAGAGGGGGCGGGGGGGCGGGACCCGCAGCACTGTAACGGCATGAGCATGCAAAGACGATGGTTTTCCTGACGGCCGATCACCTTCGGGCACGCCGCGGCCCCGGCGGCCGGGGCACCGCCGGGGCCGGGCGCGCCGGGGATCAGGGGCACTGCTTCCAGGCGAGGTGGTAGACGGTGTTGATGCTGCCGTCGGTCGAGTCCATGGTCATGAAGCTGGTGGTGCCGGCCGGGTCCGAGGTGCCGGCGGAGACGCGCAGTTCGGTGTTGATGTTGAAGTTGCGCTCCTCGCCGCACGGGGCCCAGACCAGGGCGGCGACGTCGACGCTGTCGGTCGCCTGCCAGTTGTCGTCCGTCGGGCCGTTGAATCGGTGGCTCCGGTAGGTCGTGCCGGAGTCCCCCTGGAAGTAGTAGTTGGCCCGCTCGATGCCGCTCGCCCCGTTCTCCAGATGGGCGAAGCCGCGGTAGTCGGCGGAGGCGATGGCGTAGGTGAAGCCCTGGGGGACGTGCACCCGCAGGTCGAGCTGGCAGTTCTTCCGGTAGTCGGTCGGCTTGGAGCCCACTCCCACCTGGGCGAGGTAGCTGCTGTACGTCACGGTGAAGGCAGTGTTGTCGGGCGACACCGCCACCGCGGCCGAACCCGCCGGGCAGCCGGAGCCGTTGACGGTCGCGACGTCGATGACGATCCGGTCCGGCGGGGTGGGCAGCGAGTCGCCACCGGAGGCCGGTGAGCCGACCACCGCGGCGGAGACGGCGGCCGCGGCGGCCAGGGTGCGGAGCAGCATGGGTTTCCCCTTCGGTCGTCCACGGAGGCAGGGGCGGCGCGGCGCGACGGCGCGACGCGGTCCGGGCGCTTCCCACGCGACCCCTCGTCGAAATTGACGTGCATATGTCAGCACATCCGCGGACCGTGTACAAGGGGTCACGCATGGTCACTGTCTCCGGGCTCCAGAGCCCCCCGGGTGACCTGCGGGCGTGGGGCCGACGGCCCGCGGAGCGGGCGCCCGCATAGTCGGAGGGTTGGTCACACCTTCCGATCGTGAGACGAGCCGACCATGTCCCTCTCCCGCCGCCGGACCGCCGTCACGGCCCTCGCCCTGCTGCTCGCCCTCCCGGGCTGCGACGCCCCGCACCCGTCCGGGCAGGCCGCGGCCCCGGGCAGCACCGCACCGACGCCCACCCCGACCGGGCCACGGGAGTTCACCGTCCTCGCCACCGGCGACGTGCTGCCGCACACCGAGATCATCCAGCAGGCCAAGGAGGACGCCGGCGGCTCCGGCTACGACTTCGGCCCCATGCTGGCCGGGGTCAAACCCCTGATCGGCGCGGCCGACCTGGCGATCTGCCACATGGAGACCGTCTACGGCGCCGACGGCGGCCCGTACACCGGGTACCCGGCGTTCAAGTCCCCACCGCAGGTCGCCAAGGCGCTCAAGGACGCCGGGTACGCCTCCTGCGACACCGCCTCCAACCACACCCTCGACGACGGCCCGGCCGGCATCCGCCGCACCCTGGACGCGATGGACGCCGTCGGCCTCGCCCACACCGGCTCCGCCCGCACCGCCGAGGAGGCCGGGCGGCCCGCGCTGCTGCGGGCGGGCGGTGCCACGGTGGCCCAGCTCGCCTACACCTACGGCACCAACGGCATCGCGCCGCCCAGGGACGAGCCCTGGGCCGTCAACCTGATCGACCGGGACCGGATCCTCGCCGACGCCCGAGCCGCCCGGGCGGACGGCGCGGACCTGGTGGTGGTCAGCATCCACTGGGGCACCGAGTGGCAGGACACCCCGAACGAGCAACAGCTCACCCTGGCCAAGGAGTTGTCCGCGGCCGGGCAGGGCCCGGGCCGGCCCGACATCGACCTGATCCTGGGCACCCACGCCCACATCCCGCAGGCGTACGAGAAGATCGGCGACACCTGGACGGTGTACGGCCTCGGCGACCAGCTCGCCGGGCACATGTTCACCTACGACGGCGCGGAGGACCCGCGCGGCAACTGGAGCTCGATCGCCCGCTTCACCGTCAGCCCGCCGGCCGGCCCGGGTCGGCGGTGGACGGTGAGCCGGGCCGAGTTCGTCCCGCAGATCACCGACCTCGGCCCGCCCTACCGGGTGCTCGACCTGCGCGAGGCCGTCCGCCGCGAACCCGGCCGGGCCGACTGGGCCCGCGCGCTGGAACACGTCCGAACCGTGGTGCTCAGCCGCGGCGCCGGTTCGGCGGGGCTCACCATGGCGCCGCTGCAGCGGTGACCACCCGGCCGGCCCGGTCGGGGCGCTACGGTTTGCGGCCCACCCCGCCGTACACCGAGACCTCGTCGGCCGCCAGGCCCGAGGGCTCGCCCAGCTCCGGGTGCCAGCGGTCGATCAGGACCACGCCCGGGTCGTCCAGCTCCAGCCCGGCGAAGAAACGTTCCACCTCGGCATGCGAACGCGCGTGCACCTCGATGCCGGCCTCCGCGTAGCGGCGCGCGCCGGCCGAGACCTGGTCCGGCGCGTTGTCGGCGGTGCCCGCGGTCAGGGCCAGGAAGCTGCCGGAGGGCAGCGCGTCCAGCAGCTCGCGGACGGGCGGGTGCGCGGCCTCGTCGGAGAGGAAGTGCACGATGTTGATCAGCGTCAGCGCGATCGGCCGGGTCAGGTCCAGGGTGGCTGCCACCGCCGGGTCGGCCAGGAACTTCGCCGGATCGCGCAGGTCGCCCTCGACGTAGGCGGTGCGGCCCTCGGGCGTACTGGTGAGCAGCGCACGCGAATGGGCCAGCACGATGGGGTCGTTGTCCACGTACACCACCCGGCAGGCCGGGTCGACCGCCTGGACGATCTCGTGCAGGTTGGGCGCGGTGGGGATGCCGGTGCCGACGTCCAGGAACTGGCGGATGCCGTGCTGCTCGGCCAGCCGGCGGACCATCCGGTGCATCACGGCGCGGGCGGCCGCGGCCCCGGCCCGGGCGGCGGGCAGCTCGGCGAGCACCCGGTCGCCGACCTCGCGGTCCGCCGGGAAGTTGGTCTTCCCGCCGAGCAGGTAGTCGTAGACCCGTGCGGAGTGCGCCCGGTCGGTCCGCAGGTCCACCTGCGGCGGCTGCTCGAAATCGGCCTCGATCAGCCAGCTCTCCGACTCGCTGCTGTCCACTGCTGCCTCGCCCTCCCCGTCCGGCGTCCGGTCCGGACCACACTCAACCACAGGACGTGAGCGTCCGTCAGGCGGTTCCCGGTGTCCGCTGAATGTCCGCTTCCGCCTCCCGGAGCGCGGCGGTGAACGAGGGCACCCGCATGGCCGTCAGCAGGCCCAGGGCCGGTCCGGCGGTGCAGACCGTGACGTAGACCGGGATCACCCCGAAGCCGTTGTGGTGGTCCAGCCACTCGGCGAGCAGCGGGAAGGTGCCGCCGAACGCGGCGATGGTGGCCGCGTTGACCACGCCGAGGCCGACCGCCCGCACCTCGGTGGGGAACAGCAGTCCGGTGAAGACGTTCAGCGTGCCGAGGACCGTCGCCACCATCATCCCCAGCGCCACGGCCACCAGTTGGAACGGCAGCCAGCCCCCGCGCAGCCCGGCCAGCAGGACCCAGACCAGCGGGATCGGCAGTCCGAAGCCGATCCGGGCGACCGGCAGCAGGCCGAAGCGGTCCGCGGCGGCGCCGGTGAGCAGCATGGTGGCCAGGACGATCGCCAGCACCACCGTCATGAAGGAGGCGGCCCGCTCCTTGTCGATCACGTGGTAGGCGGCGGCGTACTGCGGCAGGTAGGTCAGGGCGAAGTAGTAACCGACCGTGCCGCCCAGGGTGTTGAGGAAGACGGTGAGCACCGCCCAGCGGTGGTCGCGGACGGTGCGCAGGAAGGACGGGCGGCCGCCCGGCCGTACCCGGGCCCGGGCGCGGTGGAACTCGGCGCTCTCCGGAGCGGCCCGGCGCACCCACACCGCGCCCAGCCCGAGCAGCGCGGCGACCAGGAAGCCCCAGCGCCAGCCGCCGTTCTCCAGGCCGGACTTGCCGATGGTGTGGATCAGCAGGGTGAGCACCCCGAAGGAGAGCAGCGAACCGACGATGATCCCGCCGTAGGAGACCGAGCTGAACGCGAAGCGGTGCCGGGGCGGGGCGGTCTCGGTCACGTACGCGGCGACGCTCGGCGCCTCCCCGCCGAAGGCGAGGCCCTGCACCACCCGTACCACGACGGCCAGTACCGCCGCCCAGACGCCGATGGTCCGCTGGCCCGGCAGCACGGCCAGTCCCAGGCCGGCCACGGCGATCACCGCCATGCCGAGACTGAGCGCGAAGCGCCGGCCCCGGGCGTCACTGAGCCGTCCTATCAGGTACGAGCCGACCGGCCGGGCCACGAAGCCGACCGCGAAGGTGGCGTACGCGGCGAGCACACCGCTGACTCCGCCCTTGCCGTGGCCGAACAGGTCGGCGGCGAAGTAGGGCGCGAGCACGGCGTAGATGTTCCAGTCGAAGGACTCGACCACCGACCCCACCGTCGCCGCCGCCAACTCCCGCCGCCGGCCCCCGTCCTGCACCCCGCCACGGACCGGGGCGGTCTCGATGTGATCTGTCATGGCCTCAGCATGGCACCGTTCGACCTGCGGCGGAACCGGAGGCGGTGGCCCCGCGACGGCCGGGCTGCGGTCGGCCGTCGCGGGGTCTCGGCGGGCGCGGCACCCCCGTCGCCGCGCCCTGCGGTCCGGTCCGGCGGCGGGCACCCGGGCGGGGCGCCGCGCGTCGGACCGGCGGATCGGTCGCCCACCTCGACGCGGGTGCCGCTGTGCGCGCCTGCCGGGGCCGCGGGGGGATCGACGGCCCGGGCCTGAGCCACGGTCGGACGCGAAGCGAGCCTGCGGGCGTTCGGTCGTCCATCCCCGGACCGGTCCGTCGGACGTTCATCCTCGCCCCGGCACTGCCGCTCCGACCACGACGTTGACCTGACGTTGACCTGACACTTGGGCGCCGTGGGGCTACGCTCGTTCGCGATCCGGGTCGGACGGGCGGGGCGACGCCGCGGATCACAGGGACCCGGGGGGGATCTGTGGGGGCTGCGATCTTTGCCGCGCTGTTGCGGGAACGACGCCTTTCGGCGGGGTGGAGCCAGGACGAACTCGCCGAGCGGTCCGGGGTGTCGGCCCGGTCGATCAGCGCCCTGGAGTCGGGCGGGCGACGCCCGAGGATGTCCTCGGTGGTCCGGCTCGCCGGGGCCCTCGGCCTCGACCCGGAGACCCGTGCCCAGTGGCTGACGGCGGCGCGGGGCCCGGACGCCGGGCAGGCCGCGGAGCCGCACCGGACGGACGGAGCGGACGGAGCGGACGGGGGCGCCGGGCCGGCCGGGACGGACGCACCGGCCGCGGCACCCGGGGGCAGCCCCGCCGGCTCCCCCGCCGCTCCGACCGGTCGCACCGGCCCCACCGGTCCCACCGCTCCGCGGCAGCTTCCGATGGCCATCCGCCACTTCACCGGCCGGACCAGGGAGCTCCGGCTGCTCGACGAGCTGCTCGTCGACGTGGCCCCCGGCTGCGGCACGGTCGTGATCTCGGCGATCGCCGGCACCGCCGGAGTCGGCAAGACCACCCTGGCCGTGCACTTCGCCCACCGGGTGGCCGACCGCTTCCCCGACGGCCAGCTCTTCGCCAACCTTCGCGGCTTCGACCCGGCCCGCGCCCCGGTCGACCCCGCCGACGTGGCGCGCGGCTTCCTGGACGCGCTGGGCGTCCCGGCCCTGCGCGTCCCCGCCGACCCGGACGGGCAGCTCGCGCTGCTGCGCAGCAGGCTGGCGGGCACCCGCACGCTGATCGTCCTCGACAACGTCCGCGAGGCGGAACAGGTCCGCCCGCTGCTCCCCGGCTCCGACACCTGCCTGGTCGTGGTCACCAGCCGGAACCGGCTGCCCGGGCTGGTCGCCCTGGACGGCGCCGTACCGCTGGCCCTGGACGTGCTCTCCCCCGCGGAGGCGCGCGAACTGCTCGCCCGTCGGCTCGGCGCGGCGGCGGTCGCGGAGCAGCAGGAGGCCGCCGACGAGCTGATCGAGCTGTGCGCCCGGCTGCCGCTCGCACTGAACATCGCCGCCGCGCGGGCGGCCGACCACCCCGACACCCCGCTGGAGGTGTGGGCGCGCGAGCTGCGGGACTCCCGGGCGCGGCTGGACCTCCTGTCAGCGGGTGACAGCCACGCCGACGTCCGGGTGGTGCTCTCCTGGTCCTACCGCGCGCTGACCCCGCCGGCCGCCCGGCTGTTCCGGCTGCTCGGCCTGCACCCCGGCCCGACCATCAGCACGGCGGCGGCCGCGAGCCTCGCGGGCCGGCCGCTGTCCGGGACCCGCGCCCTGCTGGAGGAGCTGCACCGGGCCCATCTGATCACCGCGCCGGAGCGTGACCGGTACACCTTCCACGACCTGTTGCGCGCCTACGCCGCCGAGCAGGTGGCGGCCCTCGAACCGCCGGAAGGGCAGGCCGCGGGGACCCTGCGGATGCTCGACCACTACCTCCACACCGCCCACCGCGCCGCCGTCCTCGCCTACGCCGACGACGTCTCCTGGCAGACGCTGGACCTCACGGAGCCCGCCACCGGGGTCGGTCCCGAGGAGCTCACCGACCGGCGGGAGGCGCTCGACTGGTACCGGGAGGAGCAGCCGGTGCTGGAGCGGATCGTCGACGCGGCGCACCGGACCGGGGCGGACGTCCACGCCTGGCAGCTGGTCGGCGCCCAGGTGCCCTACCTGCTCAAGTCGGGGCTGTGGCAGCAGTGGCAGCGGGCGAGCGAGACGGCGCTGGCCGCCGCCGAACGCACCGGCGACCTCGGCCACCGGGCCCACGCGCACCGCTGGCTCGGCCAGGTGCACCGCTCCCAGGGCCGCCAGCCCGAGGCCCAGCGCCAGCTGCGCCTGGCGCTCGGCCTGTTCGAGGCGCTCGACGACCGGCCCCGGGAGGGCCGTACCCGGCTCGACCTGGCCATCGCCCACGGCGAGGAGCGGTGCGACGCCGAGGCGGTGGCCGAGTCCCGCCGGGCCCTGGCGCTGTTCGAGGCGATCGGCGACCCGTCCGGGCAGGCCCTCGCGCTCAACAGCATCGGCTGGTACCTGGCCCAGCAGGGCGAGCTGCGGGAGGCGCTGCCGCACTGCCGGCGCGCCCTGGAGCTGGCCCGCGAAGCGGGCAACCTGCCCGGTCAGTCGTCCATCTGGGACAGCATCGGCTTCATCCACCACCGCCTCGGCGAGTACCACGAGGCGCTGCCCGCCTACCACGAGTCCCTGCGCCTGCGGGTGGCCGTCGGCGACTACTTCCTCCAGGCCGACATCCACACCCACCTCGGGGACACCCACCTGGCGCTCGGCGACGTCGAGTCCGCCCGGGCGGCCTGGAACCGCGGACTCGCCATCCTGGAGGACCTCCAGCACCGGGACGCCGACGCCGTCCGGGCCCGGCTGGACAGCTGCCCTCCCGCGCCCCGACCGCCCCGCTCGGCGTAGGGCCTGTCCGGCGGTGCGCCCGGGACGCTCCGGGGTCGGAGGCCTCAGTGGTACCAGGCCGTGTCGTTGCTCTGGCTGCCGTTGGAGATCGCCATGGCCACCGCGTGGACGACGCTGTCGTGGTAGAACCGGCCGGTGTCACCGCTGCCGCCGGGTCCGTGGGAAATGGTCCGGGAGGACACTCCCCCGGTCCGGTCGTTCCGGTCGAAGACCGTCAGCCAGCAGGTGGTGGTGTACGAGTCCAGGTGGCCGTAGGCCCAGTTCGGCGCGAGGTTCAGGTGGCCGATGCAGCCCGGGACCGAGATGCTCACCGAACCGGTCGTGCCCGCGTGGGCGGTTCCCGAGATGCCGACGACGCTGATGCCGGCCAGCGAGACGGCAGCGGTCATTGCTCCGATTCGACGACGCATGGTTCCTCCGTGATTCGGTGCCCCGGGGCGCTCCCCTTGTCCGTACCGCACACTGCCCGTGCACCGGTGCACCGGGGAAGGACGTCGGCCGGACGTTCCCCTGACGCTTCGTGGGCCGCGCGGCCGTGCGAATCGGCGGGCCCCTCCGGGTACGTGATCCGGAGGGGTCCGGGAGTGCTACGCGGTGCGGGCGCGCCAGGCGGCCGCGACGGCGAGCGCGGCGTCGTTGGCGGCGGGTTCGCCGATGCTGAGCCGGACGCCTTCGCCGGGGAAGACCTTGACGGTGATCCCGGCCTCGGTGCAGGCGGCGGCGAAGGCCGCCGTGTGCTCCCCGAGCCGGAGCCAGACGAAGTTGGTGTGGGACTCCACCAGCGGCCGGCCCTGGGCTCGCAGCGCGGCCTGGACCCGGGTGCGTTCGGCGACCAGCGCGCGGACCCGCTCGTGCAGTTCGGGCCCGGCCGCGAGGGACTCCACGGCGGCGTCCTGGGCGATCCGGCTGACGCCGAACGGCAGCGCCACGGCGCGGGCCGCCGCGGCGACGGTGTCGTGGGCCACGGCGTAGCCGACCCGGAGGCCGGCCAGCCCGTAGGCCTTGGAGAAGGTGCGCAGCACGACCAGGTTGGGGCGGGTGCGGTAGAGGTCGATGCCGTCCGGGGTGTCCCCGGGGGCGAACTCCCGGTAGGCCTCGTCCAGGACGACCAGGGTGGTGGCGGGTACCGCGTCCAGGAACTTCACCAGCTCGGCGGGCGGGACGGCGGTGCCGGTCGGATTGTTGGGGTTGCAGACCAGGACGACCTTGGTGCGCGGGGTGAGGGCGGCGGCCATCGCGTTCAGGTCGTGGACCTCGCCCTCGGCCAGTGGCACGGGCACCGCGGTCGCCCCGGCGAGGTCGGCCGCCTCCGGGTAGGCCTCGAACGAGCGCCAGGCGAACAGGACTTCGTCGCCCGGGCCGGCCGCCGCGCGGACCAGCTGGAACAGCACGCCGACCGAGCCGGGGCCGACCACCACATGGCCCGGCGGGACGTTCAGGTGACCGGCGAGGGCGGCCACCAGGCGGGTGGCGGCCGGGTCCGGGTAGCGGTTGAGGGTGTGCAGGGCGGCGGTGGCCCGTTCCAGCACGCCGGGCAGCGGCGGGTAGGGGTTCTCGTTGCCCGCCAGCAGGTGGTGGACGGGCGACGACGGGGTGCCGGTGGCTGTGTCGGTCATGTCGGTGGGCTCCCGTGGGCGGCTCAGCCGCCGGTGAGGCCGGTCGCCAGGGTGGCGGCGGCGAGGACGAAAAAGACTCCGGCCACGACGTACCGCTCGGCGCGGAGGAAGCCGCGGCTCTTCCGGGCGCGCTGGCGCATGAGTGAACTCAGCAGCGCCCAGCCGGCGTTGGTGGCCATGCCGACCACCACGAAGACCAGTCCGAAGACCAGGGTCTGGGACCAGACCGCTCCCCTGCCGCTGTGGATGAAGGAGGGCAGGAAGGCGAGGAAGAACAGGGTGCTCTTCGGGTTGAGGGCGTTGACGACGAGGCCGTCGGTGAAGATCCGGGGCGAGCGGGCGGGCGCCTCGCCGGCCTCTTCGGCGGACGGGTCCGGGTCCGGTGTCCGCAGCCGCTTGACGCCGAGCCAGACCAGGTAGGCGGCGCCCGCGTACTTGACCACGTTGAAGGCGGTCTCCGAGGAGGCGACCAGGGCGGACAGCCCGACCACGGCGGCGAGCACCTGGACGAGGTCGCCGCAGGCCAGGCCGAGGGTGGACAGCAGTCCGGCGCGGCGCCCCTGGTCGAGGGTCCGGCCGGTCACGTAGAGCACGGACGGGCCGGGGATGAGCAGCAGCACCAGTGAGGCCGTGAAGAACCACCACAGGCTGGACAGTTCGGGCATGCGATCCGGCTCCTTTCGTCCGCAGTCCTCGTCAGGCGGATCAGCGGGTGGGCGACGTCCTGCGGGCCCGGTCCTGCGTCAGGTCAGCGTCCAGCGGAGCGGCGGCGCGCAGGATCCGGAGGCCGCGACCGTCGCACAATATCCCTTGTCCAGTGGGAGGTTGCTCAGTTTCCACAGATCCACGGTGATCGGCAGCGGGCCCGGGGTGCCGGAGCCGAGCCGGCGCGGGACGGGCAGGTCGGCGGCCTTGGCGTACGCCTCCCGCCAGGTCCACCGGTGGTAGAAGGCGTACCGCCCGGCGGCCGGGGGCAGCTTCGCGATCTGCCGGGCCTCGGCGGGCCCGAGGAAGCGGGCGGCCATCGCGCGGTGGTCGAGGTCGGCGCGGACCTCCTCCAGGTCGACTCCGACGGTGCCGGTTCGGGTGACGGCGATCAGCGCCAGGTCCCCCGAGTGGCTGAGGTTGAAGTCCAGCGCCCCGGGGTGCGGTGCCGCTGCCAGCCGGGGGCGGCCGCGGGTGGTGCGGTCCAGGCGCAGGGCGGCGGGTGCCCGGCCGGTGTAGCGGGCCAGGACGGTGCGCAGCGCGCCGTGCGCGGCGACGAAGCGGGCGCGCTCGACCGGCAGCCGGCAGCGGTCGGCCCGGGCCCGCTCCTGAGGGTCGAGCAGCTCCGCGTACCGGCGCGCGACCGGCTCGGGCGGGTCGAGCCGGGTTCGCCAGACGTGCACCTCGCCCTCGGCGAGGCTCGGCACGGCGGGGCCGGGCGGCCACCGGTCGGGCGGGTGAACGTCGGACCGGTGCGCGTCGGACCGGTGCGCGTCGGACCGGTGCGCGTCGAGCGGGTGCACGTCGGATGGGTGCAGGTCGGCCGGCTCCACGTCGGCGGGGTTCAGGTCTGCTCGGTTCAGGTCTGCTGGGTTCACAGGGCGACGGCCCCTGCGATCCGGTCGGTCGGCCGGCGCAGCAGCCGGGACAGTTCGTGCAGGACCTCCCGTTGGGCGGAGTGGAGGAAGAAGTGGCCGCCGTCGAACATCCGCATCGTGAAGGTGCCGGTGCTCTGCCGGGCCCAGGCGGCGAGTCCCTCGGCGTCGACGTGCGGGTCGGCGCGACCACCGAAGGCGGTGATCGGGACGGTCAGCGGCTCCTGCGGCCGGTGGGTGTAGCAGTCGTTGAGCTGGAAGTCGGCCCGCAGCCCGGGCAGGACCAGCCGCATCACCCGGGCGTCCGCCAGCAGGCTCTCCGGGGTGCCGCCCAGCTCCCGGATCCGCTCCAGGAACTGGTCCTGCGGCAGGTGGTGGATCAGTGGCCGGTTGTGGCTGAGCTGCGGGGCCCGGCGCCCGGAGACCACCAGGTGGTCGGGGGCGGGGGCGCCGAGCTCGCGGAGCCGGCGGGCGAAGGAGAACGCGATCAGCGCGCCCATGCTGTGGCCGAACAGGGCGTAGGGGGGCCGGCAGTGGTCGGCCAGGGCCTCGGTGAGGTCGGGCAGCAGGTCCTCGACGTCGGTGTAGGCGGGCTGGAAGATCCGTGACTCGCGGCCGGGCAGCCGCACCGCGCACACCTCGACGTCGTCGGGCAGGGCGCGCGGCCAGTCGGCGAAGGCCGAGCTGCCGCCTCCGGCGTAGGCGAAGCAGATCAGCCGGAGCCGGGCGCCGGGGTTGGGCTCGGTCCTGACCACCCAGGGGCCGCCGGCCGCCGTCACCGCTTCCGGTCCTCTCCGGCCGGGGCCTGTCGGCCCGGGGCGTGGACGGTCAGGTAGTCCGGGTCGCCGGGGACGTCGGTGAGGTCGGCCTCGAAGAGCGTCAGCCCGTCCTCGCCGGTGAGCCGGCGGAACCCGGTGAACTTGTAGGTGATCAGCATCATCCGGTTCCGCCCGTTGGGCAGGTACTCGGCCAGCAGGCGGACGCCGGCCTCCCGGGCGCGGCGGCGCAGGTGGTTGATGATCACCCCGCCGACGCCGCGGGACATCACCCGGCAGGACATCAGCAGCAGCTTGACGGTCCAGGCGTCCGGGTCCTTGGCGAGCAGCACCAGGCCGATGGTCCCGTACGGGCCGTGCCGGTCCTCCAGCCGGGCGACCAGCAGTTCGTGGGTGTCCGAGCGGCGGAAGGCGTCGAGCTCGTCGTAGGAGTAGGTGTAGCCGGTGGTGTTGAGCTGGTGGGTGCGGACGGTCAGTTCCTCGGCCCGGCGCAGGTCCTCCTCCTGAGCGGGGTGGATGGTGAGGGTCATGCCGAGGGTGGCGAGGAAGGCCTCCTGCGGGCCGGTGAACTCCTGCTCGACCCGGGTGCGCTCCTGGTCGGCGCGGTACATCTCGCGGCGCCGGGCGGAGTCGTCGGTGACGAACCGGGGCGAGAACTCCGGCCGGTCGGCGAGGCCGGCGGCCTCCGCCGCGTCGAGGACCAGCAGTTCGGGGATCTCGAAGGAGACCTCACCGCGTTCGAAGGCGTCGTCGTCGACGAAGGCGAAGGCGTCCAGGCCCAGGTTGAGCGAGGTGGCGATGGAGCGGATCGACGAGGACTTCGCGTTCCAGTTGATCTGCGGGTAGAGGAAGTAGTCGAGCAGCCCGTGCCGGCGCAGCGCCGCGGTGGCGGCCTCGTGGTCGTTGCGGCTGGCGATCGAGTGCAGGATGCCGCGGCGGTCGAGTTCGACGATGACCTCGCGCAGGCCGGGGCGCAGCGGCGCCTCGCCGTCCTCCAGCAGGATGCCGTCCCACACGGTGTGGTCGAGGTCCCAGACGACGCACTTGACGGTCTTGGCGGGCTTGTCGGCGGTGGTGCCGTCCTGCCGGCCGGCGGTGCCCTGGGAGGTCATGCCGTCACCCTTTCGGTGGGGGTGGTGCGCTGGCGGGAGTGGTAGGCGGATTCGGCGATGGTGGTCTGCTGGAGTTCGGTGCTGCCCTCGATGATCTCCATGACCTTGGCGTCCCGCAGGTAGCGCTGGACGGGGTGGCCGTCACCGCAGCCCTGGGCGCCGTGCACCTGGACGGCGTCCGAGGCGGAGCGGAACGCGGTGCGGGAGGCGTGGTACTTGGCGAGCCAGGTGGCGTGCAGGCTCTCGGCGGAGCGGTCCTGCCGCAGCCAGCCGGCCTGCTGGCAGAGCAGCCGGGCCGCGGCGGTACCGGTGGCCATGTCGGCGATCATCCGCTGGACCAGCTGGTGGTCGCGGAGCCGTACACCGAAGGTCTCCCGCCGGTCGGCGTGGTCCAGGGAGGCGTCCAGGCAGGCCTGGGCGAGGCCGACGCAGCCCCAGGCGACGCTGTAGCGGCCCAGTTCGAGGGCGCTCGCGGCGACGGCGGCGAGTCCGAAGCCGGGCCGGCCGAGCAGCGCATCGGGGGCCACCAGGCAGTCCACGAGGCTGAGTTCGGCGAGCATCGAGGCCTTGGTGCCGAGAACGCCGGTGACCGGCCGGACGGTCAGCCCGGGGGCGTCCCGGGGCACCAGGAAGGCGGTCTCCCGGCCGTCCAGCCGGGCGAACAGCAGGTACACGTCGGCGCGTTGGCCGAAGGTGGTCCAGCGCTTCTCGCCGGTGAGCCGGAAGCCGCCGTCGGTGCGCCGGGCGGTGGTGCTCAGCGCCTTGACGTCGCTGCCGGCGCCGGGCTCGGTGAGTGCGAAGGCGCCGATCGCGGCGCCGGTGGCGAACTTCGGCAGCCAGTGCTCGCGCTGCCGCTCGCCGCCCCACCGGGCGACGGCGTACGAGGCCATGCCGTGCACGGTGACCAGGCTGCGCACGGACGAACAGCCGCGGCCGAGTTCCTCGTTGAGCAGGCCGAAGGTGATCGGGTCCAGGTCGGTGCCGCCGTACCCGGCCGGGACGGCGGCACCCAGGAGGCCGCGGGCCGCGAACTCCTTGAGGAACTCCTCGGGGAGGCGCTCGGCGCGGTCCCAGGCGTCCGCGTGCGGGGCGACGGCCTCCCGGGTGAAGGCCTCGTACTCCTCCCGCGCCGCGGCCTGGCGCTCGGTCAGTTGTACTCGGATGGCCATCGGTCCCTCTCCTGCGTGGTCTCTGCGGTCGGAAGGTCACGGGAGGGTCAGGAGTGCTGGGCGGCGGCGCCGACAGCGGCGCGCTTGCGGCTGACCAGCGCGTCGATGGCGCGCACGGTGTTGAAGTTGGCCATCTCCAGGTCGTCGTCCTCGACGGTGATGCCGAACTCTCCCTCGACGAACAGCACCAGCTGCATGATGAAGAGCGAGTTGACGAATCCGGTGGCGAAGATGTCCTCGTCGTCGGCGAGCCGGTGCTCGCCGAAGAACTGGGCGAGGAAGGCGAGGATCTGCGGCTTGTGGTCGGCCGTCGTCATGGCGGGCGGTTCCTTCTTCTCGTTCGGGTGCCGGTGATGGCTGGGGCTGGGGCTGGGGCGGGGACGTGCGGTCAGGCCAGGGTGGTGGCGTAGCTGTAGAAGCCCTGGCCGCTCTTGCGGCCGAGCAGGCCGGCGTCGACCATCCGGACCAGCAGCGGGCACGGCCGGTACTTGCTGTCGCTGAACGCGGTGCAGAGGCCCTGGACGGACTGCAGGATGGTGTCCAGGCCGATCAGGTCGGCGGTCTCCAGCGGGCCCATGGTGTGGCCGAAGCAGGTCTTGAAGATCCGGTCGACCTCCTCGGCGCCGGCCACGCCCTCGTGGACCAGGTAGACGGCCTCGTTCACGGTGAGCATCAGGACCCGGTTGGTGACGAACCCCGGCGAGTCCTCCACCAGGATTCCCTCCTTGCCGAGTCGGGCCAGCAGGGCGCGGGCGGTGTCCACGGTCGCGGCGGAGGTGTGGTGGCCGCGGATCATCTCCACGGTCGGCTTGAGCGGGACGGGGTTCATGAAGTGCATCCCGAGCACCCGGTCGGGCCGGGAGGTGGCCGCGCCGATCCGGGTGATCGGGATGACGGAGGTGTTGGCGGCGAACACCGTGCGCTCCGGGCAGACCGCGTCCAGGCGCTCGTACACGCCCTTCTTCAGACCCCAGTCCTCGGTGATGTTCTCGATCACGAAGTCGGCCTCGTCGAAGCCCTCGTAGTCGGTGGTGAGGCTGATCCGGGCGAGGACGGTCCCCCGGTCCTCCTTGGGGCCCTTGGCGCCCAGCACCCGGCCGAAGCGCAGGCCCTGGGCGATGGTCCGCTCGGCGGCGGCGAGGATCTCCTTCGTCCGGTCGACGAGCAGGACCCGGTGGCCGGTCTGGGCGAGCGCCTGGGCCAGACCGGTGCCCATGACACCGGCGCCGACCACGCCGACCGTGTGGATGTCAGACATCTGCTGTGCTCCGCTTCTGTTCGGCCGGGGTGCCGGGCGTCGAGGTGCCGTCCCCGGGGGTGTCGGTCGTCGGTCCGCTGTCGGTCGTCGGTCCGGTCTCGGTCGTCGGTCCGCTGTCGGTCGTCGCCGCGGTGTCGAGGCGTCGGCGGAGGGCGGCGGCCTGTTCCGCCACGGTCAGCGTCTCGAAGAGGGCGTTCAGCGGCAGGTCGACGCCGAACCGGCGCCGGATCCGGGCCGCGAGCTGGAGGCCGAGCAGCGAGTGGCCGCCGAGCTCGAAGAACTCGTCGTGCACGCCGACGCGTTCCAGGCCGAGGAGTTCGGCCCACAGCCGGGCCAGGGCGGTCTCGGTGTCGTCCCGGGGCTCGGTGTACGCGGTGAGGATGCCGGGGCGCGGATGGACGGCGGCGTCGTCCGCCGGTCCGTCCGCCGGGGCGCCCACCCGGTGGGCGCGGATGTCGGCGAACACGGCGTCCAGGTCCTTGGCGACCACGGCGACCTGCGGGCCGAGCCCGGCGGCGAGCAGCCGCAGCAGCGCCTCGACGCCCTCGGCGGGCCGGATGCCCTGGTCCAGGTGGTCGCGCAGCGGTCCGCCCTCGCCCGGTCGTCCGGGGGCGGTGGTGGCGGGCGGGAAGCGGTAGGCGGCGGTCTCGCGGGAGGTCCCGTCGCGCAGCGCTTCGAGCCGGGTCTCCAGGTCGGCGACGCGCTTGAGGACGAAGTCCTCGACCCGGACGGTCTCCAGGCCGGTCTCGTCCAGCAGGGTGAAGTCCGCGGTGAAGGTCTCCTTGCCGCGGCGGTCCGCCTCGTGGAAGCGGTGGTGGCTGTAGATCCGGCGCGGCAGCGGGGCGAGCAGGGTGAGGCGGCCGTAGCTGAGCGGGATCCGGAACTCCTCGGCGAGGTTCATCCCGTGGAAGCCCGCGCCGAGGTCGAGCAGGGAGGGGTGGAGGGCGATCCGCTCCAGGTCGCCGCCGAACTCGGCGGGCAGTTCGAGCTCGGCCAGCGCCTCCTTCTCGCCGAGGTGCACCCGGCGCAGGCAGCGGGAGCGCGGGCCGAAGCCCATCGGGCCGGTGTGGGTGACGGCACCGAGGTCGCGCATGCCGGCGCGGGCGATCAGCTCGGCGACGTCGTGGCGGCGGCGCGGGGCGGCGTCCTCGCCGACCGGGCCGACGGCGCCGGTCACATGGACCTGCCAGCCGTCCTCCTCGGCCGGGTCCTGGCCGGCACCGCTCTCCCGGCTGACCACGGCGAAGCGTGGCGGGCTGTGCCGCTTGTCGAGGACGACCCGCAGTTCGCGCCGCTGGTCCTCGCCGATGACCACCGGGGAGAGGAAGGTGACCTCGTCGAGCACCGCCCGGGCGTCGCCGCTCTGGTGCTCGTGGACGGCGCGGGCGAGTTCGAGGTGGCCGGTGCCGGGGACGACGGCGTTGCCCGCCATCCGGTGCTCGTCGATCAGCCAGGAGGTGGCGACGCTGAGCGCGACGGAGTAGACGGCGACGGCCTCGTCGTCGCGCAGGCAGGCGTCGAGCAGCGGGTGGTCGACGGGGCCGGTACGGCCGTCGGCGGGCCGCTCGGCACCGGCGCCGATGGTGCGGAAGGCCATGCCGACCTCCTGCCAGCCGTCCCAGTTCACCGACACGGTGCGCGGGCCGCCGGTGGCCTCGTTGTGCTGGGCCAGGGCGTCCAGGAAGGCGTTGGCGGCAACGTAGTCGATCTGCCCGACGCCGCCCGTCAGGGCGAGGCTGGAGGAGCAGTGGACGGTGAAGTCGGGGGCGAGCCGGCGGGCGAGCGCGTCGACCACCAGGCCGCCGCGGACCTTGGGGTCGAGCACCCGGTCGGCGGCCTCCGCGGTCTTGAGCTGGGCGAGTCCGGCGGCCGGGACCCCGGCGGCGTGCACGATCCCGTGGACGGCGCCGAACCGCTCCACCGCCTCGTCGGCGATCCGGTGCATGGCGGCGGAGTCGGTGACGTCGGCGGCCGCGGTCATCACCTGGGCGCCGAGCCCTTCGAGTTCCAGCACGGCGCGGATCCGCTCCCCCGCCGCCGCGTCCTCGCAGCCGTCGGCGAGCAGGGTGTCCCAGCTCTCCCGGGGCGGCAGCGGGGTGCGGCCGACCAGGACGAGCCGGGCCCGGGCGGCGGCCGCGAAGTGGCGGGCCAGGGAGAGGCCGACGCCGCCGAAGCCGCCGGTGATCAGGTAGACACCGTCCTCGCGCAGCGGGGTGCGGCCGTCCGCGACGGCCTCCACCCGGACCGGCCGGTGGGTGCGCTGCCAGCGGCGGCGGCCGCGCAGGGCGGTGAGCGGCCCGGTCGGCTCGTCGAGGAGTTCGGCGTACAGCAGTTCGGTGTCCTCCGGCGTCCAGCCGCGGCCGGGCGGCAGGGAGAGGTCGACGGCCCGGCAGACGGTGTCGGGCTGTTCCAGCGGCAGGACCAGGGCCGGGCCGGTGACGGTGGCCTTCTCCGGGGCGACGGGTTCGGTGCCGAGCACCGCGAAGGCGTCGCTGGAGACCACGGCGAGGTCCAGCGGGGCGCCGGGGGCGGTGGCGGTGAGGGCCTGGTCGAGCCGGAGGAGGCTGTGGAAGCCGCGCGCCAGGGTCTCCTCGGCGGAGCGGCGCGGGCCGACGCTCCACAGGTGGACGATCCGGTCCGGCGGGCCGCCGTCGGCGGTGATCCGTTCGACCAGCCGCCGGTGGTCTGCGGCGCTTCCGGGGGCCAACTCGTACGCGGCGTACCCGAGTTCGCGCCAGACCAGGCCCGCCCGGACGGTGGTGACGCGGTGGCCGTCGGCGCGCAGCCGGGTGGCGAGCGCCTCGCCGACGCCCTCCTCGTCGGTGAACAGCAGCCAGCTTCCGGCCGCCGGGGCGGTGGCGGCCGGGCGGGGCGGCAGCGACTCCCAGACCGGGGTGTGGAACCAGTCCGCGAGGTCCGCCCGGCGGGCGAGCGAGGGCGCGGCCTTGCGGGGTGCCGGGTCGATCCAGTGCCGGGTCTCCTCGAACGGGTACGGCGGCAGGGCGACCCTGGCGGCGTCGTTGCCGCCGCTGACGGCGGGCCAGTCGAGGTCCACGCCGGCGGCCCACAGCCCACCGGCGGTGTTCAGCAGGAACCGCTCCTCCCCTTGCCGGTCGAAGCGGCCCGGCATGGAGGCGACGGCCACGCCTGGCGCGGCGGACGCGGGCCGCAGCTGCAGGGCCAGACTGGTCAGGGACTGGCCGGGACCGGTCTCCAGCAGGACCCGCCCGGGCTGCTGCCACAGCCGGCCGATGCCGTCGGCGAAGCGGACCGGCCGGCGCAGGTGCCGCACCCAGTAGGCCGGGTCGGTGACCAGCTCGGCGTCGGCCCAGTCGCCGGTGACGTTGGAGACGTACGGGACGGTCGGCGGGTGGAGGGTGACCCCGGCGGCGAGCTCGGCGAACTCGGCCGCGATCGGATCCATCATGTGCGAGTGGAAGGCGTGGGTGGTCTGCAACTGCCGGGCGGCGACGCCGTCCGCGGCGAGCCGGGCCTCCAGCGCGCCGACCGCCTCGGCGGTGCCGGCCACCACGCACAGCGCGGGCCCGTTGACGGCGGCCAGCGAGAGGTCGTCGTCCAGCAGGCCGAGGACGCGCTCCTCGGGCAGCGGCACGGCCAGCATGGCGCCGGCCGGCAGGCCGTCGATCAGCCGGGCGCGGTGCGCGACCAGCTTCAGGGCGTCGTCCAGCGAGAGGACGCCGGCCAGGTGCGCGGCGGTGTACTCGCCGATGCTGTAGCCGATCAGCGCGCTCGGCCGCACCCCCCAGGACTCCCAGAGCCGGGCCAGCGCGTACTCGACGGCGAAGGTCGCGGGCTGCGCGTAGCGGGTGCGGTCGAGCTCCGTGCGCTCGGCGGCGGCCGGGCCCCCGCGCAGCATCCGGCGCAGGTCGGGGCCGGCGGGCGGGCTTCCCGGCGCCCCGGCGGGGTGGAGCAGCTCGCGCAGGTCGATGCCGAGGTGCGGGCGGAAGCCTTCGGCGCAGCGGTCGAGGGCGTCGCGGAACACCGGTTCGGTGGCGTGGAGTTCGCGCCCCATGCCGATGCGCTGCTCGCCGAGGCCGGGCAGGACGAAGGCGACCTGGCGGGGCGTGCCGTCGTGGTGGCCGGTGCGGACGGCGTTCGGGGCGCGCTCGCGCAGGGCGCGGGCGGCCTCGGCGGTGGACTCGGCGATCAGGAAGCGGCGGTGGCCGTAGTGGCGGCGGCCGGTCTGCAGGGTGCGTGCGGTGCCGGCCAGGTCGGGGGCGGTGGCGCCGTCGAGGCGGTCGGCGAGCCGGTCGGTGGCGGCCTCCAGGGCGGCGGCGGTGCGGGCGGTGACCGGCAGCAGGACGCGGGCCCGGCCGGGTGTGCGCCGGGCGGGGGCGGGGGCCTCCTCCAGGACGACGTGGGCGTTGGTGCCGCCCATGCCGAAGGAGCTGACGCCGGCCCGGCGCGGTGCGGGCCCGGCCGGCCAGTCGGTGAGCCGGGTGTTGACCCGGAACGGGACGGCGTCGAAGTCGATGGCCGGGTTGGGGACGTCGAAGTGCAGGCTCGGCGGGATCTGCCGGTGCTGGAGCGCCAGCACGGTCTTGATCAGCCCGGCGACGCCGGCCGCGGCGTGGGTGTGGCCGATGTTGCCCTTGACCGCGCCGATCGCGCAGCTCCCGGGGGCGAGGCCGCGGAAGACCTGGGTCAGGGCCTCGATCTCGATCGGGTCGCCGAGCGGGGTGCCGCTGCCGTGCGTCTCGACGTAGCCGATGGTGGCCGGGTCGACGTCGGCCACGTCGAGGGCGGCGCGGATCACCCGGGCCTGGCCGGCCACACCGGGGGCGGTGAAGCCGATCCGCCGGGCGCCGTCGTTCCCGACCGCCGAGCCCTTGATCACGGCCCGGACGGGGTCGCCGTCGGCGAGGGCGTCCTCCAGCCGCTTGAGCACCACCATGCCCGCGCCGTTGGCGGCGACGGTGCCCTGTGCGGTGGCGTCGAAGGGCCGGCAGTGGCCGTCGGCGGAGAAGATCCCGCCGGGCTGGAACAGGTAGCCCTGGTGCTGGTGGGCGCGGACCGTCGCGCCGCCCGCGAGCGCGGTGTCGCAGGCCCCGCTGAGCAGCGCCTGGCAGGCCAGGTGGACGGCCACCAGGGAGGTGGAGCAGGCGGACTGGACGGTGAGGGCCGGGCCGGACAGATCGAGTTTGTAGGCGATCCGGGTGGCCAGGAAGTCCTTCTCGTTGGCGATGTTCCGGGCGAACACCTCGCCCGGGTCCCCGCTGTCGATCCGGCCGTCCACGTGGTCGACGTAGCTGTTGTAGTAGGTGCCCGCGTACACCCCGACCGGGCCGGGCACGGCGAGCGGATCGTGGCCGGAGTCCTCCAGGGCCTCCCAGGCGCACCGCAGCAGCACCCGGTGCTGGGGGTCCATCAGGTCGGCTTCCTTCGGGCTCATGCCGAAGAAGTCGGCGTCGAAGCGGTCCGCGTCCGCCAGGACGCCCTGGGCGGCGACGTAGTCGGGATCGTTGCGCAGGGCCTCGGGGACGCCCTGGGCGGCGAGTTCCTCGGGGGTGAAGAAGGTGATCGACTCGGTGCCGGTGCTCAGGTTCTCCCAGTACTGCTCGGGGCCGTCGGCGCCGGGGAAGCGGCAGGCGAGGCCGATGACGGCGATCTCCAGGCCGGTCGTGTCGTCGCTGTGCTCCATCAGCCGTTCTCCTTCCGTGTGCCGGCCCGCCGTTGGTCGAGCTGGCGGCGCAGCCGGTCACGGCCGCGGTCGAGCCGCTCCCGGGCCCCGGGGGCGGCGGCGCCGGGGCCGCCGGGCCCGCCGGGCTCCTCGGCCAGGTGCGCGGCGAGGGTCTCGACGGTGGGGCACATGGTCAGTGTCAGCAGCGGTACCTCGCGGCCGAGTTGCTCGCCGAGCCGGGCGGAGACGCGCTTGAGCAGCAGCGAGTTGCCGCCGAGGTCGAAGAAGTTGTCCTCCACGCCGAACTCCTCGGTGCCGAGCACCTCGGACCAGACGGCGGCGATCCGCCGGGCCAGGGGGTCGGCGGGGGCGGCCCGGTGGCCGGGCGCGGCGGCGGCCGTGGCCAGGCGTTCGGCGAGCCGCAGGCGCTGCACCTTGCCGGTGGGGCTGCGCGGGACGTCGTCGACGACGAACACCCGGCTGGGGACCTTGAAGTCGGCGAGCCGCTCCCGGGCGTACTCGCGCAGGTCCCGCTCGACGACCAGGGCGCCGGGTTGCGGGACGACGGCCACCGCGACGTCCTCGCCCAGGGTGGGGTGCGGGACGCCGAAGGCGACGGCGAGCCTGACGGTGGGGTGGCCGGCCAGGACGTCGTCGATCTCGACCGGGGCGACCTTGGAGCCGCCCCGGTTGATGATCTCCTTGCTGCGGCCGACCACGTACAGGTAGCCGTCCTCGTCGAGCCGTCCCTCGTCGCCGGTGCGCAGCCAACCATCGGTGAAGGCACGGGAGTTGGCCTCCGGGTTGGCCTCGTAGCCGGCCATCACGTTGGCCCCGCGGATGGCGATCTCGCCGGACTCGCCGACCGGTACGGGCTGCCCCGCCTTGTCCAGCACGGCGACCGGTCCGCCCACCGGCAGGCCGACCGAGCGGAGCTTGCGCCGGCCGGGCGGCAGCGGGTTGCTGGTGACCAGCGAGCCGGCCTCCGTCATGCCGTACGCCTCGATGACCGGGGCGTGGAAGGCCTCCTCCAGGGCGGTCAGGGTGGGGCCCGGCAGCGGCGCGGAGGCGGAGCGGATGAACCGGAGCCGACTCGCTGCGAGGACCTCGCGGTGGTCGTCGGCCACGGACAGCAGTGCCTGGTGCATGGCCGGCACGGCGGTGTACCAGGTCGGGCGGAACCGCTCCAGCCAGGTGTAGAAGCCGGTGTCGCTGAAGCCGGGGGTGCAGACGATTCCGGCGCCGCGGACCAGGGTGGCCAGCAGGGTGCTGGTCAGGCCGTGGGCGTGGAACAGCGGCATCGGGTTGAGGCAGAGGTCCTGCTCGTCGAGGGCGAAGGCGGCGCCGGTGTTGCGGGCGGCGACGTGCAGGTTGGCGTGGGTGAGCGGGACGAGCTTGGGCCGGTCGGTGGTGCCGGAGGTGTGCAGGATGAGGGCGGTGTCCTCCGGGCCGGCGGGGCCGCCGTCGGCGGCGGCGACCGGTGCGCCCGGGTCGGCGCAGTGCAGCTCGAACTCGCCCGCCGGGGTGCCGGGCCGGGAGCTGAGCTCGATGATCCGGACACCGAGCCGCCGGGCGACCGCCACCGCGGCCGAGTCGTCCCCGGCCTCGACCAGCAGGGCGTCGGCCCGCATGTCGGCGAGGTAGAAGGCGAACTCCTGCTCCCGGTAGGCGGGGTTGAGCGGGGCGCTCTGGGCGTACGCGGCCGTGCCGAGGAACGCGGTGGCGAGGTCGGGGCCGTTGGGCAGCACCAGGGCGACCCGGTGGGGACGGCCGATTCCGAAGGTGTTCAGCGCCTGCCCGATCTCCTCGGTCCGCTCGGCGAGCGCCCGGTAGGTGAGCGGGGTCCGGTCGGGTGCGAGGAGGGCGGCGGCGTCCGGCCGGGCGGCGGCCCGGTCGGCGATCAGGCGGCTGAGGCCGGTGATCGGGGCGTCCTCGGTCACGGTCATCTCCCAGTTGCTTCGTTGGTCGGGGTTCAGCGCGTCGGTGGATTCCGGGGTTCAGCGCGTCGGCGGTTCGGCCACCGCCCAGGCGGTGGGCGTCCGGCCGGCGGTCGTCCGGGTGCCGGTGCGGACCAGGGCTCGGCGGGGGCCACCGTCCGGCGGGTCGGCTCCGGCGATCTCGACGGTCAGGCGGTGGGGTGCCGTGTCGCCGGCGGCGTGCAGGCGGTAGCGCCGGGGCGGGATCCGGACGAAGCCCAGGCCGGAGGCCTTCGCCAGGGCCTCCTTGACGCACCACAGGTGCAGCGGACGGACCACCGGGCCGCAGGCCCGGCGCAGGGCGTCGAGCTCGGCCGGGGTGCCGAAGCGGTGCAGGTTGCGCTCGGCGGTGGCCCATTCGGTCTCGGCGTCGACGCCCGGCCCGGCCGGTGCCGCGCCGTCGGCCGGTTCGGCCCGGCGCAGCGCCACCACCACCTGCTCGGCGGTGTGTGCGACGGAGAACTGCACGGCGGGCCGCAGGGCGGCGCCGTCCCGGCTGACCTGCCGGACGGCGCCCGGGCCGGCCAGCCCGATCCGCCGGTGCGCGTCGGGCAGGTCGGGCACCCGGCCGAGCCGGACCAGGCCGGTCCTCAGCGTCTGCCGGGCCGCGTACCACTGGTCCTGGCGGGCGGCGCCGGTGTGGCCGCTGCGCCGGTGCGCGGCCTGTGCCGCGCCGCGCCGCACCTCGTCCCGCAGCAGCCGCACGCCGGTCACCGCCGTACGGGGAGGGGTTCGCGCACCACGTCCGCCAGGCCGCGCACGCCCGGCCCGGCGGTGGCCGCGTACCGGATCGCGCGGAGCACGCCGGGCAGGAAGGCGCGGCGGTCGGCCATCCGGTGCAGGACCTCGACGTGTTCGCCGCTGCCCGCCGCGACCACCCGGTGCTCGCTGAGAGCGTCGCCGAGGCGGAAGGAGGTGATGTCGGGGGCGGGCGCGCCGGGGCCGCGGGCGCCCTGCCAGGCGGCGGCGAGGTGACGGGCGGTGCTGCTGGGGCGGTCCTGCTTGCCCGCGAAGTGCAGGTCGCCGACGCCCGCGTTCCAGCTGTCGTCGCTCTGGGCGGCGAGGTCCTCGACGAAGCGGGTGACGGCCAGCAGGGCGAGGCTGTAGTTGGCGGCGACCACGACGGCGTGGCTGCGGCCGACCTCCGCCAGCAGCCGCTGGTGACGGTCGCCGAGGCCGCTGGTGCCGATGACCAGCGCGCAGGGCACGGCGCGGGCCTGGTCGAGCAGCTCGGCGGTGGCCTCCTCGGCGGTGAAGTCGACGACCACCGGATCGGGGTCGGGGAGGTCGGCGAGGCGGTGCACCACCGGTGCGGGCGGATCCGTTTCGGCCGGTCCGGGTGCCGGGGGCCGGAGGCTGAGCCGGGCGGACAGCGCCAGGTCGGGGGCGTCCAGGACGGCCTGCCGGACGACGCCCGCCATCCGGCCGGTCAGACCGCAGACGGCGACGGGGACGGTCATGCGCCGACCGCCTCCTGGACCAGGCCCATCCGGCGGGCGAGTTCGTTCTCGACGACGCGCCGGCCGCCGAACCAGGCCTGGAGGGCGGCGTCGGGCCGGTCGGCCTCGGCCACCGGGGCGTCTTCGAGGCCGAGTTCGGTGGCCATGTCCTCGGCGGTCCGGGCGGCCCGCCGGATCAGGTCGACGGCGCTCAGCAGGGTGGCGAGGGCGGCCTGGCCACCGGGCCCCTCGTCCTTGAACCCCGCCCCGAACCGGGCGGCGGCCGAGGCCAGCGAGACCTCGATCTCCAGCTTGCTGAGCTCGTGGGCCAGGTACTGGGAGGTGGAGAGCGCCTCCACGCCCTCACCGGTCCGGGCCAGCGCCCGGCGCAGGTCGGCGACGACCCGGGCGGGCCAGGCGAGCGCGCGGCGGGCGAACGCCCAGGCGTACGCGTCGAGCGCGGCCGTCAGCTCCCCGTCGGACGCCCAGTCGACCGGGCGGGACAGCGCGGCGGCGGGCGCGCCGTCGAGTTCGGCCCAGCCCCAGCCGACGGCCCGGCCCGCGCCGTGCAGCCGGACGCCGGCCGCGTCGTGCGGGACCAGCGCCAGCCGCGTCCCGCCGTCCAGCCGGACCGGGACCAGGGACGCCTCGGCGTCCTGGACGGCGTACCGGTAGCGGCCGGTCAGCAGCGTCCGGCCGCCGTCCCGGTCGGCCCGGACGGCGGGGGCGGTGAGGCTGAGCAGGGCGTTGGGGGTGAACAGGCCGAGCGAGGCCGTGACGTGGCCCGCGCGGATGTCGTCGAGCAGCGGGACGGTGGCGTCGAAGGCGTCGAGCAGCGGCAGGACGCCGTGCACCTGTTCGGTGAGCGCGGCCGCCACGGCGAACGGCCGGGTCTCCCAGATCCGGTCCAGGGCCTCGTCCAGCGCCTCCGCCGGTGACAGGCCGGCATCCGCGGAGGCTCCGGCAGTGGGCGGCAGGTCGAGGCCGCGGCCGGTCAGCAGCCCGCGCAGGGCGGCGAGGGCCTGGTCGGCGGCGGTCATGCGCGGCCTCCCTCGGCGAGCCGGGCGCGGACGAACCGGACGATCGAGTCGACGGAGTACAGGTGCTCGGGGTCGGCCTCCGGGTCGATCACGGCGTCGTAGCGCTGCTCCAGCACCTCCATCAGGTTGATGTAGCCGATGGAGTTGACGCCGGCCCGGTCGAGTTCGCCGTCCGCGGCGCGCAGGTCTGCGACGGTGACGACCCGTCCGGTGGCCGTCTCGACGAGCAGTTCGATCTCCTCGCGCAGGTCCGTTCCGGTGCGGGCCGCCTCGTCGGCTGTGCTGCTGCTCATGCGTGCTTCTCCAGTTCCTGGGCGGTGCCGTCGGCGGCGCGGACGTCCTGGACCAGGCGGCGCAGTTCGGTCATCCGGGCCTTGCCGACGGTCGATCGGGGGATGGCGGGGAGGAAGGTCACCCGTCCGGGTACCTTGAACGGCGCGAGGCGGGCGCGGCAGGCGTCGACCACCTCGGTGCGGCCGATCCGTCCGGTGCCGGCCAGTGCGGCGTGCAGGACGGTCTCCCCGTTGGCGTCGGTGTCGGCGAACACGGCGGCGTCGGTGACGCCGTCGAGGGCGAGCAGGGTGCGTTCGATCTCGGCCGGGTCGATCTTCCGGCCGGCCAGGTTGATCGGTCCGCCGAGCCGGCCGGTGACGAACAGCCGTCCGTCGACCAGGTGGCCGAGGTCGCCGGTGCGGTAGTAGCCGTCGGCGTCGAGCCGGTCGGCGAACGCGCCGGGGGCGTTCAGGTAGCCGGCCGCCATCGAGGCGGTGCGGACCCTCACCTCGGACTCCCCGGTGGGCAGTTCGACGGCCTTGACGGAGACGCCGGGCAGGGCGGTGCCGAGCCCTTCGGAGCGGTCCGGTTCGCGTTCGTAGGTGCAGGGGCCGGTCTCGGCGATGCCGTAGTAGTCGGCGATCCGCACGCCGTACCGGGACTCGAAGCCGCGCCGCACCTCCGGGTCGAGGACGGCGGCCGCGGAGACGGCCCGGGTGACGGTGGCGAAGGCGTCGACGTCGGCCCGGGCCACGTCGGCGAGCAGCCGGTAGGCCAACGGGAAGGCCACCAGCCTGGTCGCGGCGGCGCGGGTGACGGCCCGGGAGATGCCGCCGGAGGTGGGCAGGCCCTGGTAGAGGTGGAGTTCGGCGCCGGCCGTGAAGACCGGCAGCAGCGAGGTGTTGAACGCCAGACCGTTGGTGAAGCCCGCCAGGCACAGCACCCGGTCGCCGGGGCCGAGGCCGGTGCCGGCCGCCCAGGTGTCGGCGGCGGCGATCACCGCGTCGGCGGTGAACTCCAGGCACTTGGGGGCGCCGGTGGTGCCGGAGGTGAACCGGCAGGTGGCGGTGGACGGCCGGGGTTCGGGTGCCCCGGTCGTGGCGGGCAGCACGGCCAGCGACAGCGTGCTGTCCGGGACGGCCCAAATCTCGCCGCCGAGCGGGAACGGCTCCTTGCCGTCGAACAGGAAGGCCGGGACGCCGCAGCTGGTCCGGATGCCCTCCAGTTCGGCGGCCCCGAAGGTCGCGTCGATCAGGAACGGCAGCCGTCCGGCCACCAGCAGGGCGTAGTACGAGACCAGGTAGTCGATGCTGTTGGCGGCGTGCACGCCGACGTTGACCAGGTCCGGTCCGAGCAGCGCGTCCAGGGTGCCCGCGCGTTCCCGGACCAGGGCGGCGAAGTGGGTGTAGGTCAGTTCCCGGCCCGCCGCGACGACGGCCCGCCGATCGCCGTGCCGGTCGCAGGCGGCCAGGAACGCGGCGCCGAGCCGCCGCCCGTCAGCCACGGCGGGCTCCTTCCGCTCCGGCGGGCGCGAGTTCGAGCTCGGCCCGGCAGGCCATGCTGTGGTTGGCGATGGTCAGCATGGTGGTCTGGCTGCCGCCGGACATCCGGAAGCCGCGCAGCTGGGCGTGGGCGCGCAGCGAGGGGCTGTCCCACATGTAGCCCGCCCCGCCCTCCAGGTCGGTGGCGAGGACGGCCAGTTCGTTGGCCTTCTCCACGCAGAACCACTTGAGTTCGGCGATCTCGGGCACGGTGCTGCCCCCGGCGGTGACCCGCAGGTACGCGTCGGCGATGCCCGCCTCCATCAGTTCCTGGTGGGCGCGGGCCCGGGCCAGCGCGTGGGCGTTGACCGGCCAGGCGCCGAGCGGGCGGCCGCCGAGACTGCGCCCGCGCACGTAGCCGGTGATGTGCTCCAGCAGCGCGCGGTGGGTGAAGAAGGCGTCGGCGGCGATCAGCAGGCGCATCCGGGACATCACCCGGTTCCAGCGCATCAGCTGGCTGATCCCGCTGCGCGAGACCACCTGCCCGGCGGCGACCCGGACGCCGTCGAACTCCACCAGGGCGGAGTCGACGCTGCGGGTGCCGAGCTTGTCGTACACCTCGGCGACCCGGACGCCCGGGGTGGTCTTCTCCACCGCGATGATCGCGGGCGCGCCGTCCAGGACGGCGCTGACGAAGCACAGGTCGGCGGTGGCGCCGTTGATGACGAACTTCTTCCGGCCGTGGATGACGACCTGGTCGCCCTCGGTGGTCGCCGTGGTGGGCTCCTCGGGGGACGGGTCGGTGTCGCACTGGCAGGCCACCAGGTCCCCGGTGGTCAGCCCGGGGAGGTAGCGGTCGCGCAGCGCCTCGTCCCGGGCGGACACCAGCCACTCGCAGGCGATCTCGTTCTGCACGTGCATCGCGAGGGCGATGCCGCCGTCCCGGGCGCCGGCCAGCGCCTCGCCGAGGACCAGCGCGCCGAGCAGGCCCAGGCCCTGGCCGCCGAGTTCGCGCGGCAGCGACACGCCCATGAAGCCGTTCGCCGCGAGGTCCTGCCAGGTCTCCCGGCGCAGGTGCCCGTCGGGCGAGGTGCGCCACTTGTCGAGCCACTGCGGGGTGAAGTGATCTGCCGCCCGGGCCCGCAAATCGCGGTGACCGTCCGTCAGTTGAGCGGACAGGATGCCATTGCTCAGCATGGGAACCACACACTGCTCTCTCTGGTCGAACCTCGGCTCGGAGGTCGGTTCGGGCTGCGGGTCTCGTCCGTGGCGCGGTCAGCCGGTCGGCTGCCGCGGGTCCCGTCCGTGGCTGTAGGCGATCGGCGCCCGGTCCCACTTGACGGCGTTCTCGTCGGCGATGCCGACCGCTGTCACGTAGATGACCTCCTCCTCGTCCGCCAGCCGCGCGAGTCCGGCGATCCGGCCGGCGTCGAACCCGCCGAGGCAGGTGATGCCGACGTGCTGCGCGGCCGCCCCGAGGCACAGGCGCTGGGCGGCGCTCGCGGCGTGGAAGTGGAGTTCGGCCAGCCCCTGCTGGCCGCGCTCGCCGAGGAGTTGGCGCACCGGCGCGTGCAGCGCCACCAGCGCGGCGCAGCCGGCCGCTACGCCCTGGTTCATGCAGGCCGCGACCACCGCCTCCTCCGAGCCGCCGTCGCCGCCGGCCGGCAGCAGCCGGTGGCCGGCCGGGTCGTACTCGTAGGCGCCCGGGGCGAGGCCGTCCACGTTGCGGACCAGCACCCGCAGGCCGGCCAGCGGGCCGTCCGCACAGTCGACGGCGATGCCGCCGCGGACGGCGGCCAGCGCCCGTCCGAGCGCGTCGGCCTCGACCGGCTTCGCCAGAAAGCCCTTGGCGGACTGCCGGCTGAGCACGACCCGGCCGAAGTCGTCGAGGGCGCCGGTGTCGTCCGGGCCGGCCAGCGTCACCGGGGCTGCGGCGCAGGAACGGCTGCCCACCGCTCGCACCGAGGCGGTGGTGCCGAACCGCAGGGGAAGGCCCCGGGGCTGGTGGTAGGTGCTGACCGGGCTGACCAGGTCCCACGCCTCGCGTTCGGGGCCGTCGGGCTGTTCCAGGCCGCGTCCGCCGTCGTGCCACCAGATCGGTACGGCGAAGGGGTTGGCCGTCCGGCCGTCGGTCGCACCCGGGCGGACCTCGGCGGGCGCGGTCAGGGTGACCAGCGCCTGGGGTTCCCGGCACAGGTTCTCCAGGCCGAACAGCCGGGAGAGCGCGCGGCGGTCGAAGCGCAGCCGGACGGTGGGGTCGAAGCCCGCGTCGGCGGCGGCCAGGGCGATGTTGGTGGCGGCGTGGGCACTGTCCAGGTGGGTGTAGAGGTAGCCGCGCCGGCCGTACTTGCGCATCGCGTACCAGGGCCGGGCCACCACCGCCACCACCGCGGCGGGCAGTTCGGAGCTCGCGTCCGCGCCTGCCGTCGGCGGGCCGGACGGAGGTGCGGCGGTCAGGATGCCGGCCATCTCGTGGCGGCCGACGGCGGCCAGCCGGCGGAGGCTGCAACCGGCCGCGTCGTAGTGGTAGAGGGCGTAGTCGCGGCCGTCCTGGAAGGCCACCAGGACCTCGAAGGGGTAGAGCGCCCCGGCGGACGGCGTGGTCCGGGCCCGCATCAGGGTCTTGCCCTTGGTGATCACCGCGCCCGAACGCTCACCGTAGCCCAGGCCGAGGGCCTCGGCGATCCGCGTCCACTGGACGCTCGTCCCGGGACCGGTGTGATCGGCGGCCGGGGAGACCGTCCCCAGACTCGATCGCAGGCGCGTCTCGTTCCAGAACCCGGCCAGCAGCGGATTGGTCAACTCTTCGACGCCCATAGGTCCTCTCGCGTTCTCGGATCGGTGGTGCGGCGCCTCGCACAACGGGATCGGCCCCGGCTCAGGTCGCGCTCCGGGCCGGGCCCCCGGCCGGCGCTGACCTGCCGGATCGCGGCTCGGTGCATCGGAGGGACAGCCGTGGAACAACCCCCTACCCGTCGCTGAACACCACGGTCCGTCTCTCATCGCGGGACGGTGCCGATCACTCAGCGGCCATTTGCCAACCAATCAGCCGACCGCCGAGGCTGTCCAGCGAACGCCGATGGCTCAGTCCGGCCATGGCCCCGACCGGCCATCGGCGCACGCGCCGGGGACCGTCCCGCGGTGTGACGCAGGCCACAGTCCGATCACGTCCGGCAACTGAGATGCGGGGTTGTTCCAGGTACGGGCCGTGAAGGAGCATGGTTGCGATTCGTACACGCGGCGCAACTGGCCGTGCGTATGGCCCGGGGAGGGCGCGCGCACCGGCCGGGGCCGCCGCGGGGTGTGTCGAGCAGAGCTGGGGGGCCGCGCATGCAGGTTCAGTCCGACCGGCGCCAGCCGTCGTTACCCGAGGCCCAGATGGGCCGGATCCTCGACTCGGCCCGTCAGGCGATCGGCGAACTCGCCTGCACGGTCGAGGCGTTGGGGCGCGAGCTGGCCGAGGTCCACACTTCGGCGATCCCCGCCCACCTGGACCGCCTGGGCGGCCACGGGGTGGAGGTCTTCCGCGGCGAGGCGGCGGTACGTCAGCTGCTGGAGGACGCCACCACGACCGTGCGGGGCCAGGTCCTCAGCATGAACCCCGGCGCGCCGCCTCCGGCGCCGCTCCTGGTCGCCGGACGGCGCCGGGACGAGGAGGTGCTGGGCCGGGGCGTGTCCATCCGGGCGATCCACAGCGAGTCCATGCTCCGGGTCCCGCGCGGCCGGGCCCACCTGAAGGCGCTGCGCAAGGCCGGCGGCCGGATCCGCATCTCCGCGACCCTCCCCTACCGGCTGATCGTGCTGGACGCCAGCCTGGCCTTCGTCCCGCCGCCGGGCAGCGGCGACGGCGCCGAACCCGCCCTGGTGGTGGTCCGCAACCCCGACCTGGTCAGCCTCTTCGTGCAGACCTTCGAGTTCTGCTGGCAGGAGGCCCGCCCGGCCGAGGTCGCTCCGCCGCCCCGCCAGGGGCCCACCGCGCGCCAGTACCAGGTTTTGCGGCTGATGCAGCTCGGGTACAAGGACGAGGCGATCGCCCGCGAGATCGGCGTCTCCTCGCGGACGATGCGGCGCATCGTCCGCGAGCTCTTCGAACAGCTGGACGCCACCGGCAGGTTCAGCGCGGGCATGGCCGCACAGGCCCGCGGCTGGCTCGTCCCCCCGCGCTCCCGGGAGGGCTGTTCCTGACCCGCCCCGCGCACCGCTCAGCTCTCGACGGCGGTGGGCCCCGCGGCGGGTTCGACGGCGGCGGGTCCGACCGCGAGGGCCAGACCGGGGACGACCTCGGCACCGGGCAGCGCGGCCAGCGCCGCCCCCGGGAGGATCAGCTTCCCGCGGCGGCGCCCGCTGCCGACCAGGACGTGCGGCGCCGCCGCCACCGCCTCGTCGACCAGCAGCGGCCATCCGTCCGGGAGTCCCACCGGCGTGATGCCCCCGTACTCCATCCCGGTCGCCTCGACCGCGGCGTCCATCGGGGCGAACGAGGCCTTGCGCGCCCCGAGGTGCTTGCGGACCGCCTGGTTCACGTCCAGCCGGGTCGTGGCCAGGACGACGCACGCGGCCATCGTGACCTCCCCGCCCCGCTTGGCGGCGACCACCACGCAGTTCGCCGAGTACTCCAGCGGCGCGTCGTAGGTCTCGCAGAACACCGCGGTGTCCGCCTTCTCCGGGTCGGTGTCCACGTACAGCACCGCCCCGGCCGCCTCCGGCGCGTCCCAGCCGCCGAGCGCCTCGGCCACCGGCGGGGCCAGCTCGCTCCGCACGTCGAGTGCCGGGCGGACGGTCGGGAACTTCCCGAAGGGAGGCGTCACTTGGTCGCTCATGCGAGCACCCTAGCGAACGCCCGCCGCCCGCAGCCAGTCAACCCCACCGGGACGACCGTTGACGACGAAGGACTCCGGGCTCGCTGACGGATGATCAGCTGCTGGTCCGGATCGAGGGCGGGAACGCGGTAGCGCCTGTCCGGGCACGCGGGGCGGCGGCCCGGAGCGGTGTGCTCCGGGCCGCCGCGCGCGGGGGTCGGGGTCAGTACCGGGTGGTGATGGTCACCCCGCTGAAGTCGGTCTGGGCGTAGAGGCTGATGTAGCGGTAGCCCGCGGTGGTGTTGGTGACGGTCAGGCTCTGGGTGGTGGTGCCGTAGGTGGTCGAGCCGTTGGTGTAGGCGTTCGGCGTGGCCCAGCTGTCCGGGTTGTAGAGCAGGTACGCGGTGCCCGTGCCGCCGGAGCTGTCGACCTTCAGGGTGGTGGTGCCGGCCGGCAGGTAGATGTAGTAGTAGTCCAGGTTCCCGGCGGTCGCGGACTGCTTGGTGCGGGAGCAGTTCCGGTCCAGCACGCGGGTGTCGGCGGCGGTGCAGCCCGCCAGGCTGACCGTGACGGACTGGGTGACGGTGTTGGTCCGGCCGTTGCCGTCGGCCACCGTCAGGCTGACGGTGTAGCTGCCGGCCGTGGTGTAGCCGTGCGAGGGGCTCTGGGCGGTGGAGGTGGCGCCGTCACCGAAGTTCCAGGCCCAGGAGGTGATGCTGCCGCCGCCGGACTCGGTGGACCGGTCGGTGAACTGGACGTTCAGGCCGGACGGGGCGGCGCTGAAGGCCGCGGTCGGGGCGCCGCCCACCTGGCAGGCACCGGCGGCGCAGGCGTCCAGCCAGGTGTTGAACTCGGCGTCGTAAGCGGTGCCGATGGAGTTGTAGACCGCGTAGCCGCCGGTGTAGTCGCCGGTCCGGAAGTGGCCCAGCATGGTCTGGACGACGTCCGGGTGCTTCTCGACCATGAAGCGGACGGCCAGGTAGCCCCACGGGTAGGTGCGGGTGGTGTCGCTGTTGTCGTAGGTGTTCTGGAACAGCGTGCTGAGCGCGTAGGTGTGCTTGGGCGCCTCGGCCATCGCCCCGGTGTCGGTGACGTTCCGGTAGCTGTAGGACACGTACTCGGCGACGCCCTCGATCCACCAGACGTCCGGCACGGAGATCTGCCGGCTGAAGTCGCCCTTCATGTCGAGGCGGCCGTCCAGGGCGTGGGTGTACTCGTGGTTGAGGTTCCAGACGCCCGCGGTGAAGCCGTCGTCGCCGTTCTGGTAGGTCAGCGAGATGGGCTGGTTGGCGGGGGCGGTCGGGTCGCCGATCAGCGTGATGCCGCCGTTGTTGGTGCTGACGCCGTAGATGCCGCCCGCGTAGGTCTGGTAGTCCCGCGGCGAGGCGAAGACCACCATCTGCAGCGAGTTCTCGTACTGGCCGGCGATCGGGCCGCTGTCCTTGACCAGCTTGTGGAAGAACGGGTCCTGGTTCTGCAGGCTGGCGCAGACGGCGGCCAGGTCGGCGGCGGTCAGGCTCTGCGCCAGGAGGGTGTGGGTGGAGTCGCAGGTGTGGCTGATCGGCAGGGCGGCGGCCTTGAGCTGCGTCGGCAGGTCGCAGACGCCGTAGTACGAGCAGTTCGCCTTGTCGTAGAAGGCGGCCATGCCGGCCACGCCGACCCAGAGCGGCGCGGTGGGGCCGGTGATCGACGACACGTCCATCAGGCCCTTGACCAGTGGCCGGACGGTGTTCACCAGCGCCGGGTGCTCGATGAACCGGGCCGTCTCCAGACCGGCGTTGGAGTCCAGGAAGGAGTTGTTGCCACCGAGCATGCCCTTGTGGTTCAGCGCGAAGTTGTCGAGGGTGTTGATGAGGCTCGGGTCGGCGGTGACGGCGGCGACGTAGTCGGCGTTCTGGTGGCCGCGGAAGATCGGGGTGTACACGCTGTTGGCGAAGTTCACCATGTACCAGGACGAGTCCCAGGAGCTGTTGTACGCGTTCAGCACCTGCTGGTACGTCTTCAGGTAGTGGGCCTGGAGGTTGGCGCTGTCGGTGAGGATCATCGCCTGGCCCTCGATCTGGCCGTTGCCGTCGTTGACGTCGAGGAAGTGCGGGCCGGCCACCAGGGTGTCCAGCGCGGCCCGGACGGCGTTGGTCAGGATCGCGTCGTAGGTGCCCACGTCTGCCGGGTGGTAGTACTGCACGTAGTAGCCGGCCTGGAGGAAGTAGACCAGCTGGTAGATGCCGTTCGAGTTGTCGCCGGTGTACGAGGCGGCGGCGCTGCGCAGACCGTCGGCCACCGCGAGCATCTGGCTCTGTTTGAACACCCCGTTGGCGTCGCCGCCGGTGATGCGGAACAGCGAGCTGATGCAGTCGACGGTCGAGCCCTGGACGTGGCCGACCAGGTCCGCGCCGGTGCGGCCGCTGAAGTCGGCCGGGGTGCACGAGGTGTCGGCCGTCCCGGCGGCGGCCCGGCCGGACCTCGCCAGGGCCGGGGCCTTGGCGAGCTCGGGCTTCGGGGCCTGTGGCGCGGCCGACTGCGGGGAGCGCGGCGGGAGTTGCGCGGGTGCGAGCCGGCCCGTCTGGGTCTGCGCGTGGGTGTCGAGACCGAAGGCGGTGCCGGTCGGGGCTATGCCGCCGAGGTGCCCGGGGTGGGGGTCCTGGCTCACCTGCCGGCCGGTCGCCGTGGGGGCGGCGAAGCTCGGCGCGGCGGCGAGGCCGGTGATGGCGGTACTTGCGGCGGCGAGCACGGCCAGCGCTCGGGGCAGCCGAAGTCGGTGACGCATCGTCACTCCTTGCTGGGGGGGTGGGGGGTGAGCCTCAGGCGCTTGCCGTGAAGGCGTCGCCTGGCACGGTGTCACGGGCGACCCGGCACAATCAATAGGGTGTGACATATCACTTTGAAATTGCAGTGGACCCTTCGGATGCGGAGTGACGGCGGCCCGGCTCCCCCGGGCCGGCCCGGCTACCGGCACGCCTGTCCACTGACGCCTGCCCTCGTACGACGGGCCGGCGGCCGCCCAGGTCACCGCCGGGTGCTCGCCTTCCTCGACCGCGTCGAGCGGCCCCCGGACAGGGCTGTTTCAGGGGCGGACGGCCAGCGGGTTGGGGACGGGGACGTAGCGCGGTTCGGTGCCGTCCGCCCCGATCCAGCGGGACAGCAGGTTGGCCTTGCACGGGACGGTCGCCGCGGCGAGCAGCGTCTCGGCCGCAGGCAGGCCGAACTCCTTGTCGCACCGCTGGACCACCTGCCGCGCCATCGGCCACAGGGCCGCGGCGGCGTCGGGAAAGCGCCGGGTGAGCGCATCGGCGATCCCGGTCAGGTTGTTGACGACCAGGCAGTAGGTCAGCCGCTTCCAGGCCTCCTCCCGGGGCGTCGGCGGAATCGCCCTGGCGCCTTCCGCGTCGCGGAAGAGGGCCTGGACGGGCAGGCCGTCCGGGCCCACGGCGATCAGGGTGTTCTGGAGGTGGCACTCGACGCCGACGCCGTGGCGGGCGTACGCCTCCAGCACGGGCGGGACCACCCGGTCCAGGTAGGCCGACCACCAGGGCAGCGGGTCGGTGAGGCGGTCGAGCGGATCGCCGTCGAAGCCCTCGGTGAGCGCCGCCGCCAGCAGCGCGGTGGCGCCCGGGAGCAGGTGGTCGTCCAGGCCGTCGCGGACCAGCACGGGGAAGGTCTCCTCCAGGCCGCGGACCGTGCGGTACCCGCGTTCGCTCAGCCACGCCGCGGGGCCGTCCATCGCCCCGAAGGCCGCGCTGACCAGCGGGTCGGTGCGGAGCGCGTGGCGCAGCTCGTGCCGCCGGATCCGCCGGACGTCGTTGGTGATCTGCACCTCCAGGCTGAACTTCAGGAAGAGGTCCCCGGACGCCCCCGGCCGCTCGTCCCCGCCGGGGACGTGCACCGTGCGCACCGAGGCCGTGGCCCGGGCGTCCCAGGGCGTGCGGCCCAGGTGGACGAGGCGGCCCTCGGCGAAGGCGGCGCGGACCGCCGGCCGGTGGCGGGTGAGGTCCAGCTGCCAGGGATGGACGGGCAGCAGCCGGTGGCCGTCGGGTGCCCGGCCCAGGGCGTCCAGGGCACGGGTGTCACCGTCCTCGACCACCGCGTCCTCCCGCACGCCCAGCAGCACGAGCGGGAAGCGGCCGTGCGCCTCCGGCGCGTAGCGCAGCCAGGAGCCCGGCGGGCCGCCGCCGCTGCGGGCCTTGGGCGCCGGGTGGTACGGGTGGCCCATGACCAGAGCCTGTTCGGAGCGCAGCCACAGGCTCTCGGGCGGGACGGCCCGCGAGCGGGCGGCGAGGACGGCCTCGACGACCTCCCGGCCGGCGGCCATCTCGGCGGCCAGGGCGGCGTTGGCGTGCCCGGTGACGGCCAGCATCTCCTGGGCGGCGAGGCGGATGAGGCCGCTGTGACGCACGGGTTGCCAGGTGGTACCGGTCCACAACTCGGGTTCGCCGAAGGGCCGGCCGGTGCGCACGCGCAGCAGCCGGCCGGTGGCGTGCAGGCGGTGGACCGCGCGACCGTCGGCCGCATCCCCGGTCGGCAGGGCTGCTTCCCTCAGCAGGCAGTTGAGCAGGGGCGCCATGGCCAGCGCATCGGCTTCGCGGGCGAAAGTATTCATCGAGGAGCAGTATGTGTGGCGGGTGTTCGCCCGCGGTAGAACATCGGGGTGTGCGACACCCCCGCCGAGCGCGAGCTGGCCCAGGAGCTGGCGAGCTTCCGCCCCGAGTTGACGCCCGCCTACCTCGCCGCCCTGCCCGGCGCCCGGGCGGCGGTGCTGGCTCGGCTGTGGCGCGGGCTGGTCCACGAACCGCTGCCCTGGATCGCCGACCGCGCCCGCGGCGGTGACGGGATCTCGGTCCGGCTCACCGACGGGCGACGGCTGTACGGTCCGCCGTCGGACCCCTGGGCGACGGGAACCGCGGTCGCCGCCGTGGAGCTGGACGGCGTCCCGTACGACCATCCGGCACCGCTGATGGCCGCCCTGAAGGTACCCGGAGGCGAGCCGTTCGCCGACGAACTCGACCACAGCACCGCCTCCTTGGCGCTCTCCCGGACGGCCGCTCCCCCGGCCGGGCCGCCGTCGGAGCCCTGGGAGTGGGAGCAGCGGTCACCGGAGGGCCACCCGTACCACCCCACCTGCCGTTCCCGGCCCGGTTTCTCGGCCGCCGAGCAGCTGGCCTACGCTCCCGAGCACCGGCCGGTGGTCGGTCTGCGGCTCACGCCGGTGAAGGGTGCGACGGTGCGGGGCCCGTGGCCCTCGCAGTGGCGGGACGGGGAGACGGTGCTGCTCCCGGTGCACCCCTGGCAGGCCGGGCACGTCCTCGGCGGCCGGCCGCTGCTGCCCGGTCCGCCGGCCCATCCGCTGCTGTCCCTTCGCACGCTCGCCCTCGACCACCACGTCCACCTGAAGACCGCGTTGAGCACCCGGCTCACGTCCCAGGTGCGGGACATCTCGGCCTATTCGGTCGACCACGCGCTGGCCACGTCCGCGTTGGCCGCCCGGGTCGCGGAGCGCCTGGGCGGCCGGCTGCACATCACCCGGACGCTGGCCGCGGCCGGGGCGGGCACGCCGGACCTGGCGGCGGTCCTGCGCGAATCACCGTACGTCCATGCCGGGACGGACGAACAGGTGGTGCCGGTGGCCGAGCTGGCCGGGCACTTCGCCACCCACGACCCGCACCGACGATCCGCGCACGTCACCGAGTTCGCGCGGCTGGCCCTCGGCGTCTGCCTGGAACTGCTCGACCTGGGCGTGGCCCTGGAGGCGCACGGGCAGAACCTCCTCGCGGTGGTCGACCGGGAGGGACGGCCCCGCCGGCTCGTCTACCGGGACCTCGCCGACATCCGGATCAGCCCGGCCCGGCTGGCCCGGAACGGCCTCCCGGCGCCGCCGATGACCGGCCGGCTGCTCGAAGACGACCCCGCCGTCCTCCGCCGCAAGGTCCTCGGCTGCCTGCTCACGGGCGCTCTCGGCCCCCTCGCCGGGAGCACCGCGGAACTGGGCGCCCTCCTCGAAGCCGCCACCCGCGACCTCCCCCCGACTGCGGACCTGCTGGCCCTGCGCACGGAGGAACTGCCGGTCAAGGCCCTGACGTTGATGCGGCTCTCACCGGCGGGCGACCGGTGGGCGCACCTGCCCAACCCCGTTCGAGGCGCCGCGGAAAGGTGAGCAGATGCCCCAGCCCGTCCCCGTCGAAGCACCCACGGCATGGAACGGCCCCGGCCTCAGCGAGTCCGACTGGCTGGTCCTCCTGCCACCCGCCTGCTCACGCGCGCTGGACGGCCCGCCGGCGCATCCGGCGCCGGAACTGGCCGAACTGGCCGCGCAGGTCGCCCGACGGGTGCGGCACGGGCGGGGGTTCGTCGTCCTCCGGGGCGTCCCGGTGGACGGCCGTACCGACCAGGAGTGCGCCGCGCTGTGCCACCGGCTCGCCGCCTCCCTGGGCACCCCGTGGCCGGCCGACCCCGGCGACCTCATCACCGTCGCCGACAACGCCGGACTGGGGAAGACCGACCTCGCCCTCCCCCCGCACACCGACCGGACGCCGGCTCCCCGTCCGCCCGGGCTGCTCGGCCTGCTGACCGTACGACCGGCCGCGCAGGGTGGCGAGACCCTCCTCGTCAGCGGCCACACCGTGCACAACCGGCTGCTCACCGACGCCCCTTGGGCCCTCCCCCGCCTCCACCGGGACTTCCGCTTCGGCCGGGGCGTCGGCTTCGACCGCGTCCGCCCCGTCTTCCAGCGCCACGGCGCCGAGCTGCGCGTCCACTACAACCGGCGCGGGATCGAACGCGCCCACCGCGAGGCCGGCGCGCCCCTGACCCCCGACGACCACGCGGCCCTCGACGCCGTCGACCGGCTCCTCTCCGACCCCGGCACCGTGCTCCGCATCCCCCTCCACCCGGGCGACCTCCTCTGGCTGGACAACACCGTCGTCCTGCACGGCCGCACGGCCTTCACCGACCCGCCCGCCCCGGCCGCTCCCCGCTGCCTCATCCGCGTCTGGGCGGACTGAGCACGGGCCGGCCCCGCCCCCGCGGGGGCCCGGCGAACGCGGGGGGCCGCTCCGCGGGTCCGGGGCGGCGCCGCCCCACGAACGGGATGTCATCGTCGGGTCCCGGCGGTGAGCGGCCGCAGTCGGTGGGCCTCGTCGAACAGGGCCCGCTCGGCGAGGTGGGCGGCGGTGAGGGCGGCCAGGGCAGCCGCGGAGAGCATCATGTACATCACGACGATCTGGTAGCGGATCGCGGTGAGCGGGTCGACACCGGCCAGGATCAGGCCGGTCATCGCACCGGGCAGGCTGATCAGCCCGACGGTCCTGGTGGCGTCGACGGCGGGGATCAGCGCCGTGCGCAGGGTCGAGCGGAGGTGGGGCGCGAAGGCGTCGGCGGCCGGCAGTCCCAGGGCGAGGCGGGCCTCGATGGCGGGGCGCGCGGTACCCGCCTCGTCGCGAAGGCGCACCAGGAGGAGGGTGGTGGCCTGCATCGCGCCGGAGACCACCATGCCACCGACCGGGATCACCACCCGGGCCTGGGTCGCGACGACCCCCAGGGCGAGCAGCACGCCGAGGGTCGCGCCGGAGCCGACGGCGACCGCGGTGGCGGCGATCGGGAGTGCGCGGGGCATCCCGGCGGAGCGGCCCGCGCAGACACGCGCGGCGGTGGTCACCATGAGCGTGAGGCAGCCGACGGCGCCGGCCACGCCGGTGTGCCGGAAGACGAGGAGCAGGACCGCGCCGACGGCGGCGAGTTGGACACCGGCGCGTGCCGCGGCAACGGCGATGTCCCGAGCGAGGTCCAGTCGCCGGTGCCAGGCCACCGCGATCGCCGGCAGCACCAGGGCGACGGAGGCGGCGACCCCGGCCCAGCCCGGTACGGCCGCGTTCACGCGCCCGTCCGGAGGTAGTCGACGCGGTCCGCCGGTCCCGAGGCGACCAGACGTCCACTGCGCAGGACCAGGACGTGGTCGGCGACCCGGCGCGCCTGCGGCACGTTGTGGCTGACCAGCACCACCGCGAGTCCGTCCGCGACCAGGTCCCTGATCATGTGCTCCACCGCCAGCGCGCTCTCCCCGTCCAGGGCGGACGTCGGCTCGTCGAGCAGCAGCACCTCCGGACCGACGGCCAGCGCCCGGGCCAGGCAGACCCGTTGGGCCTCGCCACCGGACAGCCCGGCCGTGGCCCGCGCCAGCATCCCGGACGGCAGACCGGTCCGCTCCAACAGCGCGGCGGCCCGGTCCTCGTCGAGGTCGGGGCGGCCCACCCGCAGGTCGTCCACGACACGGTCGGTCAGCAGCACCGGCTGCTGGCCGACCGATCCGACCCGGCGGCGCAGTTCCAGCACGTCGAGCCGCGGTAGCGGCGTGTCCCGGAAGCGGACCTCACCCGACGTCGGCTCCGCCAGCCGGTTCAGCAACCGCAGCAGCGTCGACTTGCCCGCTCCCGACGGCCCGACCAACGCCGTGCAGGCGGCGCCGGGAATCTGCGCCGAGAGACCGTCCAGCAGCACCCTCCCGGCACGGCGCACGGTCACCCGGTCCAGCAGGAACGACGGGGGCGCCTCCGCCCCGGGGCCGCCCCGACCGCTGGTGCGGGTGCGAACGGCGATGGCGAAGGGCTGGTCCACGGGCCTCCGTTGCCGGTGGGGCGGCGGGCGGGGCCGGCCCGCCCGACCGGGAATCGGTCCATTCGCCTCATCGTGCCAGTGGCACCGCCGGCACCGGCGGTGATCACCGTCGCGCCCACTCGTACGGATGACTGCCACCTGGCCACCACTGACGGTCACCCCCCGGGCCACGGCCGGACCGGTCCAGATGCTTGCCGCCCGCCCGTACGGAGGCCACGCAGCGCTCGTCTCTGACGGGGCGCCAAAGTCCCCTGCTGGAGGGCGAGTCCGGCCGAGAGAAAGCCGGACGGCACATCTTGAACGCATAGCCCCCACAAGTAGCCGGGCGGCACGTACGCCTCCTGAACCCCTCGTCCCGCCCCGGCGTGGACCCGGCCATCCCGGCTGCCGTTACCCACGGTTCAACCTGGGTATCTGTGTGTACATGGCGCTCACCCTCGGGCCGGGGCCCGGCTCGCCGGATCGTGCGATCGTCGACCGTTGGCCGACAGCGGCTTCCTTTCGGCCAGACTGCGTTCAAGAAGATAACGAATAGGTGTGGACAGGTCTCGTCTTGGATTTACTTCTTGACTCAATCTGGCCGAGGAGGGTTGACTCCAGCCACCCCGCCGCACCGTCGCGGCGACGTCAGGGAGGCACCCCACCATGAACGCAACGACGCGTCGCGCCGTCATCGCCACCGCAGCCGTCTCGATGGCCCTGTCCTTGGCCGCGTGCGGCAAGGCCGGCGGCGACAAGAAGGACTCCGCCGCCTCCGGCGACACGAAGTCCATCGGCCTGCTGCTGCCCGAGAACGCGTCCTCGACCCGCTACGAGTCCTTCGACAAGCCCTTCATCGAGGCCAAGGTCAAGGCCCTGTGCGCGGACTGCAAGGTGCTCTACAACAACGCCGAGGGCAGCGCCGCCAAGCAGAAGCAGCAGTTCGACACCCTGATCGCCCAGGGCGTCAAGGTGATCGTCCTGGACGCCTTCGACGCCACCTCGACCGAGGGCTGGGTCAAGGAAGCCGCCGCCAAGGGTGTCAAGGTCGTCGCCTACGACCGCCTGGCCACCGGCCCGGTGGCCGCCTACGCCTCCTTCGACAACGAGAAGGTCGGCGAGCTCCAGGGCCAGGCCATGCTGGACGCGCTCGGCCCCCAGGCCTCCAACGACAACATCGTCATGATCAACGGCGACGACGCGGACCCGAACGCCGGCCAGTTCAAGGCCGGCGCCCACAAGGTCCTCGACGGCAAGGTCAAGAAGGTCGTCTACGAGCAGTCGGGCGAGTGGAAGCCCACCGTCGCCGGCCAGAAGATCGGCGCCGCGATCACCCAGCTCGGCAAGGACGGCTTCCAGGGCGTCTACTCCGCCAACGACGGCATGGCCGGAGCCATCATCACCCAGCTCCAGAACGCCGGCATCAAGGTCCCCGTCGGCGGCCAGGACGCCGGCCTCGACGCCATCCAGCGCATCGTCAACGGCGACCAGGCCTACACCATCTACAAGGCCTACAAGCCGCTCGCCGACAGCGCCGCCGAGCTGGCCGTCGACCTGCTGCAGGGCAAGGACGTCAAGACCGTCGCCACCGCCAGCGTCGACAGCGCCACCGACAAGGGCATCCCGGCCAAGCTGCTCGACCCCAAGGTCGTCACCAAGGCCAACATCCAGGACACCGTGATCGCCGACGGCCTCTACAAGGTCTCCGACATCTGCACCGCGGACTACGCCGCCGCCTGCGCCGCCGCGGGCCTGAAGTAGTTCCGCCCGGGCGGAGCTCCCCACCTCCCCGGGGAGCACCGCCCGCGCCGCGCGGCGGGCCCACCCCGCTCCGGCACCCTCTGTTCCCACGCTCACCCGCCCGCGCCGCACGGCGCGCGGGCCAGCCCGGCCACCGCCGCGCCCTCGCGGCGTGCCCGGGAAGAAGGAGATGGTTCACGTGACAGGCGCACCCGTACTGGCGTTGCGCGGAGTCTCCAAGCGCTTCGGCGCCGTCCAGGCACTGACCGACGTGCATCTGGAGGTACACGCAGGCGAGGTGGTGGCCCTGGTGGGCGACAACGGCGCCGGAAAGTCCACGCTGGTGAAGACCATCGCCGGCGTGCACCCCATCGACGAGGGAACGATCGAGTGGGAGGGCGGGGAGGTCTCCATCGCGCGCCCGCACGATGCCCAGGCCCTCGGCATCGCCACCGTCTACCAGGACCTCGCGCTCTGCGACAACCTCGACGTGGTCGGCAACCTCTTCCTCGGCCGCGAGCTGAAGAGCTTCGGCACGCTCGACGAGGTCGCCATGGAGAAGCGGGCGCGCGAACTGCTCGACACCCTCTCCATCCGCATCCCGAGCGTGCGCATCCCGATCGCCGCACTCTCCGGCGGCCAGCGCCAGGTGGTCGCCATCGCCCGTGCCCTCGTCGGCGACCCCAAGATCGTCATCCTGGACGAGCCCACCGCCGCCCTCGGCGTCGAGCAGACCGCCCAGGTCCTCGACCTCGTCGAGCGCCTGCGCGAACGGGGCCTCGGCGTCATCCTGATCAGCCACAACATGGCCGACGTCAAGGCCGTCGCCGACACCGTCGCCGTCCTGCGGCTGGGCCGCAACAACGGCGTCTTCGAGGTGGCCGGCACCTCGCACGAGGAGATCATCTCCGCCATCACCGGCGCCACCGAGAACGCCGTCACCCGGCGCCAGGCCCGACTCGCGGAGGAAGCGAAGTGACCACCGAACAGCCCACCCCGACCAAGCCCGCCCCGGCCCCGGCCGCCCCCGCGGTCGACCCCCGCCTGCTCGTCCGCGAGGCCGGCATCGCCGGCTACCTCGCCGAGTTCAAGCAGAAGATGCGCAACGGCGACCTCGGCTCCGTGCCCGTCGTCCTCGGCCTCATCCTCATCGCCGCCATCTTCCAGGGCGTCACCGGCGACTTCCTCAACGCCGACAACATCACCCACATCACCCAGTGGATCGCCGGCCCCGGCCTGATCGCCGTCGGCATCGTCTTCGTGCTCCTGCTCGGCGAGATCGACCTCTCCCTCGGCTCCGTCGCCGGCGCCTCCGCCGCGATCGCCGCCGTCCTGTCCGCGCGCTCCGGCTACAACGAGTGGCTCTCCTGCCTCATCGCCGTCGCCGTAGCCGTCGCCATCGGCGCCCTGCAGGGCTTCTTCTTCGCCAAGATCGGCGTCCCGGCCTTCGTCGTCACCCTCGCCGGCCTGCTCGCCTGGAGCGGTCTGCAGGAGTACGTCCTCGGCGACAAGGGCACCGTCAACGTCGTCCACGACGGCGTGCTGGCCAACCTGGACAACTACTTCCTCGGCGACGGCGACATCGCGTACGCCTGGGGCCTCGCCGTCCTCGCCATCGCCCTCTACGCCGCGGGACAGCTCCTCGACGCCCGCCGCCGCACCGCCGCCGGCCTCGCCGCGCGGCCCGTCAGCGAGATCGCGCTGCGCACCGGCGTGCTCGCCGTCGTCGTGCTGGCCGCCGCCTACATGCTCAACCAGGACCGCGGTCTGCCGCTGCCCGTGCTGATCTTCCTGACCATCGTGGTCGTGACCGACTTCGTCCTGCGCCGCACGAGCTACGGCCGGCAGATCTTCGCCGTCGGCGGCGGCGTGGAGGCGGCCCGGCGCGCGGGCATCAACGTCTCCTGGGTCCGGATCTCGGTCTTCATGATCTCCGCCGGCATGGCCGCCCTCGGCGGCCTCTTCTACGCCTCCCAGCAGGGCTCCGCGGACAAGATCCTCGGCGGCGGCAACGTCCTGATGAACTCCATCGCGGCGGCCGTCATCGGCGGCACCAGCCTGTTCGGCGGACGCGGCAAGACCTGGTCGGCCCTGCTGGGCATCCTGGTCATTCAGTCGATCACCACCGGCCTCGACATGGTCCACGTCAGCCAGGCCATCCAGTACATGATCACCGGCGCCGTGCTGCTCGCCGCCGTCGTCCTGGACTCCGTCTCCCGCCGCACCCGCAAGACCGCGGCACGCTGACCCCGTCACACCCGGCCCGGCATCCACCCCCACGGATGCCGGGCCTTCGGCATTCCCGGGCCCGAGCAGCCGCGGTACCGGCGGATCCGGCCGGCCCGTCACGGACGACCGGGCCGCCGGTCGTGTAGGGAAGCCGCTCCGGGGTAGCTGAGCGGCATGCTGACACTCGGAGTCGAGGAAGAGTACCTGCTGGTCGATCCCCGCGACGGCACGCCACTGCCCCGGGCCGCCGAGGTCCTGGCCACCGCCTCGCTGGCGCCCGCGCTGCGCCCCGCCGAGGCGCAGCACGAACTGCTCCAGGTACAGGTGGAGAGCGCGACCCCGGTCTGCGAGGACCTGGCGGGGGTGGCCCGCCACCTGACCCGGGTGCGTGCCGGGCTGAACGCGGCCGCGGCCCAGCACGGCTGCCGGGTCGTCCCGGTCGGCTCCGCCCCGTTCGGGCCGCCGGGCCCGATACCCGTCACCGACCACGAGCGCTACCGGCGGGCCCGCCGGCAGGCGCCCGCGCTGGTCGACGACCTGATGCTCAACGGCATGCACGTCCACGTCGGCGTCCCCGACGAGGAGGAGCGGCTGGGCGCCCTGGTGCGACTCCGGCCCTGGCTGCCGGTGCTGATCGCACTGAGCGCGAACTCGCCCTACTGGCGCGCCCACGACACCAACTTCGCCAGCTGGCGCACGGTCCACTTCGACCAGTGGGCGGTCAGCGGGCCGCCGCCCGCCTTCCGCGACGCCGCGGACTACCGGCGGCGGGTGGCGGCGTTGCGGGCAGCGGACGCGATCGCCGACGCGGGGCAGCTGTACTGGCACGCCCGGCTGTCGGAGCGCTACCCGACCGTGGAGGTGCGGGCGGCGGACGTCCAGCTGACGGTCGCCGACGCCGAGCTGTTCGCCGGTCTCGTCCGGGCCCTGGTGACCACCGCCGTCCTGGAGGAGCGCGAGGGGCGCCCGCGTCCGTCGCCCCCGGAGGAGCTGCTGCGGGCGGCGACCTGGCACGCCGCCCGCACCGGGGTGCACGGACAGCTGGTCTCCCCCGCCGACGGCACCGCCCACCCGGCCGCCGCCGTGGTCGAGGAGTTGCGCGCCTACGTCGCCCCGGGCCTGGAAGCGGCCGGTGACACCGCCCGGGTGGCCGAGCTGTGGCGCGTGTTCGAACGTGCGGGCAGCGGCGCCGACCGGCAGCGCCGCTGGTACCGCGAGCACGGCTGGGCGGGGCTGGCGGAGCACCTGGCGGGCTCCACCGTGACCCGTACGCCCTGAGGCCGGGCCGCCCGTCGCGCCGCTGGTCAGCCGAGCGTGACGCCACGCTCGCGGGCCAGGTCCTCCAGCCCGTACCGGGCCACGTGCTCGGCGTTGCCCAGGTCGATCGTCCGGACGCCCTCGTCGGCCAGCCGCTCGTTGATCTCGTCCAGGTGCTGCCGCACGAGCTGCTTCTCGGCGTCGGTGGTGCGGCCCTTGTGCGGCCGGCCGGCGTGTTCCAGGCTGGCGTAGTTGACCCGCTCCCTGGCGCCGGCCGGCACGACCTGGGCCGGGAAGGTGCGGGCGACCTTCTTGGCGCCCCGCAGCACCTCGGCCATCGGGGCGGCGGAGGCCAGCCGGTCGAAGGCCTCGGCCTCCAGTACCACCGTTTCCGGCTCGTCGGAACCGGGGTGGTGCAGCTCGATCGTCACCAGGTCGAGCGCCAGCTCCTCCACACCGGTCAGCTCACTGCCGAGGGCCTCGATCTCGACCGGCCCGTCCTCCAGATCGGGGTGCTGACGCACCACGATGCGCACCAGGTCGTCGTCGTTCTCCACGTGCGTACCGGTCAGGTCCGAGAACCGGATGATCTTCTGCCCCATGTCTGCCTCTCGTGACGGCTACGGTCTGGCGAGAGCCTACGCCGGGATTGATCAACGACGTGACGCGGCCGGTGCTCCGTCAGGAGGCGGGGCCGGGGGCGTCCTGCCCCAGGCCCCGGCGGATCGCGATCTCCACGGGCGAGTACGCGCCGTCGGCCCGTTCCAGTTCGTACGGCGCGGCCGGCATCAGCGGCGGCTGGGCCATGAAGCGCGGCCGCACCCCGTGGTGCGGTTGGGCCGCGTGCACCAGGAACGGATGGCACAGGAAGACGTCGCCCGGGGAACCGGTGGCGAGCGCGACGGGCCGGTGCTCGGACGCCGCCACCAGATCGGGAGCGAGGATCAGCCCGCTCGCCCCCTCCTCGCCGTACTCCGCCAGGACCTTCGGCACGTCCAGGTGCGAACCGACCCGGATCCGGGTCGGGGCGTCCTCCTCACCGACCTCGCTGAACAGGAACAGCATCAACAGCGCCCGGCCCCGGGACCTCAGATTGGTGAAGTACCAGTTCTCGCCCTCCGGCAGGTAGCTCCCCTCGATGTGCCAGCCCGCGTCGTCCGGCTCCTCCTCGTGCGGGAAGCGCAGCGGGAACGTGCCCAGCGAATAGCGCGGCTCCCAGCGCCCCGCGCCGACGAGCAGGTCGTACGCGCGGTGCAGGGACGGGGAGTTGGGCGCGGCGGCGAACGGTCCCTGCGCCATGCCGGCCACCCGGTGCACGGGCTGCGTCCAGGTCGAGCGGTCGTCCGGGTCGCAGCCCGTCTCCCGCCACAGCAGTCGTGCGCAGTCGGCGGCCACCCGCGGCGCGACGGCGCCCTCCAGCTTCACGAAGCCGTCGCGCAGGAACGAGGAAACCAACGTCGTGTCATCCATGACTCCATCGTGCGGCGACGCCCGTGCCCCTCACCCGACATTCCCCGCACCGCTTCTGTCGGGCGCGCACCGGCCGGCGGCCATCGCGTCGGAGGACGTCGACCTCGCCGGCGGGGCGCAGGGTGGACGCGATGCCGGCCTGGGACCGGGTGCCCGGCACGGCACCTGAGCGGTCGCCCGCGGCGGAACCCGGACCGCCGCGCCGAGAGCGGGCGGCACTGTCCGCCGATCACCGACCTCCGGTCGCGGCAGCCGAGTTGGGGGCTCCGCCGCACCGGTCAGCGGCGCCGTCCCGCGTAGGCGGGAGACACCAGCGCGATCAGCACCGCCGCCACGCCGACCTGCAGCAGGTGCCGGATCCAGTCGATCCCGCCGGTGTGCCGCACTCCGAAGTAGGAGGCCGCGGCGTTGCCGAGCACCGCTCCGGCCGCGCCGACGAGGACGGTCAGCCACAGCGGCACGGGCTGACGGCCCGGCAGCACGAGCTTCGCCAGCACGCCTACCACCAGACCCGCGACCAGGGCCCACAGGATCGTCATGGTCATCTCCTCTCGTTCGCTCACAACCGTCCACAACGCCCGTCGTGTGCCCCGGTGTTGGAGGTTCATGCCCGGCACCGCCCGGCCCGGCCCGGCGCAGCGGTCCGCAGGTTTGGCCGGCCGGATCGGGGTGACACGAGGAAGGGGTCGGCAGGAACGGCCCGGACGGCGTCCACCCCCTCCCCTCGGGGCCGCCGTCCGGGCCGCCGCCGACGGCTCAGAGCCCGGCCACCGTGACGACCACACACCGGCGGCCGGGCGCGAGGGGTGTCCACGACCGCTACCGGTACGGCCTGGAGGAATCGTTGCCGCGCGCTCGGCCCCGCGCTACGGCCGTCCGCCCGCGGGCCGTCCGGGTCGTTGCGCCTCCTCCGGGCCGGGGGTGCGTGCCTTCCGCTGGCTCATCAGCTCGTCGGCGACGGCCACCACCGCACCGGGGGCGATCTCCTCCAGGGCGTCGAGGACCATCGTCAAGCCGCCGAGGAACACGGCCCGGGCCGCCAGCCTGCGGGCGCGGGCGGGCTCCGACAGCCCCACCAGGGTGGCCAGGGCCCACGCCCGCGCCCGGCCGTGGGGGATGGTGTGGGCCAGGTCCTCGGCCCGCTCCGGCTCACCCTGGCGGGCCAGCGCAGCGACGACGTCGATGAGCGCCTCGCCCCGCCCCCAGCGATCGGGAATCGCGGGGACGAGGGCCTCGGCCCGGGCCGTCTCGCCGCTGCGGGCCAGCTCGCCGACGACCGCCATCAACGCCCGGCTCCGCGCCCGGCGGTCGGCCAGGGCACGGGCGAGGGCCTCGGCCCGGTCGGTGTCCCCGGACCGGGCCAGCACCTCGACGACGTGGGCCGTCCGCGCCGTCCGCAGGTCGGGATCGTCGATCCGGTCGACGAGCGCCATGGCCCGCTCGACCCGCCCGTGCCGGGCCAGCAGCGAGGTCACGGCCTCCCGCAACGCGAAGCCCTCGAACCAGGTGTCGCGGCGGAGCAGTTCCTCGGCCCGGTCGGCCACGGCGAGGGCCACCTCCCGGTCGGCGCTCTCGGCCAACGCCTCCAGCAGTTCGGGCACGATCCGCGCGTCGAAGTGCGGGCTGGGCCGCGCGCGGATCGTGAGACACAGGACATCGGGGTCGGCCTGACCATCCCCCGGCCCCGCCGCCGCAGCCGCGGCCTCGGCCTCCGCGGCTGACCTCGCGGCGGCGGCCCGGGCCACGCTGCGCAGCACGGCGTCGAGCCGGTCCAGGTCGCCGAGGCGGGCCTCGACGGCCAGCACCGCGACCAGGAACGCGCGCTGTCCGACGCTCTCGCGGCCCTCGGAGCGGACGAGGTCCTCCACCCGGTCGGCGAAGTCGCCCGCCAGTACGCGGTCGCCCGCGGCGTGCGCGATCTCCACGGCCGTCACGAGTACGCGCCCCGACTCCGCGCCACGGCCGGCGCACTCGACGGCTCTGGCGAGGTGTTCGAGCGCAGCCGGGAAGTCACCGCCGTCCGCCACCGCCTTCGCCAGCCCGGCCCAGGCACGGGGCCAGTTGTGCGGGTAGCGGACCGTCTGAGCCAGGCGGGCGGCGCGCTCGTGGTCACCGGCGCGTGCCACCGCCGCGATGTGGGCGACCAGGGCGTCGTCCCGCAGTGCGCGGTCGGTCAGCGAGTCGAGGAGCACCCGCGCGCCGTCCAGGTCCCCGGCCTCGCCCGCCACCCGCACCAGACGGGCCAGATCCGCCTCCGGCCCGGACCGGCTCCCGCCCGACCGGACCAGCTCGACCGCCCGGTCGACATGACCGGCCCGCACCAGTGCCGCCGCCAGGTCCGGATCGCTCCTGCGGTCCGTCTCCTGGTGCGCCGCCAGCCGCAGGACCGTCAGCAGGCACGGGGCGAACCCGCTGCGCAGCAGGCCTCTGTCTCCGCTGCCCGGCGGGGCCGGGCCGAGGCGCTGGTCCCCGTACCTCGTCCAGTAGAGCTCCGGCCCCCACTGGGCCAGTCCCTTCACCACGCGCGCCCCCGCCGATCGACCGCTTGGCGTGCCGCACGAGGCGGCCCCCATCCGGACCGGACACGATAGTCCGCCCGGCCCCGGGCAGCCAGGTCAGCCGTTGCCCGCTCCCGTCGTCGTGACTCAGCACGCCGTCCGGGCGAACGAGCAGCCGGACGGCGGGTGGGGCCCGCCGCCCGGCCGAGCGGTCGGGCGGCGGTCAGGCGACCGTCCGGCCACGGCCCCCGCGACCGTCAGGCGACGGTCAGGACGATCTTGCCGGTGGTGCGGCCGAGTTCGCCGAGTTCATGGGCCTTCGCGGCCTGGCCGAGGGGAAGGACGGTCTCGACCACGGGCCGCAGTGCGCCCCGGTCGGCCAGGGCGGTCAGCTCGCGCAGGCCCAGGTGATCGGGTTCGACGAGGACCCAGCTCGCCCGTACGCCGTCGCGGGCGGCGGGGACGTCGTCCGGGCCGGGCAGCGTGATCAGCCGGCCGCCGGGCCGCAGGACCGCCAGGGAACGCTCGGCGGTCTCGCCGCCGAGCCCGTCGAGCACCACGTCCACGTCGGACACGGCGTCCTCGAAGCGCACCGCCCGGTAGTCGACGACCTCGTCCGCACCCAGCTCGCGCAGCAGCCCGTGCTTGCCCGCGCTGGCCGTGCCGATGACGTGGGCGCCGCGGGCCTTGGCGATCTGGACGGCCAGGTGGCCGACCCCGCCGGCCGCCGCGTGCACCAGCACCCGCTCGCCGGGGCGCACGTCCGCCGCGTCGACCAGGGCCTGCCAGGCGGTCAGCCCGGCCAGCGGCAGGGCCGCCGCCTCCACGTGCGTCAGGCCGGCCGGCTTCGGGGCGAGGTGCCGGGCCGGCGCCACCACGTACTCGGCGTACGCGCCCGCCTGGCGGGGGAACAGCGGCATCCCGTAGACCTCGTCGCCGGGGCGGTGGATGCCCACCCCGGGGCCGACGGCCTCCACGGTGCCGGACACGTCCCAGCCGACCACCGGTACGTCACCCCACTCGATCAGGCCCCCGCTCGCCCGGGTCTTCCAGTCCACCGGGTTGACCCCGGCCGCGTGCACCCGCACCAGGACCTCGTTCAGTCCGGGCTCGGGCCGCGCCACCTCCCGCTCGACCAGCTGCTCGGGTCCGCCCCACTGCTCCACCACCACTGCACGCATGTCCGTACGCCTCGTTCTGTCCGGACCGATCGGATCGGTCGACTCGCTTCGCCGCCGGGCTCCCCGGCACGACGTGGTCAACGATCCGGCACCCGGGGCGTCCATGGTGTTGGCCGTCCGGCCACTATGTGACAGGATCTGGCCATGGGACGGATCCTGGCAGAAGCACCGCAGAACGCCTCCAACCGGGCGGCGGCGCCCGCTCCGCACCGGATCGCCGTGCTGGCCCTGCCCGGGGTCCCGCCGTTCGAGCTGGGCATCCCCTCGCGCGTCTTCGGCAGCGCTCAGGACACCGAGGGCAGCTCGCTCTACGAGGTCACGGTCTGCACCGCCGACGGAAGCCCCGTGCTCAGCGACGCCGGCTTCACCGTGCAGCCGGCCGCCGGCCCGGAAGCCCTGGCCGCGGCCGACACGGTGGTCGTCCCGCCCACCCACGCGATGCCGGAACTGGGGCGCGGCGGTCCGCTGCCGCCCGAGGTCACCGCCGCCGTCGCCCGCATCCGCCCCGGCACCCGGCTGGTGTCCATCTGCTCCGGCTCCTACGTGCTCGCCGCGGCCGGGCTGCTCGACGGCCGGCCGGCGACCACCCACTGGAACCTCGCCCCCGAGTTCCGCCGGGCCTACCCGGCGGTCAGGGTCGACGAGGAGGTGCTCTTCGTCGACGACGGTGACGTGCTCACCTCCGCGGGGGTGGCCGCGGGCGTCGACCTCTGCCTGCACATCATCCGCCGCGACCACGGCGCGGCCGTCGCCAACCGGACCGCCCGGATGTGCGTCGTACCGCCGTGGCGGGACGGCGGGCAGGCGCAGTACATCGACCGCCCGGTGCCCGACCCCACGATCGCCGACACCAGTGCCACCCGGGCCTGGGCGCTCGACCACCTCGGCGAACCACTGCCCCTCAACCGGCTCGCCGAGCACGCCCGGATGAGCCTGCGCTCCTTCACCCGGCGTTTCCGCGACGAGGTCGGCATGACCCCGGTCCAGTGGCTCACCGCCCAGCGGCTCGAACTGGCCAAACAGCTCCTGGAGACCACGGACCTCTCCATCGACCTGGTCGCCCACCGGGTCGGCTTCGGCACCGCGAACTCCCTGCGCGCCCACATGCGGACGACGCTCGGCGTCTCACCCGCCTCCTACCGCCGCACCTTCGGCACGGACGCGCGGGTCGCGGCGGCGCGGTGACCGCCGCCCGGAACGCGGGGGCGCAGCGGCACGCCCCGGGACCGGCCGGACCGGTCCCGGGGCGTGCCGTGTGCACCGTGCCGCCGCGGGCTCAGTAGCAGCGGTACTCGTGGACGGGCAGGGTGGACTTGATGCCGGCCGAGTTGTAGAAGACGACGCTGTAGTCGCCGTACTGGAAGCCGTTGGGGGCCGACGAACTTCCTGGTCAGCGTCTGGATGTAGGTGCCGCTGTCCGCGTTGTTGGAGTAGGAGGACGGGCAGCCCTTGCCGGTCAGGTTGGTCGGGCCGCCGGCCGCGAAGGCCGTTCCGGAGACGCCGACGGCGAGTGCTCCGCCGAGGGCGAGGGCGGCGGCGGTCTTGAGGATGTTGCGCATTGCTCTCACGTTTCCCTTGTTCGCTGTGCCAGGGACCACGCCGGACCGGTGTCGACTCCCGTTCGCGGCGGCGCGCATGATCTTGGCTCAGCTCCGGGAGCCCGGTCAATGGTCTGGACCACATTGGTCCAGAGCAATTCGGACCCTTCCTGTGCCGACCGGGCCCTGCCGGTACGCGCCCCCGGCACGGCGCTCCGCGCCCGGGCATGGCCGATCGGGTCTCCGTCGCGTGCCCGGCCCGGCGGACGGGTGTTTGCTGGAGTCATGTCGTTGATCGTCGGTACCTCGGGTTGGCAGTACGACGACTGGCGCGGGCTCCTCTACCCGGAAGGGACGCCCAAGCGGCGCTGGCTGGAGGAGTACGCCGAGCGGTTCGCCACGGTGGAGAGCAATGCCGCCTTCTACCGCCTGCCCTCGCCGGACACCTTCGCCGACTGGCGCACCCGCACCCCGGAGGGTTTCGTGTTCGCGGTGAAGGCCAGCCGCTACCTCACCCACATCAAGCGCCTGCGCGAGCCGGCCGAGCCGGTTCAGCGGATGCTCACGGCGGCGCAGGGCCTCGGGGCGCGGCTCGGCCCCGTCCTGCTCCAGCTGCCCCCCACGCTGCGCGCGGACGCCGAGCTGCTGGACCGCTGCCTGGCCGCCTTCCCGGCGGGCGTGCGGGTCGCCGTCGAGCCGCGGCACCCGTCCTGGTGGACGCCGGAGATCCGTGCGGTGCTGACCGGCCGGGCCGCCGCGCTGTGCTGGGCGGACCGGGGGTCACGCCCGGTCGCCCCGCTGTGGCGGACCTGCGAATGGGGCTACCTGCGCTGCCACGCCGGGCGGGCCCGGCCCTGGCCCCGGTACGGGCGGCAGGCGCTGGCCGGCTGGGTGAGCCGGATCGCCGACAGCTGGGCGGACGCGGCCGATGTCTTCGTGTACTTCAACAACGACCCGGGTGGCGCGGCGGTGCTCGACGCGAGCGCGTTCGCGGCGGCCGCCGCGCGGGCGGGCCGTACCGTGACCCGGACGCCGTAGCGGGTGGGCGGTGACCGGTCCGGTGTCAGTCCGGTGTCAGTGGCCCGCGTTAGTCTCCCCGTACCCTGAGGAAACCCGGACGGCCGCCCCTCGAATTCGCCTACAGGTGGCGGCCCTCCGGCTCCGGCAGGCCGTCGACGGGGGCCCGCTCGTGGTCGTGACGCCGAAGCACGTGATCCGGTGCGGCGGGCCGTTGCCGGCGTCAAGGACGGTGGAGCGGCGTGAGGAGGACGGTGAAGTCGGCGGTGCCGACTTCGAGCCGGTACTGGGGCAGGACACCGGGGCCGCAGGCGGCGCTTCCGAGGCCCTGGACGGCGTGGTCGGTGTGCAGGTGGACCAGCGGACCGGGGACGAGTTCGGTGGGGTGCCGGGCCGCGGCGAGTTGCCGGTCCGTCCAGCGGCGGGCGGAGAAGTGGAAGAGCTCCTCGCCCTGGACGCGGATGCGCCCGCCGGATCCGTCGCCGATCTCGGCCCACCGCACGTCCGTCCGGTTGCCGTTCTCCTGCGGGCGCACGTAGGGCGTCTGCAGTTGGTCGACCGTGGCGTGGAAGCGTCCGACCCGGACCGCCTGGCGCGAGTCCGGGTAGGCCTCCCCCGGGCCCGCGCCGAACCACTCGACCAGCGACCAGTCGGCGGGCAGTTCCCAGGCGAGACCGATCCGGGCCAGCGGAGGTGCGGCGTTCCTGCGGAGCAGTTCCCCCTGCTCCTGTGGCGGCAGCCCGGCATCGACCACCGCGTCGGTGGAGCGGACCGGGTACTCGGGCCAGTGCCCGTCCGGCTCGGCGTGCACGTGGAGCCGCAGGCCGGTTCCGTCGCCGGTCCAGCGGTACGTGGTCAGATAGCCGCAGGCGACCGCGGCCGCGGCGCTGCGGACCACGACGGTCAGGCCCTCGGAGTCCGGTTCGACGGACACGGTGCGGTGCCGTAGCCGGTCCAGGCCCCGGTCCTTCCAGTAGGCGGCGTCCTGCTGGGCCCAGCCGCCGCGGTCGTTGTCCGTGGGGGCTCGCCAGAGGTTCAACCGGGGCCCCCGTAGCGGCAGTTCGGCGAGGTCGAGCAGACGCCCGGTGGCGGGGTCGAAGCGGCCGGGCCCCAGGGCGAGGTGGCGGCCAGTGGCACGCACCGCAGTCGGCGGGCCGTGCGGGCGCCGGCGACGGGGGCCGGGCTCGGGTGCGTGCAGCGGGAGTTGGCCCCAGGCGACCAGGTGGCCGTCGGGGGCCCACGCGGTGGCCTTGGCCAGCTCCGCCCGGACGGTGAGCCAGAGTTCGCCCTCGTCGTCCCGCCCGGTCGGCAGCGCGGGCAGCGCCAGCCGGCCGTTCTCCCCTGCGGCCAGCCGCGGGGTGGGCAGCTCTCCCCGGGCCAGCTCGGTGCCCTCGCACGCCAGCGACCAGGTGAACCGGAGGTGGGACAGGTCCAGCACCTCGTAGCGGTTCTCCACGGTCAGCGTCCCGGGCTCCGGGCCGGGGCCGATGCGGACCGGGGCGATGACCTTGGCGTACTCCAGCAGGCCGGGCGAGGGGGTGCGGTCGGGGAAGAGCAGACCGTCGCAGATGAAGTTGCCGTCGTGCAGGTCCTCGCCGAAGTCACCGCCGTATCCGAAGAACGCGCGGCCCTCGGCGTCGTGCGTCCGCAGCCCCTGGTCGATCCACTCCCAGACCCAACCGCCCTGGACCCGCGGGTACTCGTCCCACAGCCGCGCGTACTCGGTCAGGCCGCCGGGGCCGTTGCCCATCGCGTGGGCGAACTCGGTGAGCAGGAACGGCCGGTGGTTGCGCGGGTCGTCCGCCGGGTCACCGGACCCGGGCCGTGCGGGGTACGAGGTCTCGCCCGGGAGCAGTTGTCCGCGGCCGATGCGGGCGACGGCCGCGGGCGGGCGGTACATCTCGGCGAACACGTCGGTGTACTCGCCGAGCCGGTCGCCCTCGTAGTGGATCGGGCGGGAGGGGTCGCGCCGGTGCAGCCAGTCGGCCATCGCCCGCAGGTTCCGGCCGTCGCCGGCCTCGTTGCCCAGTGACCAGAGGATGACGCTCGGACGGTTCTTGTCCCGCTCGACCGTGCGCTCGATGCGGTCCAGACAGGCGTCGTGCCAGCGCGGGTCGCCGGAGGGGTTGCGCTCCCACGGCGTGGCGTCGGCGTACTCGAACCCGTGGGTCTCCAGGTCGCATTCGAGCGCGACGTACAGCCCGAGCTCGTCGCACAGGTCGAGGAAGGCCGGGTGCGGCGGGTAGTGGGAGGTGCGGACGGCGTTGATGTTGTGCCGCTTCATCAGCTCCACGTCGCGGCGCATGGTCTCCGGTGAGAGGGCGCGGCCGTGGTCGGGGTCGAACTCGTGCCGGTTGACCCCGCGCAGCACGACGCGCCGTCCGTTGACCCGCAGCACGCCGTCGTCGTCCACGACGACGGTGCGGAAGCCGACCCTGACCCGGACGCGTTCGGTCGCGGTGCTCAGCTCGGCCTCGTACAGGTGCGGCTCCTCCGCGCTCCACGGCCGCACCGCGGGCACCCGGAACTCGCCCTCGGCGGGCCGGTCGTCGATCGCGAGGGCGGGCACGGTGATCCGCACGGGCGCGTCCGCGTCCACGTTCACGCGCAACCGGCCCTCGCCGGTTGCGGCGTCGTAGTCGGCGTGGACGAAGACGTCCCGGATCCCGCCCACCGGGCGGGCGAGCAGTCGCACGTCGCGGAAGATGCCCGACAGGCGCCAGGTGTCCTGGTCCTCCAGGTACGTACCGGCGGAGAACTGGTGCACCCGCACGGCCAGCACGTTGCGGCCGGGCCGCAGCGCGGCGCTCACGTCGAACTCGGCCGGCAGACGGCTGCCGTAGGTCACGCCCAACTCCGTGCCGTTGAGCCAGACCCGGGCACAGGAGTCCACGCCCTCGAAGCGCAGCACGGCCGGCACGCCGTGCCAGGAATCGGGCAGCTCGAAGACCCGGCGGTAGTCCCCGGTCTCGTTCTCGTCCGGGACGAAGGGCGGGTCCAGGGGGATGGGGTAGGCGACGTTGACGTAGACCGGCCGGCCGTGACCGCGCAACTGCCAGTGCGAGGGAACGGGCAGGGCGTCCCAGGAGCTGTCGTCGAACGCCGGGTCCTGGAAGCCGTCCGGGTCGCCTTTCAGCGTCGGCGAGAAACGGAACGCCCAGTGCCCGTTGAGGTCGAGCACGGGAGCATCGGTGTCCAGGACCGCGCGCGGCGCGAGACCCCCACGGCCGATCGCGAAGTCCTCGAAGTAGCGTGCCGACATGCACAGTCCTCCGAACGGTCTCGGGTGATGCGCGCGACCGTACTATCGAAGGCTTCTTCCGGGAAGCACCCCCCACCGCCCGTCGTGGTCCGGCACACGTCATCCCGTCGGCAGTCATCGGATGGCTGGTGATGCGGAGGACCTTACGAGCCGGAAGTCCGGCTGACAGGAGGAAGCCTCGGAGGACTCGGAACCGCGATCCCACTACCTCCCCGCCTTCCCCGAGGGCCCCAGTACACCATCTGTGGTGCACAGTTGACGACAGCTCGGGTCCGGCGGCGAGCAGACACCGGAGGAATCCTTGCGGCTCCCGGGGCGGGCTCGTATCGTCAGGCACTGCGGATACATCCGATGTGTCGATGGGAGCCATCACATGAAGCTGCTTCGCGTCGGCGAGCCGGGAGCGGAGACGCCGGCCGTCCGCGACGAGGACGGAACGACCCGCACCCTCGCCGGCCTGACCGACGACATCGACGGGGCGTTCCTCTCCTCGGGCGGGATCGACCGGGTCCGCACCGCCCTGGCCGAGGGGTCGCTGCCCGTCCTGGACACGGCAGGCCTGCGGATCGGGGCTCCCGTCGCCCGGCCGGGCAAGGTGGTCTGCATCGGCCTCAACTACCGCGACCACGCCGAGGAGACCGGGGCGGCCGTCCCCGAGCGGCCGGTCGTCTTCATGAAGGACCCGTCCACCGTCGTCGGCCCCTTCGACCCCGTGCTGATCCCGCGCGGCTCGGTGAAGACCGACTGGGAGGTGGAACTCGCCGTCGTCATCGGCCGGGAGGCCCGCTACCTCACCTCCTCGCAGGAGGCGGCGGAGTGCGTCGCGGGCTACGCGATCAGCAACGACGTCTCGGAGCGGGAGTTCCAGCTGGAGTACTCCGCCCAGTGGGACCTCGGCAAGTCCTGCGAGAGCTTCAACCCGCTCGGGCCCTGGCTGGTGACCCCGGACGAGGTGGGCGACCCGCAGCAGCTGGGGCTGCGGCTGGCCGTCAACGGCGAGCCCCGCCAGGACGGCAGCACCAAGAACATGATCTTCGAAGTCGGCTACCTCGTCCGGTACCTGAGCCAGTACATGGTGCTGCGCCCCGGCGACGTCATCAACACCGGCACCCCGGCCGGCGTGGCCCTCGGCCTGCCCGGCAACCCCTACCTGCGCGACGGCGACACCGTCGAACTGTCCATCGACGGCCTCGGCGCCCAGCGCCAGACGCTCGTCAACGCGTGAGAGGCATCCCCTTGTCCGCAACCACAGCGCGGATCACCGCCGTCGACACCCACGACGTCCGCTGGATCTCCGCGGGCCACTACCGCGCCCCCACCGCGCCCGGGTCCCCGGCCGCCATGCACCGGTCCGCGCCGGACACCTACCGCTACCGCCACGACTCCTTCCGGACCGGGGAGCCGGTGCGGCACCAGGAGGCGATCGCATGACCGCCCCGGAACTCGACGGACTGACCGCCCTCGTCACCGGCGGCGCCTCCGGAATCGGCCTGGCCACCGCCACCCTGCTCGCCGGGCGCGGCGCCCGGGTGGCCGTGCTGGACCTGGACCCGGCGGCCGTGCCGAAGCCGCTGCTCGGCTTCACCGCCGACGTCTCCGACGACGCCTCGGTGTCCCGTGCCGTCGAGGCGGCCGCCGAGGCGCTCGGCGGCATCGACATCCTGGTCAACAACGCGGGCATCGGCGCGACCGGGACGGTCGCGGACAACCCGGACGAGCAGTGGCACCGCGTCCTCGACGTCAACCTGCTCGGTGTCGTCCGCACCACCCGGGCCGCCTTGCCGCACCTGCGCCGCTCCACCCGGGCCTCGGTGGTCAACCTCGGCTCCATCGTCGTCACCACCGGTCTGCCGCAGCGCGCACTGTACGCGGCGAGCAAGGGCGCCGTGCACGCGCTCACCCTGTCCATGGCCGCCGACCACGTCCGCGAGGGCATCCGGGTCAACTGCGTCAGCCCCGGCACCGTGGACACCCCCTGGGTCGGCCGACTCCTGGAGACCGCCGACGACCCGGCCGCCGAACGGGCGCAGCTCAACGCCCGTCAGCCGCACGGGCGTCTGGTCACCCCCCAGGAGGTGGCCGCCGCCATCGCCTACCTGGCCTCCCCCGCCGCCGGCAGCACCACCGGCGCGACCCTCCAGGTCGACGGCGGGATGGCGAACCTGCGCCTGCGACCGGAGGCTGCATCGTGACCGGGCGCCGCCGCCCCCTGGGGCACAGCACGGTGGAGGTCGGTGAACTCGCCTTCGGCGCGGCGGGCATCGGCAACCTGTTCACGCCGGTGAGCGACGCCGACGCCGAAGCGGCGGTCACCGCCGCCTGGGAGTCGGGCGTGCGGTACTACGACACCGCCCCGCACTACGGCCTGGGCCTGTCCGAGCGCCGGCTCGGCCAGGCCCTGCGCGGCCGCCCCAGGGACGAGTACGTCCTCTCCACCAAGGTCGGCCGGCTGCTGCGGCCGGCCCCGGCGGCCGAGGGCGACGACCTCGCCGACGGCTTCGCCGTCCCCGCCACCCACCGCCGGGTCTGGGATTTCAGCGCCGCGGGCGTCCGACGCTCGATCGAGGACAGCCTGGAACGGCTCGGGTTGGACCGGATCGACGTCGTCTACCTGCACGACCCCGACGACCACGCGGACCAGGCGATCTCCGAGGCCTACCCGGAGCTGGCCCGGCTGCGCGCCGAAGGGACGGTCGGCGCGATCGGCGCCGGGATGAACCAGGCGGAACTGCTCGCCCGGTTCGTCCGCGAGACCGACCTCGACACCGTCCTGCTGGCCGGCCGCTACAGCCTGCTCGACCAGCGCGGCCTCACCGAGCTGCTGCCGCTGGCCGCCGAACGCGGCGTCGGCGTGGTGATCGGCGGCGTCTTCAACTCCGGCCTGCTCGCCGACCCCCACCCCGGCGCGACCTTCGACTACGCCGCCGCGCCCGAGGAGCTGCTCGCCCGCGCCCTCGACCTCAAGGCCGTCTGCGAGCAGCACGGCGTGCCGCTGCGCGCCGCGGCGCTGCGCTTCCCGTTCGGGCACCCCGCCGTGGCGAGCGTGCTGGTCGGCACCCGCAACGCCACCGAGGTGCGGGACGCCGCTGCCATGCTCCGGCACCCCGTGCCGCAGGCGCTGTGGGCGGAGTTGAAGGAGCGCGGGCTGCTGCTGCCGGAGGTCCCCACCCCGCAGGAGTGCCCCTGATGGGTGGCATGCCTGCGAGTGCGGTGTGTCGCGGTGGTGGAACAGCCTTGGGACCGCCCTGCCCGCTCCGGCCCGCGACAGCGTGCGGTCCGGGGCGCTCATCGCGTACCCGACCGACTCCTGTCGAGGAGCCGACCGAGGAGCAGCCCTCCCGGCCGCAGGTCCCGGCCCGGGTGCCTCGGAGCGCCACGGCCGGGACGGGCGCAACCCGTATGCCGCGATGATCGGACGACCAGGAGAGGCGAGGCAGTGCCAGTCACCGACGAGGCGATCGAGAAGATCAAAGCCATGATCGTGAGCGGTGAGCTCCGCCCGGGTGCCAAGCTCCCGAAGGAGGCGGACCTCGCCGACCGGCTGGGCCTGTCGCGCAACTCCCTGCGGGAGGCCGTCAAGGCGCTCTCGCTCATCCGGGTGCTCGATGTGCGCCAGGGCGACGGCACGTACGTGACCAGCCTGGAGCCCGACCTCCTTCTGGACGCCCTGGCCTTCGTCGTCGACTTCCACCAGGACCACACGGTGCTGGAGTTCCTGGAGGTCCGCCGCATCCTGGAGCCCGCCGCGACCGCGATGGCCGCCCGGGTGATGTCCGAGGAGGACATCACCGGCCTGGCCGAGCTGCTGCGGAACCTGGACGAGGCCGCCACGCTGGACGAGATCATCGCCAACGACCTGGAGTTCCACCGCAGGATCGCGGCCGGTTCGGGCAACACCGTGCTCTCCTCGCTGATCGACGGCCTGTCCGGGCCGACCACGCGCGCGCGGATCTGGCGCGGGCTGACCGAGGAGGGCGCGGCCGAGCGCACCCGCCAGCAGCACCGCGCGATCTACGACGCGATCGCCGGCCGGCGCCCGGAGCTCGCCCACGCCTGGGCGACCGTGCACGTCGCCGGGGTCGAGCACTGGCTGCGCGAATCCCTCGGCGAGCCGGGATCGGCCCTCGTCGACAGCTGACACACGGCGACACCCCGGCGGCGTGTCGTCGTCGGTCCCCGGCCCGCCACGCCCGCGATCAGCGGCTCATGGACGGCGAGTTGGAGCAGGTCCTCGGTCCCGGGGACGTCCGGTACGCACGGCACGGCCACCGTGCGTCCGAGCCGGCGGCCCGCCACCGTGCCGATGGCGGTGGCGGGCAGGTCGGCGGGGGTGAAGGTGCGGCGGATCGGTGCCAGGTCCGGCTCGTCGAGACAGGGTTACGGGCGGGTTCGCTGACGGCCGGTCCCGCTGACGGTGCGTCGGCCGAGCCCCCGGCGGCCCGGAGGAAACGGGCCGCCGGGGGCTCTCGAAGCCGTCGGCGCGGCTTCGATCTCGTTACCTGCGGCTCCACTGCTGGTTGCTGCCGCCGTTGCAGGTCCACAGCTGGACGAGCGCGCCGTTGGCGGTGGAGGAGCCGGAGACGTCCAGGCACAGTCCGGACAGGGCACTGGTGATGGTGCCGTCGCTGTTGACGTTCCACTGCTGGTTGGTGCCGCCGTTGCAGTCCCAGATGATGGCCCTGGTTCCGGGCGAGGTCCCGGAGCCGTAGGTGTCCAGGCACTTGTTGCCGTACACGCGCAGTTCCTTGGCGGGGTTCAGGGGCCACTGCTGGTTGTTGCCGCCGTTGCAGTCCCAGATCTCGGTCTGCAGGCCGTTGGTCGTGGCGGCGCCCGGCACGTCCAGGCAGCGGCCGGAGCCGGTGCCGCGCAGCGCGGTGCCGGCGCTGCTCCCGCCGCCCGGATTGGTCCCGGTGCCCCAGCCCCACTGGAGCCGGTCGAGGCCGGATCGGTTGGTGACGGTCAGCGAGAGGTTGGTGCCGCTGCCGTTAAGCGAGGTGATGGCGCACGAGGCGTTCTCGCACGGGCCCGGGCCCTGCGTCCGGGCCGCTTCCTTGACGCCGGTCCACAGGACGGAACCCATGCCGAGGCTGCGCACGGTGTCGGTGACGGCGTAGAGGTAGGACAGGTCGTTGCTGCCGTCCTTGGGACCGTCGTAGTCGACGCCGGTGTTCATCGGGACGCCGAACTCGGTCACCAGGGCCCGGTCGGCGTGGCCGCAGAGGTTGTCGGTGAAGTCCTTGACCCAGTCGGCCTCGGTGGTGTGGCTGTCGCCGAACATGCCGTAGATGTGAATCGACAGCAGGGTGCCGGACAGCCGGGAGTCGGAGCCGACGGCGCACAGGTTGAGGTCGGCCGAGAAGCCGGGCACGATCACGTGGCCGCGGGGCAGGTCGGGGTAGCGCGCGAGCCAGTCGGCCTCGAAGTCGGTGAGGTCGGTGGCGCTGTAGTTGTAGGGCTCGTTCATGATGTCGAAGTAGAAGTTGCCGCGTGAGCCGTACTTGTTGATGACGGTGTCCCACATCTGATGGAAGGACGCGACGTCACTGACCTTCCCGCCCTGCAGCCACGGCGCGACGACGACGTTCATGCCCAGCGCGGTGGCGGCGTCCAGTGCGGCGGTGTAGCTGTTCCACCAGGGCCCTGACGTGGTCGCCGCGTTGAAGCCCAGCCGGACGGTGTTGGCGCCGAGTGCCTGGAATCCCTTGAGGATCGCCGTGGACTTCGCGTAGGTGGTCGAGTAGTCGTCCGAAGTCGACAGGCCCACGGGCACGTTGGGGCCGGTGATGAAGTTGTCGTCGGGGTCGGCCCAGTTCACACCGTGGAACTGGCCGGTGGCGGATGCCGCCGGGCTCGCCTGCGTGGTCGGCACGGCCTGTGCCGCGCCGGCGGTCAGCAGCCCGGACAGAGCCAGGGCCGTGGCCACGAGGCCGGCGATCGCGTGCCGGGCGGCCCGCCCAAGGCCGCGGCCGGTACGCGGGCGGCCCCCGGGGGCGGTCCGAGAGTTCGCGGGTTCGTCCGTTGCCGCGTCTTTCGAACGGCGGAAGAAGTGCCGGTCCATCGTGTCCACGCAGTCTCCTTGGGGTGTGGAGCTGATCGAGCGGAACGTGAGCGCTGACCAGGACGGTCCCGGAGATCCGCGGACTGCCGGGCAGACGCGCGGAGGATCTCCGGGTGGTCCAGCCCCTCACCCGGAGGGGAGCGGGGGCAGTCGGCTTGGTCGGCCCCGGCCGGACTCGATGCCGGCGGGCATGCCCTCATGGAGATATCACGCCTCCCTGGGCGCCAAACATCCTATGTGTGCCGAGCGGTCATCCAACCCGACCTGGAGGGGACAGATCGTCAGATTACGGCTCAGTCCTGCCCGAATCTGCCTCAGGGCCAGGTCAGAGGCCCTGTCGAGCACCCGGAGACATCCCATGTATCGCCGGCGGGCAGCTCGCGCTGTCCGATGCCTTGACAGTCGTCACGAGGCTGCCAGAATCAGCTGGGCCGCGTCTGTTACCGCTCACATTCCACGCGTTGCACGCGGCAGGCCGTGTCGAGCCGCACGGCAGGCGGCTGCCCGGACTTCGCTGTCGCGGCCCGGAACACGCCCCCACCCAACGACGGAGGATCCAGCCATGGCGATCAACAGACGTGTCTTCCTGTCGAGTGCCGCCGGCATCGTTGCCGCCGCGACGACGAACCTGACGATCGGTACGGCGGGGGCGCTCGCGGCTCCGTCGTCCTACTCCCCCACGTGGGCCTCGGTGGATCAGCACCCGCCGGCGCCGGAGTGGTTCCAGGACGCCAAGTTCGGGATCTACTTCCACTGGGGCGCCTTCAGTGTTCCGGCGTACGGCAGCGAGTGGTACCCGCGGACCATGTACATCGCCGGAAGCGCCGAGAACGACCACCACATCGCCACCTACGGGGACCCGTCGGTGTGGCCGTACGAGAACTTCCTCGACGGGGCCCGGGACAAGGCCGGCAACTGGGTGCAGTTCTCGCCCAGGTTGACCTCCCAGGGCGGGAACTTCGACCCGGACGCCTGGGCCCAGCTCTTCGTGGACGCCGGCGCCCGGTTCGCCGGGCCGGTGGCGGAGCACCACGACGGCTTCTCGATGTGGAACAGCACGGTCAACGAGTGGAACTCGGTGCAGCACGGGCCGAAGCTGAACCTCCTGCAGATCTTCCGCGACTCGATCCGCGGCAAGGGTCTGAAACTGCTGGTGGCGATGCACCACGCCTACAACTTCAACGGCTACTACGACCACGTGCCGGCGCAGCCGACCGCGAGCCTGCAGAAGCTCTTCGGCCAGCTGGGCACCACGGCGGAGAACCAGCTCTGGTACGACAAGCTCAAGGAGGTCGTCGACCTGGCCCAACCGGACATCCTGTGGGAGGACTTCGACCTCTCCAAGGTCGACGAGACGCAACGCCTGAACTTCCTGTCGTACTACTACAACCAGGCCCTGGGCTGGGGCCGGGAGGTCGTGGCCACGTACAAGGACGGCTACGACAACAAGGGCGAGGTCTTCGACTACGAACGCGGCGGCCCGGGCGACATCGCGAACCCGTACTGGCTGACCGATGACAGCATCAGCAGCTCCAGTTGGTGCTACACGGTCGGCATCGGCTACTACTCCACCCAGCAGATGCTGCACGCGCTGATCGACCGGGTCAGCAAGAACGGCAACATGCTGCTCAACATCGCTCCCATGGCGGACGGGACGATCCCCCAGGGCCAGAAGGACGTCCTGTTGGGCATCGGCGACCACCTCCACCGGTTCGGCGAGTCCCTGTACGCCACCCGCGCCTGGACGGTCTACGGGGAGGGGCCGACCAAGATGGGCGGCGGCTCCTTCACCACCCCCGTGGCGGGCACGAACAAGGACTTCCGGTTCACCCGCACCAAGGACAACACCGTCCTGTACGCCACCGTCCTGGGCTGGCCCGGGAGTTCGACGACCATCAGCACCCTGGCGAGCGGCCGCATCGACCTCGGCTCGCTGACCTCGGTCCAGCTGCTCGACGCGACCGCGGGCACGTACACCAGCCTCCCCACCCCGACCCAGGCGAGCGACGGCCTGCACATCACCCTGCCGTCGTCCTCGGCCCCGTTCCACGCCCTCGCCTACGTGCTGAAGTTCACCTTCGCCGGTCAGATCCCCGTCCTCCGGCCCGGGGGCCCCGGCGTGGCCACCGCGTACGGCGATGTCTCCTACGCCGGCACGGCGGCCGCACTGGTGCTGGGCGGCTACACGGCCGCCCAGCTGCAGAGCGCGGGGCTGGCGGCGCGGACCATCTCCTCCGTGCGGGTGCCGGCGGGCTACCAGGTGATCGGCTACTCCGGCGACGACTTCACCGGGACGGCGTGGACGTTCAGCGCGGACAACCCCGACCTGCGCAACACCGGCAACAACGACGCCATCACCTCGCTGAAGGTGATCTTCGATCCGGCCGCCTACTTCCGGATCGGCAACGTCACCGACGGCCTGGCCCTGGACAGCGGCGGCAACGTCGCCTACGGCAGCAACCTCAAGCAGTGGACCTGGAACGGCAGCCCCAACCTCCAGTGGCAGGCCGTCGAGCTCGGCAACGGCTACTACAAGCTGGTCAACCGCACCAACGGCATGGTCGCCGACGGCTGGGGCGCCACCGCCGACGGGTCACCCGCGCAGCAGGCGACCTGGAACGGCGGCACCAACCAGCAGTGGCAGATCACCGACCACGGCAACGGCCTGTACAGCATCGCCAACCGCACCACGGGCCTGGTCCTGGACGGCGGCGGCCAGGTCGCCGCCGGCTCCGTCACCAAGCAGTGGGGCTGGAACGGCAGCCCCAACCTGCAGTGGTCCTTCACCCCGCAGTAGGCCTGCGAACGGGCGGCCCACCGGCAGTTGAGGATCCTTCGCCGGACTCCCCCAGCCGGGAGCCCGGCGAAGGGCAGGCCGGCGAAGGGCAGGCCGGCGGACCGTCCCTGCCGTCAGCCGACGGGCAGCAGCGTCGGATCCGCCATGATCCGGCGGACCGTCGTCAGCGCCGCGCCCAGCAGCGGCCCGCGCCGCCCCAGCGTGGAGCGGCGCAGCGCCTCCGGGGCCCAGGGCCGTACGGTGACCCGGGCGGCCAGTTCGGCGCGTACGGCCGGCAGCAGCCATTCGGCGAGCTCGGCGTAGGCGCCACCGAGGACGAGGGCGTCCGGGTCGACGAGGTCGACGGCGGAGGTGAGGGCCAGGCCGAGGGCGCGCCCGGCGCGGTCCAGCGCCGCCAGGGCCGGCTCGTGCCCGGCACCCGCCCGTTCGGCGAGCAGGGCTGTCGCGTCGCCCGGGCGGTACTGGGCGAGGCCGGACTGCTGCAGCACGGCCGTCTCGCCCGCGTACTGCTCCAGGCAGCCGCGGGCACCGCAGGCGCACTCCGGTCCGTCCGGGTGCACCGGGAGGTGGCCGAGTTCGCCGGCGAAGCCCCGGGCGCCCCGGAACAGCCTCCCGTCGATGACCAGGGCGGCGCCGATCCCGGTGTCGGCGGAGACGTGCACGATGGTCTCCGCCTGCTGCCCGGTGCTCCAGTACTCGGCCAGCGCGCCCAGGTTGGCCTCGTTCTCCGGCTCGGGCACGGTGTCCCGTCCCGGCCAGTGGTCGGCGAGCCGGACACCGCGCCAGCCGAGGTTCGGCGCGCGCTCGACCAGGCCGCCGGGGTCGTTCGGCACCACCCCGGGCACGGCCAGGATCCGGCCCTCGACGCGCAACCCGAGGGCCGCGGCCTCCGCCTCCGCCGCGGCGGCCAGCGCGGCGACCTCTGCCAGCACCTCCCCGGCGGGCCGGCCGGCGTTGGACCGCTCCTCCCGGCGCCAGACGCGCGGCTCGCCCCGCAGGTCCACCACGCAGGCGCCGAGGTGGCCGACGCCGATCTCCAGACCGAGGCCGGCCGGCCCCTCGTCGCTGACGGCCAGCGCCCGGCCGGGGCGGCCGGGGCGGCCGCTGGCGGTGGCCGCCGCCTCGGTGACCGCCCCACGCCCGATCAGCTCGTCGACGAGCGAGGAGACGGCCGCCCTGGTCAGCCCGACGCGGCCGGCGACGTCCGCGCGGGAGAGCGGGCTGTGCGCGGCGACCGCGCCGAGGACCACCGCGAGGTTCTGGCGGCGCATGTCCTGTTGCCAGGCGGGCCCGCTCTCCGTGTTCCTGCCCGCCCTGCCGACCACCGTCACGCGTCGCTCCTCCTACTGGTCCTCGGCCGGAGCACCTTGCAAGGCTCCGGCCCGACGCAGGGTATCGCCGATCCGGATCAGTGCGTCGTCGTCCCTCTTCACCGGGTCCAGCACCGGGCCGCGGGCCGTCCGCCAGCGGCGGGCCACCTCGTCGGCGGGCTCGCCGGTGAGCAGCGCGGCCGCCTGGGCGGCGGCGCCGAGCGCGACCAGTTCCTCTGCCTCGGGCACCTGGACCGCCCGGCCGGAGAGCCGTAGCACGGTCCGCTGCCAGGCCTGTCCGCGGGCGCCGCCGCCGATCAGCAGCAGCGGCTCGTCGCCCTCCGGGTCCGTGCCGCCCGCGCGCAGCACTCCGTCCAGTGCGGAGAGCAGCGCGTGGGCGGCGCCGTCGTAGGCGGCCTGGAGCAGTTGGCCGGGGGTGGTGTCGTGGCGCAGTCCGTGGATCAGGCCGGAGGCGCCGGGCAGGTCCGGGGTGCGCTCGCCGTCCAGGTATGGCAGGACAACGGCGGTGCCGCCGTCCTCGACCTCGTCGCGGCCGCGGCCGAGCAGCACGGCGATGCGGTCGACGGCGAGGGTGCAGTTGAGCGTGCAGGCCAGCGGCAGCCAGCCGCCGAGGGCGTCGGCGAAGCCGGCCACGGTGCCGGTCGGGTCGGCGGGCCGGGCGCTGCCGACGGCGTAGACGGTGCCGGAGGTACCGAGGCTGAGCACCGGCTGCCCGGGGCGGAGGCCGAGACCGAGGGCGGCGGCCATGTTGTCGCCGGTGCCGGTGGCCACCGGGGTGCCCTCGCGCAGCGGGGTACCCGCGCGGACGACGCCGGCCTGGGCGCCCGGTGCGAGGACCGGCGGCAGCAGGGCCGGATCGAGGCCGATCCGGTTGAGGATGGACTTGTCGTAGCCGTCCGGGCCCCACCAGCCGGTGCCCGAGGCGTCGCCCCGGTCGGTGGCCGGTTGCCCGGTGAGCCGCTCGGTCAGGAAGTCGTGCGGCAGCCGGACGGCGGCGACGCGCTCGGCGGCCGCGGGCTCCTCGGCGCGCAGCCAGGCCCACTTGGCGGCGGTGAAGGCGGCGGTGGGGACGCTGCCGGTGCGGCGGGCGAGTTCCGCCGCACCGTAGGCGGTCCGGAGCTCGGCGGCCTGGGGTGCGGAGCGGACGTCGTTCCAGAGCAGGGCCGGGCGGACGGGTGCGCGGTCGGCGTCGAGGGCGACCAGGCCGTGCTGCTGGCCGGCGATCGAGACGGCGGCGGCGCGGTCCGCCCAGCCGGTCGCCGCAGCGGCCTCGCCGAGGGCCCGCCACCACTGCTCGGGGTCGCTCTCGCGGCCGGCCCCGGTGCTGACGGTGTGCGGGGCGCGGCCCTGGCCGAGGACGGTGCCGGTGTCGAGGTCGACGGCGAGGGCCTTGGTGGACTGCGTGGAGCTGTCGAAGCCGATCACGACACGTTGCTCGGGCATGCGTTCCTCCGGAGGGGGTTCCTTCTGACGTTCCGGCATACTAGTTTGTTGAGAGCCATTACAAACACCCCTGGATCCGATCCGGAGCCGCTCCATGTCCAGCGACAGCCTCACCCCCACCCCCGCGCACAAGTTCACCTTCGGCCTGTGGACCGTCGGGTGGCAGGGGCGCGATCCCTTCGGCGACGCGACCCGCCCCGCCCTCGACCCGGTCGAGACGGTGCAGCGCCTGGCCGGGCTCGGCGCCCACGGCGTCACCTTCCACGACGACGACCTGATCCCCTTCGGGTCGGACGACGCCGCTCGCGAGACCGCCGTCAAGCGCTTCCGCGCCGCGCTGGACGCCGCCGGGATGAAGGTCCCGATGGCGACCACCAATCTGTTCACCCACCCGGTGTTCAAGGACGGCGCCTTCACCGCCAACGACCGCGACGTGCGCCGCTACGCGCTGCGCAAGACCATCCGCAACATCGACCTGGCGGCCGAGCTCGGCGCCTCGGTCTACGTTGCCTGGGGCGGGCGCGAGGGCGCCGAGTCCGGCGCGGCCAAGGACGTGCGCACCGCGCTGGACCGCTTGAAGGAGGCCTTCGACCTGCTCGGCGAGTACGTCGAGCAGCAGGGCTACGACCTGCGCTTCGCGATCGAGCCCAAGCCCAACGAGCCCCGCGGCGACATCCTGCTCCCCACCGTCGGCCACGCCCTGGCGTTCATCAACGAGCTGGAGCGCCCCGAGCGGGTCGGCCTCAACCCGGAGGTCGGCCACGAGCAGATGGCCGGGCTCAACTTCCCGCACGGCATCGCCCAGGCGCTGTGGCACGGCAAGCTGTTCCACATCGACCTCAACGGCCAGTCCGGCATCAAGTACGACCAGGACTTCCGCTTCGGCGCGGGCGACCTGCGGCAGGCCTTCTGGCTGGTCGACCTGCTGGAGACGGCCGGCTACGAGGGCCCCAGGCACTTCGACTTCAAGCCGCCGCGCACCGAGGACTTCGACGGCGTCTGGGCCTCCGCGGCCGGCTGCATGCGCAACTACCTGCTGCTGGCCGAGCGCTCCCGCGCCTTCCGGGCCGACCCGGAGGTGAAGGCCGCGCTCGCCGCCTCCCGCCTGCCCGAACTGGCCCTGCCCACCGCCGGGGACGGCCTGGCCGGCCTGCTCGCGGACCGCTCCGCCTTCGAGGAGTTCGACGTCGACGCCGCCGCCGCGCGCGGCATGGCCTTCGAGCAGCTGGACCAGCTCGCACTGGAGCACCTCCTCGGCGCCCGCTGACCCCGGCCGCCGTGTCGGGCCGGGGCGTGCGAGGGCCACGACCCGCCCCGACACGTGCGATCGAGCGCCTCGACGCGACCGCCCGGTGTTCGAGCACCGCGCCGCCCCGGCACGGACAGGCCGTGCCGGGGCGGCGCGGTGCACCCGGACAGGCCCTACCGCCGGCGAGCGGTGATCAGGCGCTGCAGGACGATGAAGACGAACAGCAGGGCGCCGATGACGATCCTGGTCCACCAGGAGCTGAGGGTGCCCTGGAAGCTGATCACGGTCTGGATCAGGCCGAGCACCAGCACGCCGAGCAGGGTGCCCAGGACGTATCCGGAGCCGCCGGTCAGCAGGGTGCCGCCGATGACGACCGCGGCGATCGCGTCGAGTTCCAGGCCCACCGCGTGCAGGCCGTAGCCGGACAGCATGTAGAAGGTGAGCAGGACGCCGCCGAGGGCGGAGCAGAATCCGCTGATCGCGTAGACGGCGGTCTTGGTGCGCTGCACCGGCAGGCCCATCAGCAGCGCGGACTGCTCGCTGCCACCGAGCGCGTACACGTTGCGGCCGAGCCGGGTGTAGTGCAGGACGACGAACGCGGCGGCGACCACCAGCAGCGCGACCAGCGCGCTCGGTGAGACGAACAGGTCGCCGAGCGGGATCCGGGTCTGCGCCATCGCGGTGTACTGCGGGTCGGTGATGGAGATCGACTCGACGCTGATCGTGTAGCACAGGCCGCGGGCCAGGAACATGCCGGCCAGGGTGACGATGAACGGCTGGATCTCGAAGACGTGGATGATCCAGCCCATCAGCCAGCCGCCGGCCGTGCCCATCAGCAGGACCAGCGGGATCACCAGCAGCGGCGGCCAGCCGTGCTTCTCCACCAGCCAGGCGGAGACCATGGTGGACAGCGCCACCACCGCGCCGACCGACAGGTCGATGCCGCCGGTCAGCACGACGAAGGTCATGCCGACCGCGACCACCAGCAGGAAGGCGTTGTCGATCAGCAGGTTGAGCACGACCTGGCCGGAGAAGAAGCCGTCGTACTGGACCGAGCCGGCGCCGAACATCGACACCAGCAGAACTGCGGTGACCAGCAGCGGGATCTGACCGCGCAGGCGGGTCAGCAGGGCGTTGGCGTTCATGCGCCGACCTCCCGGTTGGTGGGGGCCGCGGCGTGCGACCGGGTGCTGCGCCGGGTCCGCCGGCCGCGGGCGGCCAGCCCGGCGCGGAACTTGGGCGACTGGACGAGGCAGACCGCGATCACCACGAACGCCTTGAAGACCAGGGTGGTCTCCGGCGGGATGCCGATGGTGTAGACGGTGGTGGAGAGGGTCTGGATGATGAGCGCGCCCAGGACGGTGCCGCCGATGGAGAACCGGCCGCCGTTCAGCGACGTCCCACCGAGCACCACCGCGAGGATGGCGTCCAGTTCGATCCAGAGGCCCGCGTTGTTGCCGTCGGCGGCCGAGACGTTGGAGGACACCATCAGGCCGGCCAGTGCCGCGCACAGCGCGCTGAACACGTAGACCAGGGCGACCAGGCGCATCGCCCGGATGCCGACCAGCCGGCTGGCCACCGGGTTGCCGCCGACGGACTCCAGCAGCAGCCCGAGCGCGGTGGAGCGGGTCAGCAGCACGGCGGCCAGCACCACCACGGCACTGAGCAGGATCGCGAACGGCATGGTCAGCCAGTAGCCGCCGCCGATCATCTTGTAGGGGTCGCTGGTGACGGTGATGATCTGGCCGTCGGTGATCAGCTGGGCCACACCGCGCCCGGCGACCATCAGGATCAGGGTGGCGATGATCGGCTGGACGCCGACCCTGGCCACCAGCACCCCGTTGACCGCGCCGAGCACCAGGGCGGTGCCCAGCGCGATGCCGAGGGCCGTCAGCACGGTGCCCAGGCTCCCCGGGTCGGCCGAATCGCTGATGTGCAGGCAGGCCAGGGCGCCGGAGATCGCGACGGTGGAGCCGACCGACAGGTCGATGCCACCGGTGGCGATCACCAGGGTCATGCCCAGGGAGACCAGGATCAACGGGGCGCCGAAGTGCAGGATGTCGATCAGGGAGCCGTAGAGGTGGCCGCCCTGGAGGTGGACGGAGAAGAAGTCGGGGGTGAAGGCGAGGTTGGCGACCAGGAGCACGGCCAGCACCACGGCCGGCCAGAACAGCCGGGACCTGGTCACCGCCCTGGTCCGCGGGGTGATCGGTGCCGTGGTCATTCCTGCGCTCCGCTCGCGATGGTGGCCATGACGCGCTCCGGGGTGAGCTCGCCGTCGTTGTCCAGCTGGGCGACCATCCGGTGGTCGCGCAGCACGCCGATCCGGTGGCTCAGCCGCAGCACCTCCTCCAGCTCGGCGGAGATGAACAGCACCGCCATGCCGTCCTCGGCGAGGTTCGCCACCAGCTTCTGGATCTCGGCCTTGGCCCCGATGTCGATGCCCCGGGTGGGTTCGTCAAGGATCAGCAGCTTGGGGTCGGTGATCAGCCAGCGGGCGAGCAGCACCTTCTGCTGGTTGCCGCCGCTGAGGTTGCGCACCAGCGCCTCGGGGTTGCCGGGGCGGATGTCCAGGGCGCGGATCCAGCGCAGCGCGTACTCCTCCTGCGCGGTGCGCGACAGCGGGCGGGTCCAGCCGCGGGCGGCCTGCAGCGCCAGCACGATGTTCTCGCGGACGGTCAGCTCGCCGACCAGGCCCTCGGTCTTGCGGTTCTCGGAGCAGAACGCGATGCCGTGGGCGATCGCGTCGCGCGGGCTGCGCAGCGCGGTCACGGCGCCCTCGATCCGCAGGGTGCCGCCGTCGCTCTGGTCGGCACCGAACAGCAGTCGGGCGGCCTCGGTCCGGCCGGAGCCCAACAGCCCGGCCAGGCCGATCACTTCGCCGGGCCGGATGGCCAGGTCGTACGGCTCGACGGCGCCGCGCCGGGTCAGCCCGTCGGCCTGCAGGAACGCCGCCCCGTCGGCCGGTGCGGTGCGCTCGCGCCGCTTGCCGCCGCCGATCCGGTCGAGTCCGGCGAGTTCGGCACCGATCATCCGGGAGACCAGTTCGACCTGGTTCAGCTCGCTGGTCAGGTACTCGCCCTCCAGCCGGCCGTTGCGCAGCACGGTCATCCGGTCGCAGATCTCGTAGATCTGGTCCAGGAAGTGCGAGACGAACAGGATCGCCACGCCCTGGTCGCGCAACCTCCGCATGACGGCGAAGAGTTGGCGTACCTCGTCGCGGTCCAGGCTGGAGGTCGGCTCGTCCAGGATCAGCACCTTGGCGGAGACGTCGACCGCGCGGACGATCGCCACCAGTTGCTGGACGGCGATGGAGTAGCTGTTCAGCGGCGCGCTGACGTCGACGTCCAGGTCGAGTTCCCGGACCAGCTCGGCGGCCCGCCGGCGCATGGCCGCCCAGTCGATCAGGCCGAACCTGCGGGGTTCGCGGCCGATGAAGATGTTCTCCGCCACCGACAGGTTCGGGCAGAGGTTCACCTCCTGGTAGACCGTGCTGATGCCGGCCTCCTGCGCCTGCAGCGGCCCGGCGATCCACACCTGCTCGCCGGCCAGCACCACCTCGCCGCCGTCCGACGGGTGGACGCCGGTGAGCACCTTGATCAGCGTGGACTTCCCGGCGCCGTTCTCGCCCATCAGGGCGTGCACCTCACCGGGGAAGAGCCGGAAGTCGACCCCGTCCAGTGCAACCACCCCGGGGAACTCCTTACGGATTCCCCGTACTTCCAGGACCGGTTGCTGCCGCACCCCGGCTCTCCTCTCCTCGTGCGATCCGGCCGGGGCGGGGGGGGGGGCGCCGCCCCCCCGCACCCCCCGCCCCCGCCAGCCGCCGCAATGAGGGGGGGGGGGTGGGCCCGGGGGACGCGA